>NZ_JBIIBA010000003.1:0-123909 GCF_044239665.1 Sphingorhabdus sp.
ACCGGTGGCGTGGTCTCCTCGCTTGGCAAAGGTCTTATGGCGGCATCGCTTGCTGCCCTTTTGCAAGCGCGCGGCTATCGCGTCCGCATCCGGAAGTTCGACCCTTATTTGAATGTCGATCCAGGCACGATGTCGCCATATCAACATGGCGAAGTCTATGTGACCGATGACGGGGCGGAGACCGACCTCGACCTTGGCCATTATGAACGCTTCACTGGCGTTTCGGCGCGGCAGTCGGACAATATAACGTCCGGCCGCATTTATCAGAATATCATTCAAAAAGAGCGTCGCGGCGATTATCTGGGCGCCACTGTGCAGGTCATCCCGCACGTCACCGACGCCATTAAAGAATTCGCCAAGGCAGAGACACAGGATTTGGATTTCGTTCTGTGCGAAATCGGCGGCACCGTTGGCGATATCGAATCGCTGCCGTTTATTGAGGCCATTCGCCAGTTGCGCAACGAACTGGGCCGCGAACGGACCTTATCGGTGCATGTGACTTTGGTTCCCTATATTGCCGCAGCCGGTGAGTTGAAGACGAAACCCACGCAACATAGCGTGCGCGAATTGACTTCCTTGGGTATTCAACCTGATGTGTTGCTGTGCCGCTGCGAACATCCACTGCCCGACGCAGAACGCGCCAAAATTGCGGCATTTTGTAATGTGCGCAAAGAGGCAGTAATCCCTGCTTTGGACGCCAAGAGCATTTATGCTGTGCCCCTGCAATATCATGTCGAAGGGCTTGATAATGAAGTATTGCGGGCATTTGGCCTTGAATCAGAAGGCGAGCCTGACCTTGGCCGCTGGGACGATATCATCGACAGACAGTCGAACCCCGAAGGCGAAGTAACCATCGGCGTGGTTGGCAAATATGTTGGTCTTGCCGACGCCTATAAATCATTGAACGAAGCTTTAACGCATGGCGGTCTGTCCAACCGCGTGAAGGTCAACATCAAATGGATTGACGCCGAATTGTTCGAACAATCCGAAGATGACATCGCCACAGCGCTTGAGCCTATGAACGCGATTTTGGTCCCTGGCGGATTTGGGGAACGCGGCTCCGAAGGCAAGATTGCGGCGGTCAAATTCGCCCGCGAACGTCAGGTGCCCTTTTTTGGCATCTGCCTGGGCATGCAAATGGCATGTATTGAGGGCGCACGAAACACCGCAGGACTGTCGGGCGCATCCAGTACGGAATTTGGCCCTACCGAAGAACCCATCGTGGGCATCATTACCGAATGGATGAGCCAAGAGGGTATCCAAAAGCGGGAAACCGGTGGCGACATGGGCGGCACGATGCGTTTGGGCGCATATGATGCCGTGCTGGATGGTAACAGCCATGTTGCATCGATTTACGGCAGCAAGAACATATCCGAGCGGCATCGCCACCGTTACGAAGTGAATGTCCATTATAAGGATGCGCTGGAACAAGGCGGGTTGGTGTTCAGCGGCATGTCGCCCGATGGCGAATTGCCCGAAATTGTCGAACGTCCGGACCATCCATGGTTTATCGGCGTACAATTCCATCCGGAATTGAAATCACGCCCATTTGCGCCGCACCCTTTGTTCGCCAGCTTTGTTAAAGCGGCGTTGAAACAGAGCCGCTTGGTATAATAAAAAAAGGGGCGTCAGGCCTTATCCTGCCGCCCCATATTTTAATGTTTAAGCAGCTTGCGGACCTTTTTTCTTGGGCGCTGCATCATGTTCAATCACCGTGGACGCCGCTTTTGCGCCAATCGCAATTTTGCGCGGCTTCAACGCTTCGGGCACTTCCCGCAATAGGGTGATAATCAAAAGACCGTCGGCCATGTCTGCGTCAATCACATGGATGTGATCGGCCAGTTGAAAACGGCGTTCGAAGTTGCGGTTGGCAATGCCCATATGCAGAAAATCGCGATTATCATTGCTTTCGGACTGCTTGCTACCTGTTACAATTAGCAAATTTTGCTGCGCAACTATGTCGATCTCATCGGTCTTGAACCCGGCAACGGCGACAGTGATCTTATAATCATTCTCACCCGTGCGCTCGATATTAAACGGGGGGTAATTTTCATTCTGTGCGGCACGGCCTGTGGTTTCGAGCAGCTCAAAAAGACGGTCAAAGCCAACAGTGTTCCGGCGATAAGGTGTAAAATCAAAACGCGTCATCACAAATTCTCCTTCAAGCAATTTGGTTCGTCGCCAACCCCACAAATGCAGCGGCCAGCATGTTCGTTTTGGAGCCTTTCGGCCTCCGGAAAACAAGATGGGATGTACCGGAAAAAATGCAAGGCTTAAAAATCACGACAAAAAATCGTCTGCAATGTCCACCGGACAAAAACAAGGCCGCCCGGAATTTCCGAACGGCCTCGCTTTGCGGCTTTTTCAGCGCGTGGTTTCAGTCCTCTGCCGGTCCCCACCGGCGGGTCTGATTTTTTCCCTGAACCATCGGCCATTTCGGGCTCTCGACGAATTCGATGACTGCATCATCTTTTGCTCTTCGCTTTGCAAATGGAACCAGACTCTGGCCGACGCTTTTTCAAATGCTGTTGCGTCGCTGCAACAATACTTGCCAGTCGTCATGGCGGAACCTAAGAACAGTCTATGCCGAAAAAATCGATGAGTGCCCGCACATGATATTGTCGCGATATGAACGCATGGTCGCACGCCGGTATTTGCTTCCGGGCAAGGGCGAGGGCTTTATATTCCTAGTTGCCAGCATCAGCTTGGTCGCGGTTGCGCTTGGCGTTGCCGCTTTAATCATCGTGATGAGCGTGATGAACGGCTTTCGTGCCGAATTATTTGACAAGATCGTCGGCCTCAATGGCCATGCCGTCATTCAGGGCTATGGCGGTCGCTTGCAAGATTGGCGTCAAATCCTCACCGACGTGAAGCAAACAGACGGCGTTACCGAAGCAACGGCGTTGATTGAGCAGCCCTTACTGACAACCTTCAATGGCCGGGTTGAGGCCATATTGGCGCGCGGCATGTCGGTGAATGATATCCTGAAAAACGACACGTTGAAGGGAAAGACCGTCGCCGGCGATTTGCGCAGATTAAACGCCAATGAGGATAAGGTTGCGATTGGGTCGCGGCTCGCCCATAATTTGGGCGTTCAGGTCGGGCAGAGCGTCACGATCATCAACCCTGCCGGTCGCACGACGCCATTTGGCACCGTGCCGCGTGAGATTTCTTATGAGGTCGCCGCAATTTTTGAAGTGGGCGTCTATGATTATGACAAGGCGTTCGTTGTTATGCCCATCGAACGTGCGCAAGTCCTGATGCTGATGGGGGATGAAATCGGCATGATCGAGATCAAGACCGAAAACCCCGACAAGGTGAATGAGATTCTCATGCCCTTATTGCCCAAGCTTGAAAATAAGGGGCAGATTGTCGACTGGAAAAGTATGAATGCGTCCTTGTTCGAGGCTTTGGCGGTCGAGCGCGTCGCGATGTTTGTCGTGCTGTCGATTATCGTGCTTGTTGCGGTGTTTAACATCTTGTCGTCACTCATCATGCTCGTGCGCGCCAAAACCCGCGACATTGCCATATTGCGGACCATGGGGGCGTCGCGAAAATCATTGCTGAAGATTTTTATGACGGTTGGTTTGTTGATTGGTGCATCCGGAATTGTTTTGGGGATGATATTGGGCGCGATATTCCTGTATTTCCGGCAGTCGGTCGTGAACTTCATTCAATTTGTTACCGGCCAGAATTTATGGGACCCATCGATCCGGTTCCTGACCGAGCTGCCGTCGCGTACAGACCCGTTTGAAGTGTTGGCAATCTGCGGGCTGGCTTTGCTGTTCAGCTTCCTTGCAACCTTGTACCCGGCGCTCAAGGCGGCAAGTACGGACCCAGTTCAGGTGCTGCGTTATGAATAATATCTTGGAACTTATCGATGTTCGCCGCAAATTTGTGCAAGGCGATGTCACCATCGAAGTCTTGCGCGGCGTTGACCTGAGCATTGCCAAAGGTGAGCTTGTCGCTTTGCTTGGCCCATCGGGTTCCGGCAAATCGACCATGCTTCAGGCTGTGGGCTTATTGGAAGGTGGATTTTCAGGGTCTATAAAATTGGATGGCGAAGAGGTGAGCGCAGCTAGCGTGGACCGCCAAACGGAGATTCGCCGTCAGAAATTGGGCTTTGTTTATCAGTTTCACCATCTTCTGCCGGATTTTGACGCGTTGGAAAATGTGATTTTGCCGCAGTTGATTTCGGATGCTGCGCCCGATGTGGCGCATGATCGTGCGACCTATTTGCTAACCCAATTGGGCCTGTCGGAACGGCTGCATCATCGCCCGTCAAAGCTGTCGGGTGGTGAGCAACAACGCGTTGCGGTGGCGCGGGCATTGGCGAACCGGCCAAAGCTGGTGCTAGCGGATGAACCGACGGGCAATTTGGATGAGCATACGGCGGATATCGTGCTCGGTGAATTTATGGCGCTGGTGCGCGAAGAGGGGTCGTCAGCCATTGTCGCCACACATAATGAACGATTGGCGGCGAAAATGGACCGCGTCGTGCGCCTGCATGACGGTAAATTGGGCTAAACGAGGGGGCAGTCTATGTCAGTATATGATTTTACCGTGAAAATGCCTGGCGGCGGAGCCAAGGCTATGGCCGCGCATCAGGGCAAGGTGTTGCTGGTGGTGAACACGGCATCCAAATGCGGCTTCACGCCCCAGTATAAGGGCCTGGAGGCGCTCTATCGCCAGTATAAAGATCAAGGGCTAGAAATCCTTGCATTCCCATGCAACCAATTCGGCGCGCAGGAGCCGGGCGACGCACAAGAAATTCAGAATTTCTGCTCGCTGACATATGATGTCTCCTTTCCATTGGCGGCGAAAATCGATGTCAACGGAACGGACGAAGACCCGTTGTGGCATTATCTAAAGCAACAGCAAGCCGGCCTGTTGGGTTCACGCGGGATCAAATGGAATTTCACCAAATTTCTTGTCGACCGCAAGGGGAATGTCGTTGCCCGCCATGGCCCTCAGGTAAAGCCAGAGGCGCTGGCAAAGGACATTGAGAAATTGCTCGCCGAGGCGGCCTGATTGTCCACAGCTTAGCCCAAAACAGGCTTTGTCGAATCAAGCGCCTGTTCTAACGATGGGGCATGGCTTATGTACCCTTCGTTCCTCTGCGCGTGTATTCCGCATATACCATATTGGAAGGCGCGATTGAGCCCAAGGCCATTGGCGAAACTGCGAAAAAGCTTGGTTTTCCTGCTATCTCTATTTGTGACCGTAACGGGCTGTACGGCGTTATGCCGTTTCAGGACGGCGCGAAATCTTATGGTGTACAACCAATCATTGGCGCGTTGCTTGGGATCAGGCGGCCGACATCCGATGGAAAGTTCATCCGCGACTGGTTGCCATTATTTGCCCAAGATGAAAGCGGTTATAACAATCTATGCCGATTGGTTTCCATGGCGCATCTGGACCGTCCAGAGGATTTTGATGCACATGTCACGCTGGAACAGCTTGCAGGACATAAGGACGGCCTGATCGCCCTTACAGGTGGTGCAGAGGGCGCTTTGGCCCGATTGTTAAGTGAAGGGCAGCATGACGCCGCATCCAGCTACCTGACGCGTCTTCAGGCGCTGTTTTCCGACCGTTTGTATATCGAACTCAGCAGGCGCAACGACGCGGTTGAAGACGCAGCAGAAGACGCGCTGATTGACCTTGCTTACGCCCGCGATATTCCCTTGGTCGCTACCAATCCCGCCTTTTTTGCCGAACCCGATTTCTTCGATGCGCATGACGCCATGCTGTGCATCTCGGACGGCGCCTATATCGAAAGCGCGGACCGCCGGAAAAGCAGCCGCGACACGTGGATTAAGACCGGCAAGCAAATGCGCGAGCTGTTCGCCGATGTCCCCGAAGCGTTGGCCAATACCCTAGTCATTGCGCAACGCTGCGCCGCGCTTGCGCCCTATCGCAGTCCGATTTTACCCAGTCTTGCCGGTGACCGAACCGCCGAAGACGCGCAATTGCGCGAAGACGGGCGGCTTGGCCTGGAAAAGCGGCTTGAGATTGCGGGCATTACGGATCCTGCCGAACGACAAATCTATTTTGACCGGTTGAAGTTTGAAGCCGATGTGATCTGCGCCATGGGTTTTCCGGGCTACTTCCTGATCGTTGCCGATTTCATCAAATGGGCGAAGGAACAGGATATTGCCGTAGGGCCGGGCCGTGGATCGGGGGCAGGTTCGCTGGTCGCTTGGGCGCTGACAATTACTGACCTCGACCCGATCAAGCTCGGCCTGCTGTTCGAACGTTTCCTAAATCCCGACCGTGTGTCGATGCCTGACTTCGACATCGACTTTTGTGAAACGCGCCGTGGCGAAGTCATTCGGTATGTGCAGAAAAAATATGGATCGCGCCAAGTTGCGCAAATCATCACGTTTGGAAAGCTGAAGGCGCGTGCGGTTCTGCGCGACACTGGCCGGGTGCTGCAGATGAGCTATGGCCAAGTTGACCGGCTGTGCAAGCAAGTGCCCAATCTGCCCGCTGACCCGTGGGATTTGAAACGCGCTTTGGCTGGCGTGGCGGAGTTGCGGGAAGAATATCGGCGTGATGCGCAGGTTAAGCGCCTGTTCGACCTTGCGATGAAG
Organism: Sphingorhabdus sp.; assembly: GCF_044239665.1. Classification (GTDB taxonomy): domain Bacteria; phylum Pseudomonadota; class Alphaproteobacteria; order Sphingomonadales; family Sphingomonadaceae; genus Sphingorhabdus_B. The sequence continues at coordinate 6,594 of NZ_JBIIBA010000003.1, forward strand.
CTGGAGGGCCTGCCACGGCACAGTTCCACACATGCCGCCGGTGTTGTCATTGGCGACCGCGAATTATCGGAATTGGCGCCTTTGTATCGCGACCCGCGTTCGGACATGCCGGTTACGCAATTCGATATGAAATATGTCGAGAGCGCAGGCCTGGTTAAGTTCGACTTTTTGGGATTGAAAACGCTGTCTGTCCTACAAAAGGGTAGCCAGATGCTCGCCAAGCGCGGCGTGGAGGTCAATCTCGACTTGTTGCCGCATGATGATCCGGCAGTCTATGAACTGCTGCAACGTGGCGACACCGTGGGCGTGTTTCAGTTGGAATCCGAAGGCATGCGGCGAACACTTGCGGCGGTGAAACCGACCAACTTTGGGGATATCATCGCGCTCGTGTCATTGTACCGTCCGGGTCCAATGGACAATATCCCGATGTTTGGCCGTCGCAAAAATGGCGAGGAGAGCATTGAATATCCGCACCCCTTGCTGGAACCTGTATTGAACGAAACCTACGGGATATTCGTTTACCAGGAACAAGTTATGCAAGCCGCGCAGATTTTGGCCGGCTACAGCCTTGGGGAAGCAGATTTGCTTCGCCGTGCAATGGGTAAGAAGATTCAGGCCGAAATGGATGCCCAGCGCGAACGTTTCGTCACGGGCTGCGCCACGCACGCAATCGCGCCCAACCGCGCCAATGAGCTGTTTGACTTGATAGACAAATTTGCAGGTTATGGTTTCAACAAGAGCCATGCTGCCGCTTATGCTGTGCTCGCCTACCAGACTGCATGGCTAAAAACGCATCATCCCGAAGAATTTTACGCAGCCTCCATGTGTTTTGACATGCATCAAACGGACAAGCTTGCGACCTTTATGGACGATATGCGCAGGCTAGATATCACCTGTTTACAGCCGGACATCAACAGCAGCGAGGCCGAATTTACCGTCGAGACCAATGCACATGGGGAGCATGCGGTGCGCTATGCGTTGGGCGGCATCAAAAATGTCGGCGAACGGGCGATGGAAATATTGGTGGCAGAACGCACGACTGGGGGCTTGTTCAAAAGCCTTGATGACTTTGCCAACCGAGTTGATCCCAGTCAGATCAACCGCAGGAGCCTCGAAAATCTTGCTGCTGCAGGGGCTTTTGATGCATTGGAACCAAATCGTGGCGCAGTACATGCCGCAGCAGAAACACTTTTGGCGGCAGCGCAATCCGCGCGCGATTCCCGCGATAGTGGGCAGGGCGGCCTGTTTGGTGAGGGCGGGTCCGACATGGCGGCGCTCAGGATCGATAGCAGCCTGCATTGGGCACCCGGCGAACAAATGAACCAAGAAAAGGACGCGTTTGGGTTTTATTTCTCGGCACATCCTTGCTCGCAATATGAGGCGCTGGCCATTAGCCACGGCGCAAAACCTTATGCCGTTTGGCTCGACAGCGGACCCATTCCCGAAGGTGTCCGCCGCACGGCTACCATGTCTGCATTGATTGAAGGCGTCCGGTGGCGCGAATCGCGCAAGGGTAAGCGGTTTATGATTGCGGATTTTTCCGACAATAGCGGCCAGTTTTCGGTGCGATGTTTTGATGAGGCGGTCGGCGTACAACTTGCCGAGTGGGCAAAAGACGCCGAGTGTCTTTTGCTTCATTGCGAAATGGACATGCGGCCCGGCGATGAAACGCCAAGTTTTACAGCGAAAAGCGCTAAAGCCCTCAGTGGCCTGACCAGCGTGTCGCGGCTAAAAATGCAGTTGGATGTGACGCATGAAACAGCCATGGTGCAGCTTGCACAAATTGTTGCACCATTGGGTGCCGGGCGAAGCGAGTTGGTGATCAAAACCCGCGCTGCTGACGGGCGCTGGGTGCATATCGTGCTTGGTCGCCGCTTTCAGATCGACGCATCTTTGTTGGACCAACTGCGTAATATTGACGGTATCGAAAATGTAGAGCTTGCCCCATTGGGGCCTGTTTTGGCATTGGTCCACTGAACTGCGAAAATCGTGGACAGAAATTGCGTCTGCAGTATCCTGCAGCGGGGGTAAGAGGGAGAGAATTTGATGTACGGCACCATGCAGAATTGGGACCTTCGCGTTCCGCGTTTGATCGACTACGCAGCGCGCGAACATGGAACGCGTGAAATCGTAACCCGTTGGACCGACGGAACGATTGAGCGGACAAACTGGTCTGGCGTTGCAACCGAGGCGCGTAAATTGTCGCAAGCTTTTGCAGGCTTAGGCCTGCAAAAGGGAGATAGGATTGCTACCTTTGCCATGAATCATCACCGGCATTTGGCGGCTTGGTATGGCGCTATTGGTTTTGGCGGCGTGATTCATACGGTAAATGTGCGGCTGTTCGATGAAGACCTGATCTACATCATGAACCATGCCGAAGATAAGGTGTTGATGTATGACGCAATGTTCCAGCCCATTATCGATCGGTTAAAGCCGCATCTGAAGACCGTTGAGCATTATGTCGTGTTTGACCGCGACGACAGCTACGGTGCGTTCATCGCCGCGCAAGATGGCAATTATGAATGGGCCACCGGCGACGAGCGCGACGCGTGTATGTTGTGTTACACCAGTGGTACAACGGGCAACCCCAAGGGTGTTTTGTATCAACACCGCTCGACTATGTTGCACGCAATGGCTGAAATCGCGCCAGCCATTTTTGATCTTAGCCCGCAGTCTGCGTTGCTGCCGATCGTGCCGATGTTCCATGCGGCAAGTTGGGGATTACCTTTTGCGGGCGCTGCTGCGGGCGTGAAGTTTGTGTTTTCAACCACCAATGACGCCGCAACCTTGCATGGCTTAATGCTGCAAGAAGGCATTACGCATAGCGCTGGGGTGCCGACCGTGTGGCTCGCCATGTTTGCGCATCTGGATGCAGAGGCGGCAGCGGGACGTAACGCGACGCTGGGCAAGCTGCGCTTGGTTACAATTGGTGGATCGGCTGCACCGCGTGCGATGATTGAGCGCCTGATGACGTCGGGTGTGCGCGTTTCCCATGCATGGGGTATGACCGAAACATCGCCCATTGGTACGATGGGGGCGCCAACCCCCGATTGGGACGATTTAACGCTGGAGCAGCAAATCGACATTGTGTGTAAGCAAGGCCGAACACCCTTTGGCGTGGAGTTGCGTGTGATCGATAAGGACGGCAACGTCGCTCCCCGCGATGGTGTGACGTCCGGTGCGCTTCAGATTCGGGGGCCATGGGTCATTAAGCGATATTTCAAAGCAGAGGCGGACGCGGTGGACGCGGATCAGTGGTTTGACACCGGAGATGTCTCCGTGCTGCATCCAGACGGCACGATGCAGATTACCGACCGTGTAAAAGATGTGATCAAATCGGGCGGCGAGTGGATCAGTTCGGTTGAACTAGAGAATATTGCGGTTGGTTGCCCCGGCATTGCTGAAGCTGGCGCAATTGGTATTCCGCACCCTAAATGGGATGAACGGCCTGTCCTGATTGCTGTGAAAAAACCTGGGGCTGACGTGGATGAGGCGACAGTGAAGGCCTATCTTGCGGACCGCATCGTCAAATGGTGGATGCCTGACCGTGTATTGTTTGTGGACGAACTGCCGCACACAGGCACGGGCAAAATCCAGAAAGTGGCGCTTCGTGCGCAGTTTAAGGATTTTGTGCTCGAGGAATGAGGCAAGGTCGCTATGATCTTGCTGTGAAATAGGCGGCGCTTGCGCCGTCTAAATCACGTTTCGCGCAAGCGCGGCATCAGTTCCACGAAATTGCATGGGCGGTGGCGGCTGTCGAGTTGATGCACAAGTATCTGATCCCAACCGTCTTTAACTGCGCCATTTGACCCGGGAAGGGCAAAAATATACGTCCCGCCCGCCAGCACGGCGCAGGCGCGCGATTGTATGGTGGATGTGCCGATGCTTGCAAAACTCAGCCAGCGGAACAGTTCGCCGAAACCAGGAATATCCTTGGTCTTTACGTGATCAAGTGCCTCAGGGGTAACATCGCGTCCGGTGAGCCCAGTGCCGCCAGTTGATATCACAACGTCAATTTTGTCGTCATCGATCCATTTACGCAAATGCGTAGTGATTAACGCAGTGTCGTCGCGCAATATGGCACGATCAGCCATTTTGTGTCCCGCAGCGACGATCCGTTCTGCCAAAATATCGCCGCTGGTATCGTTTTCGATGCCACGCGTGTCGGACACCGTCAGCAGCGCGATATGGACTGGCTTAAACGTCCTGTTTTCATCGAGCGGCAATGACGCCTCCTGTCATCCTGCGGGCAGTGACGGTGCCACTGGCATCGGGAAATTTGGGCCACATATATTGGGCTAGGCCCTTCAGGCTTCCTGAGGCCCTGTTTTCGCGCATCTCGTAAATCCAGTAATTTCTTAAGATGATCGCCACATAGCCGCGCGTTTCCCAAAATGGGATAGATTCAATGAACAATAAAGGATCGCCATTGTCGCGTATCTCGCTGTTCCAGCGTGCGACGGGCGACGGACCTGCATTATAAGCAGCAATTACCTTTGGCAGCAGCCCCCCCGTTGCAGGCAAGTCACGCAGCTTTTCCAAATAGGATTGTCCATATTCCAAATTGATGGATGGGCGGTCTAGTTCGGATGCCGTGAAGGACGCACCGCGTGCTCGCGCAAGGTCCTGAGCAGTTCCGGGACGAACCTGCATGAGGCCGCGCGCACCAGCAGGGCTGATAACGTCAGTACGGAAATTAGATTCTTGCAGCGTATGGGCATAGATTAAGGATGGCGTTACGCGCCAACCGCCGGTTGGTTCCCAATTGGGCAGGGGGTAACGTGCCATAGCGTTGCTCTGGTCACGGGATGGACCATAATGGCCGAACCAGAACTGGGTTGAAGCTAAGTTCAACGCGCCCGCCAACTGCGCGAGGTTCGCATGTTGTCGCGCATCTCCAATTCTCGCTTGATGGCGCAGTGCCTGATCTGCAAGCTTATTCTGGCCAATTTCTGTCAGGGAAACCGCCAAAATCGCGTTTTGCTGCTCTTTCAAACTCGCCCAATCCAGCCTGACAGTTTTCGCTACCTTGCGCGCAACCGGTTCCATGCCAAGCGCTTCGCTGGCGAGCAAACCGTAAAAGGTTTCCGACAGCATGGCTGCCTTTTGCATCTTGGGCTGCATATGTTGCGGTTGCTTTGCGGCCATCGCTGCGCGCGCGCCCCAGAACAGCCCCGCGGCCCGTAAGTCATCGTTACTGGCCAAGCGGGCAACATGATCAAAGGCATGATAAGCAGCGGCATAATCACCCAGCCGCCAAGAGGCCAGGCCAAGCACCCAGCTGGCCTGCGTACCCCATTCTCCACCGGCAACTTGCGCAGCAGCAGAAACGCGCTTTGCGGATGCATCGTCATTTTCGATATAATATGACCATGCCACACGATAGCGTAATTCCGTCAGCGCTTCGGGCGACAATTCCGTCGCTTTGCTTTCCAAAAATTGTTCGGCGGCAAAGGGTTGGTCATTTTTAATAAACACTTGTAATTCGGCACGTACACTATCGCTTGCCTTATTTGCGGGTAAATCCCTCTTTGGTGCGCCACCCAGCCATGAAAAGCGGCGGATGCCGGGCATATTGGGAAGCATTTCCGAACCGCGCTTGCGGGCCATAGTCGCCAATTTTTCGGCTTGCGGCAAATAAGGTGCGGCCTCAAGCAGGGCTTGCAACTGTGCTACCTCTACCTTTGGGCTATTTGGTGCGAGATATAATTCCGCAAGCGCCATCGCTGACATGGGACCTTTGGGCGCGGCATCAATCATGCGTGCGGCCTCGTCCCATTTTTCCAACCTGATAGCGTCATAGATGGCAGAAAAGGCGGCTTTTTCCTGAGCATTCAGAACATTGGGAGCTGGCTGGGAGGAAACAACATGACGGAACCCGCCACTGGTGTTCGCTTGAGCTGTCGCAAAGGGTGTGCAGGCAAAGGCAAAAGCCAGCCATTTCAAGTTACAGGCTTTGATGTTCATTGAGGCACCTTTTGTGCAAACATTTGCAAATCCGTCCAAGCCTGCTTTTTCATGGCAGGTCGCGCAATAAGGGTGCGTGGATGAAATGTTGCCAGCGTTGGGATGTTAAGGCCATGATGACAAATGCTACGTAATTCTGACCGTGCATGCATGAGTTCTTCGCCCAACAGAGCCTTGCATGCGGCAGAACCGAGTATAACCAGCGATTTAGGTCTAATCAGCTTGATCTGATGCAGCATAAACGCTGCAAGGTCGGGTAAGTCCTTTTCAGGAACCTCGCCTGTGGACGGGATGCTCGTCGCCAACCATGTGCAATAACAATCTACGGTATCGATCCCGACTGCGCCAAGCATTCGATGCAGAAGATCCGCATTCAAAGACATATTGGTTTCTGGCGTAGGCACTATGTCCGGAAGATCCGAAATAATCATCACATCGCAACTTACCGGGCCAACTGACGCGAAGCGAGCAGGACCATAAGCATTACCGGGCAGGGGGGCGCCACTGAGCACCATCTCGCGAAGGGCCGCAATATCATCAGGCCAAGTGATTATGGGCTTGGCAGGTGTCTCTGCCTGCTTTTTTTCCGCAAGGGCAAGGATGGGCATGTTCGGGGACGTATCGATAGCATCCTGCGCTAACAAATCAACCGAGCTCTCATGCACAGCGGAGTCGACTCCAGCAAGCTCCCACCAGCCAGATAATGATTCAACTACTGCAAAAGCAGAAACTTTTCCCCGATCCTCCATAAATCCCTTCAGTCACCAGTTGACGGCAGGGGCAATTGCTTGGCATGGCAATTCCCATCGGCTGTTCATATATTGGGACAGCTGGAATTATATGCCGGGTAAAGGATAAAGGCAATGAGTGAACGTGAGTCGATGCCCTATGATGTTGTTATTGTTGGCGCTGGGCCAGCAGGACTTTCGGCCGCAATCCGCATAAAACAATTATCCCCCGACACCAGCGTCTGCATCCTTGAAAAAGGGTCCGAGGTTGGCGCGCATATCCTGTCGGGTGCGGTCATTGATCCTAAGGCGCTTGATGAGCTGCTGCCCGATTGGCGCAACATGGGTTGCCCGCTGGCCGATACGCCAGTGAATGACAATCAGCACTGGATCATGACCAAGACCGGCAAGTTCAATATGCCGCATTTCCTAACGCCCGGTTTCATGCACAATAAGGGCACATATACCGGATCGCTTGGTAATGTGTGCCGTTGGTTGGCGGGGCAGGCTGAAAATCTGGGTGTAGAAATTTTTCCAGGCTTTTCGGCTGCAGAAATTCTGTATAACGCCGATGGCTCAGTCAGAGGGGTCGCTACGGGCGACATGGGCATTGCACGCGATGGCAGCCATAAAGACGATTATATGCGTGGCATGGAATTGCATGCAAAATACACATTCTTTGCCGAAGGCGTGCGCGGCCATCTCACCAAATTGCTCAAGCCGCAATTTGCGCTGGATAAGGATTGCGAGCCGCAGGTTTACGGCATCGGGATCAAAGAATTATGGGATATTCCGCCAGAGCAGCATTCTGCGGGCCGCGTGATCCATAGCCAGGGCTGGCCTTTGACCGATGCCAATGGCGGCGCATTTTTGTACCACCACGCCAATAATCAGGTCGCCTTAGGCTTTGTTGTTTGGCTCAATTATTCAAATCCTTATCTTTCACCTTTCGAAGAGTTTCAGCGTTGGAAAACGCATCCTGAGGTAAAAAAGATACTCGCCGGTGGCCGCCGTGTTTCCTATGGCGCACGCGCGATTAGTGACGGCGGATGGCAGTCGGTACCGGAACTTGCATTCCCTGGCGGCGCGTTGATTGGGTGTTCGGCCGGTTTCGTAAACGTGCCGCGTATCAAGGGTACGCACACGGCGATGAAGTCTGGTATGCTGGCAGCGGAAGCTGCTGTTGAAGCGCTGGCTGCGGGCCGCGAACATGACGCGCTTACTTCCTACCAGACGGCTTATGAAAATAGCTGGATTTATAAAGAATTGCGAATGGTGCGCAACGTACTGCCGCTGGTGGAAAAATACGGTAACTTGTTGGGTAGCGCGCTTGCTGGCGTAAATATGTGGCTAGAGAATTTTGGTATCCGCATGCCATTTACGATGAAGCACCATCCGGACCATAAGGCGCTGAAAAAGAAGAGCAGCGCCCAACGTATTGAATATCCAAAGCCAGATGGGGTGTTCAGCTTTGACCGTCTGTCTTCGGTTTTCCTGTCCAACACCAACCATGCCGAAGACCAGCCCATTCATTTGCAGGTCAAAGATATGGACCTTCAAAAAAGTAGCGAGTTTATGGAATTTGCGGGTCCATCAACGCGCTATTGCCCCGCGGGTGTATATGAGTGGATTGAAGAGGAGGGTAAGGATGCCCGCTATCAAATCAATTCGCAAAACTGCGTCCATTGCAAGACGTGTGACATCAAGGATCCTAACCAAAATATCAATTGGGTGACGCCAGAGGGCGGCGGTGGGCCTAACTACCCCAATATGTAATGTCGGTGGCGCTTTGGTCGCCACCCCGGGGGTTAAGGGCAATCGTGGAACATTCTGAAATAGCCTTTGCAAAGATAAACCTCGCCTTGCACGTCCGGAAACGGCGAGGCGATGGATATCATGACATCGAAACGTTGTTCGCCTTTGCGCAGCATGGCGACGTTTTGAGTGCCCATTTGGCGAATGCCTTGAGCCTAAAGATTGACGGTCCATTTGGCAGCGGTTTAGAGCCAGATGAAAGCAATCTCGTACTTCAGGCGGCTTTGCTCATGCAGTCGCATTTTGGGGTGTCTGAAGGCGCTGTAATCCGGCTTGAAAAACAACTTCCGATTGCGTCGGGCATTGGCGGGGGGTCGGCTGACGCCGCCGCCGCCGCCCGGCTGTTGAACAGGCTCTGGGGCTTGGGTGCATCTGAACAATTATTGGCAGATATTCTTGCGCCCTTAGGGGCGGACATTCCGGCGTGTGTGTTCAGCCAATCAAGCTTTGGCAGCGGCACCGGAACGGCGCTCGCATTTTTGGACGATAGCAATATCACCGCGCGGCACTTGTTGTTGGTGAATCCACTTCAATCCGTCTCAACTTCCGCAATATTTTCGGCATGGAATGGCGTTGATGGCAGCGGCGTAGGGCGTGGCGATATCTGGGATGCTGCAATTGAAGGCCGAAACGACCTTGAACCAATTGCGGCGGCGATTTGTCCCGCCATTACCGAAATTCTCGACCGTCTTTCGCTTTCAAACCCGGCGTTGGTGCGCATGTCCGGTTCTGGTGCGACATGCTTTGCCCTATTTGATGACGCAGCAGCCCTAGAGGCCACGCGCGCAAGGCTTGACCAGAATTGGTGGTCAATGGCCAGTATGCTGCGATGAACGATGCTCCGTTTGAAATATTAGGAACGCCGCGTGAGGGTGGTTTCCTGATCATTGGTGATCATGCATCGAACCGGATACCAGACGATGTTAATCTTGGCATCGATTCAGCGTTTCTGGGCGCGCATATTGCTTGGGACATTGGCGTTGCTGAGGTTGCGCGCTTAATCACGCAAGATACAGCATTTGCGGCGTATCTGGGTGGATATTCACGCCTTGTGGTGGACTTAAACCGTGACGCGCATGATCCAGCAGCTATTCCTAGCCAAAGCGACGGTTTAATCATCCCCGGCAACGATCTTAGCCTGACGGAGAGAGAAACAAGGCTGCAGCGTTTCCACAGGCCCTATCATGATCATTTGCAACATTTGCTTAGGCAGCACCGCCCATCGCTAATCTTGTCGCTCCACAGCTTCACACCGGCCCTTGAGACTAAGCCAGACGAGGCGCGGCCATGGGACGTTGGCGTGCTGTACAATGACCAAGAAACTGCCTCCAAATTAGCAATCCCGTTTTTGGAGGAGGCAGGGTATCTCGTCGGCGATCAGTTACCATATTCGGGCAAAATACTGAACGCGACGATGAACCGTCATGCAGAGGCCGATCATATTCCTTATATCGGTATCGAGATACGGCAGGATTTGGCCGGTAATTCATCCGGCCAAGCAAGATACGCTCGAATATTGTCGAATATGTGCCATTTTGTGTCGGAACATCTTGGCTTGTTGCCATAAAAAAGCTTAAAGCGCTGCCTTGAAACGGAGTTCAAAATGCCAAACCAATTCGACAAGTCCAAATTGCCAAGCCGCCATGTGTCTGTAGGGCCCGAACGCGCGCCGCATCGCAGCTATTATTACGCAATGGGCCTGACTGCCGAAGAAATTGCGCGGCCTTTTGTTGGTGTGGTCTCGGCTGGAAATGACAGCGCTCCGTGCAACACGACGTTGGACGCGCAGGCCGATATAGCGCGCGTTGGCGTGGAGCAGGGCGGCGGCATGCCGCGCCGTTTCAATACCATCACCGTGACGGACGGCATTGCCATGGGGCATCAGGGGATGAAAGCCTCACTGGTGAGCCGTGAAGTGATTGCGGATTCGGTTGAACTTTCGGTGCGTGGCCATTGCTATGACGCGCTTGTGGGCTTTGCGGGATGCGACAAGTCGCTGCCCGGCATCATGATGGCGATGTTGCGTTTAAACGTGCCATCAATCTTCGTATATGGTGGCTCCATCCTTCCTGGCCGGCACAACAACAAAGACGTCACGGTGAAGGACGTTTTCGAAATCGTCGGCAAATACGCAGCCGGAGCTTGTCCTTTATCGGAATTGGAAGAGCTTGAACGTGTTGCCTGTCCCGGCCACGGTGCTTGTGGCGGACAATATACCGCAAACACCATGGCCTGTGTTGGCGAAGCGATCGGTCTTTCGTTGCCCAACAGCAACATGGCCCCAGCGCCTTATTCGACGCGTGACCAAATTGCGCATGCGGCGGGCGTTCAAGTGATGGACTTGCTCGCACGCAATATCAGGCCGCGTGACATATGTACGCGCGAAGCCTTCGTGAACGCAGCACGAATTGTTGCTGCGACGGGTGGTTCGACCAACGCCGCGTTGCATTTACCGGCAATGGCGCATGAGGCAGGGATCGATTTTGATCTTTTCGATGTGGCCGACGCCTTCAAAACAACGCCTTATATGGCCGATCTCCAACCCGGCGGTCAGTTTGTCGCACGCGACATGTATGATGCTGGTGGGGTCTATATGCTGATGAAGTCGTTGCTGGCTGAGGGGCTATTGTTTGGCGACTGCATTACAGTTTCGGGCAAAACACTTGGTGAGAATATCGACAAAATCACTTGGAACCCGGATCAAAAGGTCATTTACCCAGCAACGGCGCCTATAACCCCCACTGGCGGCGTTGTTGGACTTCGCGGCACGCTGGCTCCAGAGGGCGCAATCGTGAAAGTTGCGGGCATGGACCGGTTGACCTTCACTGGCCCTGCGCAGGTTTTCGATTGTGAAGAGGATTGCTTTGCCGCGGTTGAGGCAAGGGAAATTCGCGAAGGTTCCGTCATTGTCATTCGTTATGAAGGGCCACGGGGCGGCCCGGGAATGCGCGAAATGCTGTCGACAACGGCTGCCCTTTACGGGCAGGGAATGGGGGAAAAGGTTGCGCTCATTACCGACGGCCGCTTTTCTGGCGCAACGCGCGGCTTTTGTATTGGCCATGTTGGACCGGAGGCTGCTTTGGGCGGGCCAATTGCTTTGATCGAGGATGGTGACGAGATCATGATCGACGCCGAGACGGGTGTAATTGATCTGAATGTTGCATCGGAAGTCCTTGAAGAACGTCGCAAAAACTGGAAACCGCGTCAGACGGATTATCAATCTGGCGCGATCTGGCGTTACGCCCAAAATGTTGGTCCAGCCTATAAGGGTGCGGTGACCCATCCCGGCGGAGCCGCCGAGACGCATGTCTTTGCAGATATTTAATCGCCAGTTGATTGCTTACCCCATCACGGGCATGGGGCGGTATGGAAATGACAGAAGAGATTATCAGGGTCGCCGCGCGTGGTGATGGCGTAACCGCAAATGGCCGTTATGTGGCGCTTGCCGCTCCTGGCGACATCGTTGATCCGTCAGGCGGTTTAATACACGGCCCACATCATGTTGCGCCGCCCTGTCAGCATTTCCCTTTATGCGGCGGGTGTCAGTTGCAGCATCTGGATGAAGACAGCCTGCGCCTGTTTATTGCCGAGCGCGTGACCCACGCCCTTGCCACGCAACAGGTAAGCATCGGCGAAGTCATGCCTGTCCATCTGTCGCCGCCTAAGACGCGCCGCCGCATCGCGGTACGTTCGGCGTGGGCAGGTAAGCAGTTTCAGCTGGGTTTCAGTACAGAAAAAAGTCACCGTATCATAGATTTAAAGCAATGTGACGTCATGGTGCCGGAGCTGTTTGCCTTGCTTGCGCCGATGCGCGATTTGCTTGAGCCACGGCTTAACCGTGCCCGTCAGGTGCAGATCAAAATGGCGATGGTTGACCAAGGCGTTGACGTATTGATCGAAAATTGGATCGCCAATGACCTCGATACGCATGAGCTATTGTCCGAATTTGCCAAAACGCACAATCTTGCCCGTCTTTCGCTGGATGAAGGCTATGGTCCTGTGCCCTTTTATGAGCCGGAGCCTGTTACCGTGACGCTCGGGGGTGTTGCGGTGGGTTATCAGCCTTATGGCTTTTTACAAGCCACTGCCGATGGTGAGGCGGCGTTGGTGAATGCGGTCAATTCCATTATTGGTAACAACAACATCGTGGCGGACTTGTTTGCAGGTTCAGGCACTTTTGCCTTATCCATGGCGGCAGGGCGTAAGGTGTATGCAGGCGAAGCCGACCTGCAGGCGAGCCTTGCCCTTAAATCAGCGGCGGGGCGCGCTGGGCGGGCGATATTTGCCGAACATCGAGACCTTTTTCGCCGACCGCTCACGGCCGAGGAGCTCAATAAATTCCAGACCGTGGTGCTTGATCCGCCACGCGCAGGCGCAAAGGAGCAAGTCGCGCAGCTTGCCGCGTCGAATGTGCCAAACATTGCTTATGTAAGTTGTAATCCCGCCAGCTTTGCGCGGGATGCAAAAACCTTAGTTGCTGCCGGATATAGGTTGCAGCGGATCTGGCCGGTAGGACAGTTCCGCTGGTCAACCCATATCGAGCTAGTAGGCCATTTCAGCCGTTAATGGAGCAACACCGCCATCACGGCATGTGCGACGAGCATCATGAGCGCGATGGACGACAACGCAAACAGCGCAAACCGTATGATCACGCGGTTAGAGAATATCTGAACGAGGCTGTGTGCAACGCGCAGGCCGACATATGCCCAAGCAATAGTCGCGTTCAAATTATCGCCTTGTCCTACCATCGCCAGCACTAAGCACACCGCATAAAAAATAGTAGGTGCTTCATGTAAGTGATTGTAATTATCTGCCACCCATGATGCTCTTTCTTCGCCCTTGGCGACAAGCGCATCGCGCAAAGCGCCGGCGGAGGAGCCAACCATCTTGGCGCCGTCAATGCCTGCACGGCCCATTGCGGGTAAGCGCGTGGCGTACATCCATACCCAAATAATCATCGTCCATGCCGCAAGTGCGACGACTGGCCCTAAAATACTACTTTCCATATCACTCCCCTTTTAAATTGTCGCAAGTAACGCCTGTACCGCCAATATGGTGAGGCAGACAGTCGATAGTAAAAAGAACATAAAACGGATACTGACGGTATTTACCGTTGCTTGCCATAGGCTGTGAATCACGCGCAAGACTGTATAGCCCCAAGCCAACATGACGGACAGGTCCGTTGCGGCGCCGGAGACTGCCAAGATCATGATGGTTGCATAGAAAATCGTCGGCTGTTCCATGAGATGGGCGTAATTATGGGATTTCCATGCTACCGATGGTGGCACATTTGGATCAATATCTTGCCCGCGGCCGCCCGGGGCAGCCTTACCGAGGTCCATGCCGATCTTCGACATGGCTGGAAGCCGCGTCCCTGCCATCCAAAATAGCATCACGAGCGACCACAGCACCAATGCTGCTGCTGGCGCCAGAATAGGTGTATTCATGTAAAAACCCTCCCCGTTATCAGATGGGGAGGGTGATGCACCTCAGATAAATTGTCAAATGTAACCTAGGGTCAAGACCACTTAAATCTACCTTCGCGGAGTCAAAATGGCCTCAAACCGTCAGTGTGGGTTTAAGTGGTCCTGACCCTAGACTTTTGAACTGTGCGAACGGGTTGCCCGAACGCCGGCATCATTGGCTGGAGCCCAGCCATAAAGCGTCGCCATCGGCTGATCACCGACGATCAGCGTTTCAGTCTCACCAAAACCGTTAAACTCGGTCCGCATGGCACAGCCATAAGCGCCGAGCATGCCAACTTCGATATAATCGCCGGCCTGCACATCGTCCGGAAGGATGAAAGGCCCTGCCATATGGTCCATATCGTCGCAGGTAGGCCCGTAGAAGCTGAATTCAGCCATCTGTGTACCAATTGACGTTTCCGACCGTTGAAGGGCCACAGGGAAGCGCCAGCCAATATGCGCGGCATCGAACAATGAGCCATAAGCGCCGTCGTTGATGAACAACTCGTTCCCGCGACGCTTTTCTACCTTCACAAGCAGAGATGCATATTCAGCGCACAAAGCGCGACCCGGTTCGCACCAAAGCTCCGCAGAGTAGCTAATCGGCAAATCCTCGAAGCAATTATGTATAACTTCGAAATAGCCGTCCAAGGCTGGAGGCTCCATGCCCGGATAAACGGAAGGAAATCCGCCGCCGACGTCGACGATGTCCACCGTGACCGACGCCTCGACAATCGCGGCACGGACATGTTCCATGGCTTCAGCATAGGCCGCTGGTGTCATGGCTTGGCTGCCGACGTGGAAACAAATGCCAAGGCTATCTGCAACCTGACGCGTTGCTACCAACAGGTCAGCGACCTCCAACGGATCCGCACCGAATTTCGATGCAAGGCTTAGTTTTGCATGTTCGGATGACACACGAATCCGGACACACAGTTCAAGATCAGTCGCGCCATTTGTTGCGCGCACGATCTTCTCCAGCTCTTCATGACTGTCGAGGCTGAATGTGCGGACATTGTGGTTGTGATAGGCCTGCGCGATAGCGCGCTCGCTCTTAACCGGATGCATGAAGCAAAGCTTCGCGTCGGGCAGGAATTTGTGGACCAACCGCACTTCACCCAAGGATGCAACATCATAATGCGTGATGCCAGCCTCCCAAAGGGTTTCAAGCAAGGCGGGTGACGGGTTCGCTTTGACGGCATAAAGAGACTTGCCCTGAAACTTCTCAACGAAGAAACGGGCCGCGCGCGCAGCAGCATGTGGGCGAAGGAGCGTGATTGGTTCGTCCGGGCGGAGGGCGCGGACTACAGCAAGTGCGTCAGTGTTCTCGTACAATTCAAGGGACCCCCAAAAGATAACATGAAACAACAAGGCTGCCTTGCGGTTATTGGAAGTCCCCCTGGGGCAGCGGACGAGCGCCTTATGAAAAGCTTGGGTAGTTGTAAAGCGATTCGTTTTATTTTTAGGCCGTGATGGTGATATCTATCGGTTCACGGCTTAGCTCAGACGGTCGCGGAACGCGGTCCAGTCGAAAGAGCGCACGCATTCAAGCGCGTCCGTATCGCTATTCCACAACCAAATTGATGGTAAAGGGACGCCATTAAACGTGTTGGTTTTGACCATGGAATAATGCGCCTGATCCAGAAATGCGAAACGCGCGCCGGGCTCCGCTGCGACGGGCAAGACATAATCGCCTATAATGTCCCCGGCAAGGCAGGATGGCCCTCCCAGACGCACAGGAGAGCCTTCTGAACGCTCTCCCAGCATAGCAGGGCGATAGGGTGCCTCAATGACGTCAGGCATATGGCAGGTGGCGCTGATATCGCTGATGCCGACCTGAATCTCGTTTTCAAAAACGTCGAGCAACTCGCCAATCAATATTCCAGCATCCAATGCAATCGCTTCACCGGGTTCGAGATAAACGTCGAGGCCGGTTTCGGCGCGGACATCTTGAATGAACGCGACAAGTTCATCGCGCTGATAATCGGCGCGCGTGATATGATGACCACCCCCAAAATTGATCCAGCTTAACTGATCAAAATAAGGTGCGATATGTGGCTTGAGCGCTTCCCATGTGCGTTTGAGTGGTTCGAAATCCTGTTCACACAGGGTATGGAAATGCAGGCCGGAAACGCCTTTGAGATGTTCTGCCTTCAACTGGCTAATCGGAAAACCAAGCCGTGACCCGGGCGAGCAGGGATCATATTTCGCAACTTCGCCTTCTGCATGTTCAGGGTTGATGCGCAGGCCAACATCAACGCTATCATTCAAAAACGAGGCAAAGCGAAGATGCTGCGCTGGGCTGTTAAAAATGACATGGTCAGATATTTCGACGATCTCGGCCATGTCGGCCTCTTTATAGCCAGCGCAATAGGTAGCAATTTCGCCTGTATAATAGTCCCGCGCCAGCCGCGATTCCCAAAGGCCAGAACTGCATACGCCATCAAGATATTCGCCGATGACGGGGGCAACTTTCCACATGGAAAATGCCTTCATTGCGCAAAGGATTTTTGCGCCCGACCGATTTTTGATGTCTGCCAAAATGGCAAGGTTTCGCCGCAACGCCGCCTCATCCACAACAAAGGCGGGCGAGGGCACGCGGTGAAGGTCAAAATGGGCAAATGCCCCTGGGTCGCCTGCCTTGGTCTCCATGTTTTTATGCCCCCTGTGTCAAACCACCGACGTCATGCTGAACTTTTTTCACCTTTGGTGACTGACGTTCCAGCATCCATCGTGCCACGCGGACCGAAGGATTGAGAGAAAAATGGACCCTGAAACAAGTTCAGGGTGACGTTCAAATTTTAACGTTCCGTCCGGAGTTAAAAGCCCAAAGGCCCGTCCAGTTCCTTCACCTGCCAAGGCAAACCATGCGCATTGAGCATGTCCATGAACGGGTCAGGATCGAACTGCTCCATGTTCCACACGCCAGCGCCCGACCATTTGCCCGTAACCAGCATCGCCGCGCCAATCATCGCCGGAACGCCTGTTGTGTAACTGACGGCTTGATTGCCGGTTTCGGCGTAAGCATCCTCATGATCGCAGATATTGTAGATGTAGAGCGTCTTGTCCTTGCCGTCCTTGCCAAGACCTGTGGCGATGCAACCAATATTGGTCTTGCCCTTGGTCGTTGGACCAAGCGATGCAGGTTCAGGCAAAACGGCCTTTAGGAACTGAAGCGGAACGATTTCCTTGCCTTCATACAACACTGGGTCAATTCGCGTCATGCCGACCGCCTGAAGCACGTTGAGATGTGTGATATAAGCATCGCCAAAGGTCATCCAGAAACGGATGCGCTTGATTTCGGGCAGATGGGTTTTGAGGCTTTCGATTTCCTCATGATACATCATGTACATATTCTTGGGGCCAACGGCTTCAAAGTCGAAACTTTGCTTTACCGACATTGGCGGCGTTTCTACCCAGTCACCATTTTCCCAATGACGCGCGACGGCGGTGACTTCGCGGATGTTGATTTCGGGGTTGAAATTGGTGGCAAAGGCCTGACCATGGTCGCCGCCATTGCAATCCAATATGTCGAGCGTATCGATGCGGTCGAAATAATGCTTTTTCAAATAGGTCGTGAACACGCTGGTGACGCCGGGGTCAAAACCCGAACCCAACAAAGCCGTGAGGCCGGCATTCTTGTAGCGATCCTGATAGGCCCACTGCCAATGATATTCGAACTTCGCGACATCCAACGGCTCATAGTTCGCAGTATCCATATAATGCACGCCAGCGGCGAGACATGCATCCATGATGTTGAGGTCTTGATAAGGCAAAGCAAGGTTTACAACGAGACTTGGCTTGATCTGGTTCAGCAATGCTGTGGTTGCAGGAACATCATCCGCATCCAGACCAAAAGTGTCGATATCGACGCCCGTGCGCTCCTTGACCGAAGCGGCAATCGCATCGCATTTCGATTTGGTACGACTTGCGAGGCTGATATGGCTAAAGATATCCGCGTTCATGGCCATCTTATGGACCGCAACCGACCCAACGCCGCCTGCACCAATAACCAATATCTTGCTCATCTTCTGTTTCCTCTTATCAGAGATTCGTTCAGCGCACGCATATAGGGGCCTTTTATGACAGAACAAGAATTGGCTGCGGCCTATAAAGGACCAACGCGCGATGGCGTGTTGCGGGCGATGACCAAAATTGCCGATATCTTGCCACAAACGCCGTTGCTGCCGCTTGAGGTGGACGGCGTAACTATCTGGTGCAAGGCTGAAATGCTTCAGCCCATTGGCGCGTTCAAGATACGCGGCGCGTGGCATCGCCTGTCCGACCTGAACGAAGAAGAACGCGGGCGGGGTGTTGTCGGCGTTTCGAGTGGAAACCATGCACAAGGCGTGGCTTGGGCGGCGAAGAAGCTTGGAATAGCTGCAACTATCGTCATGCCATCCAATGCGCCGCGCATGAAATTGGAAGCGACAAAGGCTTTGGGCGCAGACGTGGTGCTCTACGAACGCGCCACCGAATCACGCGAAGAGGTCGCCGCTGGGTTGATTGGCAAAAGTGGCGCGACGTTGGTACACGCATTTGGTGACCCGTGGGTCATCGAAGGGCAGGGGACTGCAGGCATCGAAATCACCGAGCAGCTTCGGGGTTTTGGCTTGTCTGGGCCGGATATGATTGTGTCCTGCTGCGGCGGCGGTGGTTTGGCATCTGGCCTTGCGCTAGCCTGTCCGGACGCAGAAATAGCCATTGTTGAGCCTGAAGGCTGGGATGATATAATTCGCTCGCTTGATGCGGGTGAAATTTTGCCTGTCAATGACCTGACTTACCCCACTCATTGTGACGCATTGCAGACGCCGCAAACTTATCCTGTGAATTTTGAGATTTTGCGCCGCCGCGTGTCTCAGGGTGTTTGGGTCTCGACTGGTGAAGTGGCGAGCGCGATGCGCGTGGTGTTTGAAAAGTTGCACCTCGTTGTGGAACCAGGTGGCGCGGTTGCCCTGGCTGCTGTGCTGGCCGGTAAAATTCAACCAAAAGCGGTTACCGCCGTAACTTTGTCAGGCGGGAACATAGATCGCGAGCTGTTCGTGAAGTTGCTTGCTCAGGCCGCTTGAGCGACCGGCATTTCCATCCGGCCCCAGATTTCGACCAACGCCGCCGTCAAATCGCGCATCATCGCCTCATTATGCTGAGGGCCTGGGGTAAAGCGCAATCTTTCGGTGCCACGTGGCACTGTCGGGTAATTGATCGGCTGCACATATACGCCATATTCGGCGAGCAATATGTCGCTTACCTTTTTGGCTTTCACTGGGTCGCCGACCATCAGCGGCACGATATGCGTGTTGCTCAACATCACGGGCAGACCGGCATTGGCAAAAAGATTTTTCAACATAGCAGCATTGGCCTGCTGCGCCTCACGCTCCACGCTTGATGCCTTCAAATGGCGAACAGCGGCCAATACACCTGCGACCAATACTGGCGACAAGGACGTGGTAAAGATAAAGCCCGGTGCATAAGAACGGATCACATCAATGATATTCTGGTCCGCTGCGATATAACCGCCCATAACGCCAAAGGCCTTGCCAAGCGTGCCTTCGATAATCGTCACGCGGTCGGCCACTGCATCACGTTCTGAAATGCCACCACCGCGTTCGCCATACATGCCCACGGCGTGCACTTCGTCGCAATATGTTAAAGCGTTATATTTGTCGGCAAGATCGCAGACCGCGCCAATAGGTGCAACGTCTCCGTCCATCGAATAGACGCTTTCAAAAGCAATCAGCTTCGGTGCTTCTGGATCATCGGCTGCGAGCAATTCTTCAAGATGCGCAAGGTCATTGTGCCGCCAAACGCGCTTTTCACAACCTGCGTTGCGGATGCCAGCGATCATCGACGCGTGGTTCAATTCATCCGAATAAATGATACAGCCCGGCAGCACCTTAGCGAGCGTCGACAAGGTTGCGTCGTTTGAAACATAGCCCGACGTGAATAACAATGCGCCATCCTTGCCATGCAAGTCAGCAAGTTCCTGCTCAAGCTCGACATGATAATGGGTGTTGCCACCAATGTTGCGCGTTCCACCGGAACCTGCGCCCACATCATGCAAAGCGTTTTCCATGGCGCTGATAACGTCAGGATGTTGCCCCATGCACAGATAGTCATTTGAGCACCACACGGTGATGTCCTTGGGACCATTATGTCCAGCGAAGCAGCGGGCGTTGGGATAATTACCCTTATTCCGAAGGATATCGATGAATACACGATAGCGACCCTCGGCATGAAGCCGATCAATCGCTTTTTCGAAAACAGCGTTATAATTCACGGACATTAACCCCGGGTTGAAACCACTATCGCAGTATATGGTCGCCCAATAATCGCGGGCAATGCAAAAATCCAGCGCGAACGACTTGCAATAAGCGTCATTCTGGTTCCGCTATTGCGATATTTTCGCTTACAGTGATTGGATATGCGTTATACCCAAAGAAAATAACGCCGGCAGCAGCGATCCCAGTGCGCTGACCTCTCCCGTCGTTACGAAAATACCGTCTGCCTTTTTTTCGGGCCAGCTTTGATCCTTTGTCAAATGGCAGATGCGGCGGGCAATGCCTGCAGCGCCATCGACAAACCGCATATGCGGGGCCGCGACCAATAATTCATCTTCTACAAGCGGAAAATGCGTGCAGCCTAGCACAGTCACATCAAGGCGTTCGCCAAAGGGTTGATCCATCAAGCCTGCCATCGCCTTGGCATAGATTGCTGGGTCTACAACTTCGCCGCGCATTTTTGCTTCCGCCGCATGTACAAGTTCAGGCGCGGCATGACGCAACAAATGGAATTGCCGTGCATGAGCGGCGTGAAGCGCGTCCACATAAACCTGCCGGATGGTTGCAGCCGTGCCCAATAGGCCAATGACGCCAGTTTCAGTCGCCTCGGCAGCAGGCTTGATCGCAGGAACGGTGCCAACCACGGGGACATTCAAAGCGGCGCGCACATGACTTAGGGCAATAGTGCAGGCGGTGTTACAGGCAATGATGACAAGGCGCGGCTGATAACGCTCAACCCACCGGCCAAGTAAGGCAGGCACGCGTGCCGAAATCTCATCTTCAGTCTTTGTACCATAAGGTAAGCCCGCATAATCGGCGGCAAAAACGATGGGCGCGCGTGGTAAGGCGGCCTGTACCGCCTTTAAAACCGAAAGGCCGCCAATGCCGGAATCGAAAAACAATATAGGTGCGACATCTGGGACAATCGTCATGACACGGCGATAAACGTCAGTGGCCGAGCTGGCAAGGAGACCGCCTTGAGCGTGCGGAACAAAACAGCTACACAATATTGAAATATAGGGGATTCGTGTGGTGAGTGATCTTTGGTTCAACATATTTGCGGGTCTATCGCTTGGTTATGCGCTTGGCTCCATCCCCTTCGGCCTGTTGCTCACACGTTTCTCCGGTGGCGGCGACATAAGGTCCATCGGGTCAGGAAATATTGGCGCGACCAACGTATTGCGGACTGGGCGCAAAGGGCTTGCTGCGCTCACATTGCTGCTGGATATGCTGAAAGGATTGTTCGCGGTCTGGTTGGCCAGTAGCTATCTTCCCGGTGGAGAAATTCTTGCGGCAGCGGGCGCATTTTTCGGTCATCTTTTCCCCGTTTGGCTCCGGTTCAAGGGCGGCAAGGGCGTTGCAACTTATGCGGGCATCTTGTTCGGTTTGTTTTGGCAGGGCGGCTTGGTGTACGCGGCCGCTTGGATTGGCGTGTTGCTGATTTCAAGGATTTCGTCGCTGGCCGGCTTGGTAGCCGCCGTCTCTGCCCCTGTCGCTGCAGCCGTGTTCGGTCATTATGAACTGGTTGCATTGCTCACCGCCTGCACATTGATCGTCTTTTGGAAACATCGGGCCAATATCAATAATCTCATGGATGGCACTGAACCGCGCATCGGCAAAAGCAAAAGCTGATTGTGGCGATGGGGAACAGCCAAGCGCAATTTGATCAGCTTCGCCTGATCCGTTCTCCCAATATCGGTCCTGTCAGTTATCGGCAGCTTATGGCGCGTTTTGGTGGTGCGCGGGCGGCGCTTGAAGCCTTACCTGATCTCGTACGTCGTGGCGGCGGAAAGCAGGCGCTTCTCGCCGATGAGGCGGCCATTGCGCATGAGATTGAGTTTGTTCAAGCCTATGGCGCGCGTCATGTTTTCATGGATGATGTGGACTATCCTTATTTGCTGCCGCACATGGACAATGCGCCGCCCGTCATCTGTGTAAAGGGCAATCTTGCGTTATTGGCGCGTCCTGCTGTGTCCCTCGTCGGCGCGCGCAATGCATCGGCAGGTGCCTGCCAATTTGCGCGGCAGTTGGCTTTTGAACTCGGCCAAATGGGTTTTTCTATTGTGTCGGGTCTGGCGCGGGGCATTGATACTGCCACCCATGTAGGTTCGATCGAAGGCGGAACAGTTGCGGTTATCGCTGGCGGTATCGATGTGGTCTACCCGCCCGAAAACCGAGCGCTTCAGGACGCAATAGCCGAGCGCGGGCTTTTGATTGCAGAACAACCCCCCGGCACAGAGCCGCGGGCACGGCACTTCCCCTATCGCAACCGCATTATTGCCGGCGTTTCGGCTGGCACAGTGGTGATTGAGGCTGCGCCTAAGTCGGGATCGCTCATCACTGCGCGGCTTGCGGCGGAGGCTGGGCGTGAGGTCATGGCTATTCCCGGCTCACCACTTGATCCCCGCTCGCGGGGCTGCAACCAGCTTATTCGGGAAGGCGCAACTTTGGTGCAGAATGCATCGGAAATTGCGGAGCTTATTTCTCCCTTAGACAACCGCATGCTTGCGCCTGTAAGTATATTCAAACCGTCCGTTACCGCAGTCAACGATGATGGAAGCCATTTGGAGCGCAGCGCGGTTGTTGACCTAATGGGTATGACCTATGTCTCGGTTGATGAATTGGTGCGGCAATCCGGCAGCAGTCCATCGACTGTCCAGCTGGTGTTGCTTGAATTCGAGTTGGCCGGAAAACTCGAACGCGGGGCAGGTGGGAAAGTCCGCTTGGCGACATAAAACACAGCCGCATTTTTCGTCTTGACGAGGCCTGCCTTACCCCATCAGCCTATACGCGTACGCGAGAGATTTTAGAAAAGCACAAAATATCATGCAATTAGTTATCGTAGAATCACCTGCAAAAGCCAAGACAATCGAGAAATATCTGGGGCCTGGATTCAAGGTGCTGGCTTCTTATGGTCACATTCGGGATTTACCGCCCAAGGACGGTTCGGTTGACCCCGATAACGGCTTTGAAATGCTGTGGGACAATTATGCCGACAAGGCAAAGCAGCTGAAGGCGATCATGGACGAAGCTAAAAAAGCGGATGGCCTGATCCTTGCGACAGACCCTGATCGCGAAGGGGAGGCGATTAGCTGGCATGTGCAAGAAGTGCTTGCCAAGAAAAAGGTGCTGCCTGCCAAGGTTGGTCGCGTGACGTTCAACGCCATAACAAAGCAGGCTGTAACCGACGCGATGAAGCAACCGCGCGCCTTGGATGTCGACCTGATTGACGCCTATCGCGCCCGCCGTGCGTTGGATTATCTGGTAGGATTTACGCTATCACCCGTGTTGTGGCGCAAGCTTCCTGGCGCAAAGTCGGCTGGCCGTGTGCAGTCCGTTGCGTTACGCCTCATTGTGGAACGCGAACGCGAGATCGAAGCGTTCCGTGCGCAGGAATATTGGTCGGTGAGGGCTGGCATGGAACATAAGGGCCAAAAATTTGATGCCCGTTTGATCCAATATCTGGGCAAGAAACTCGACAAGATGGACCTAAAGACCGAAGCGGACGCGGAGCAAGCGCGCCTTGCGGTTGAATCGGGCAATTTTACGGTCGAAACTGTCGAAACAAAGCCGGTAACCCGCAACCCGCAACCGCCGTTTACAACATCGACCTTGCAACAGGAAGCTGCGCGTAAGCTGGGTTTTTCCGCCAGCCACACAATGCGCATTGCGCAGGGTCTGTATGAGGATGGCGCGATAACCTATATGCGAACCGATGGCGTGCAAATGGACCACAGTGCTATTTCTGCCGCCCGCAAATCCATCTCGGATCGGTTTGACAGCGGCTATTTGCCCGAAAAACCGCGCGTCTATCAGAGCAAGGCGAAGAACGCTCAAGAAGCGCATGAGGCGATACGTCCAACCGATTTTGGTAAGGACAAAGCAGGCTCAGGCGACCATGGCCGTTTGTATGACTTGATCTTCAAACGCGCGATGGCCAGCCAAATGGCATCTGCGCGCATGGAACGTACAACGGTCGATCTGCTCGACGGTACCGGACAGACCGGTTTGCGCGCGACTGGGCAAGTTATGAAGTTTCCTGGTTTTCTTGCCGTATATGAGGAAGGCTTGGATGACAGCGACGGCGAAGATGGCGCAATCTTGCCAGCCATGACCGTTGGCGACACGCCGTTTAAGCACGCTGCTGAAAAGACGCAGCATTTTACGCAACCACCGCCACGTTTTTCGGAAGCGACCTTGGTCAAGCGTCTAGAAGAATTGGGTATTGGTCGTCCATCGACCTATGCATCGACCATTCAGGTTTTGAAAGATCGCGCATATGTGCGTGTAGAAAAAAATCGTTTCTTTGCAGAGGAATCCGGGCGACTTCTCACAGCATTTCTAGAGCGTTTTTTCGAACGTTATGTCGCCTATGATTATACCGCTGGCCTTGAAGATCAGTTAGATGAAATCAGCGGTGGCCGTGCCGATTGGCAGTCTTTTCTGGAGGCGTTTTGGCGCGACTTTAAGCCGAAAACAGTTGAAGTCATGGAGCAGAAGCCGTCTGAGGTGACTGCAGAGCTTGATATATTCCTGTCGCCTTATTTGTTTCCGGAACGGGAAGACGGCACCGATCCCCGCCTTTGCCCGAAATGTGGTGAAGGCAGGCTAGCCTTACGGGGCGGAAAATTTGGTGCCTTTGTGGCGTGCTCAAATTATCCGGATTGCAAATATACGCGGAAGTTTGCGCAACCCGGCGGCGAGAGTGGGGATGATACCGGTCCAGAAGTGCTTGGCCAGCATCCCGAAACCCAAGGCGAAGTCAGCCGAAAATCAGGACGTTTTGGGCCATATTTCGAAATGGGCGAAGGCGCTGACGTCAAACGCGCTTCTATCCCTAAGGATATTACGGCGGAGGACATTGGGCTAGAATGGGCGGTGAAGCTGCTGTCACTGCCACGCACGGTCGGGATACATCCCGAGAGCGGCGAGCCAGTTACGGCCAGCATTGGGCGTTATGGGCCCTATCTGGCGCATAATGGGAAATATGCCCGGTTGCAGTCGACGACTGAAGTGTTCGAAACCGGCATGAACAGCGCCGTAGTGAAGTTGGCGGAGGCCTTGGCTAACCCGGGTCGTGGCCGCGGTGCCGCGCGCGCGCCGCTTAAGGAATTTGGCAAGCATCCACGCACGGATGCCGAGATTAAACTGATGGAGGGGCGCTTTGGCCCTTATGTCACCGACGGTACTACGAACGCGACAGTACCCAAGTCCATCTCGCCCAGCGAACTTACACTAGAGGAAGCGGCACAGTTGATTGATGCGCGCGCTGCGATGCCGTCTAAGGGCAAGGTCAAGAAGAAGGCTGCGCCCAAGAAGAAGGCTGCTGTGAAGGCCAAGCCTGCGGCGAAAGCAAAGACGAAAACAACGAAGTAAAACCAACCGTCGCCCCGGCCTGTGCTGGGGCGACGTGGTCTGGTGGTTAACTGAGCT
This sequence comes from Sphingorhabdus sp., assembly GCF_044239665.1. Lineage (GTDB taxonomy): Bacteria > Pseudomonadota > Alphaproteobacteria > Sphingomonadales > Sphingomonadaceae > Sphingorhabdus_B. Next base: position 32,280 of record NZ_JBIIBA010000003.1, read on the forward strand.
GCGTCACTCCACCCACTCAAGCCCGATATCGCGATACAGGCTGCGGTCCTCGTCCCATTTAGCATGCACTTTCACATGCAAATAGAGATGGACCTTAACGCCCATGAGCTTGGCCAGTTCAAGTCGCGACGCCTCTCCAATGGCCTTAATCCGCGCGCCGCCTTTGCCTAAAACAATGGCGCGCTGGGTCGGGCGCGCTACTAAGATCTGTTGGTGGATTTCTAGTGAGCCATCTTCGCGTTCGCTATATTTTTCGGTCTCGACGGCGCTGGCATAGGGAAGCTCTTCGTGCAGTTGCAGATAGAGTTGCTCGCGTGTGATTTCTGACGCGATCAGGCGCTCGGTTGCATCGGACACCTGATCTTCAGGGAAATGCCACTCGCCCTCAGGCATATTGTCGGCAAGCGCCGTTTTGAATTCTTCTAAACCGTCGCCCGTTGCCGCGCTGATATAATAAATTTGCTCAAACGCGCATTTGTCAGTCAGTTTTGTGGTCAAGGCCAGCAATTTGTCCTTGGCCGCAATATCAACCTTGTTGAGCACAAGCCATTTGCGTTCAGGGCGATCTTTTAATCCTTCAAGGATCTTCTCAACCTTTGGTCCTGCGCCTGCGCGGCCGTCAACGATCAATGCGATCATGTCGGCATCGCCCGCACCGTCCCAAGCCGCCGCGACCATGGCACGGTCAAACCTACGTTGCGCCGCGAAAATGCCCGGTGTGTCGACGAGAATGATCTGGGTTTCGCCGGCCAAGGCGACGCCCAACATGCGTGTGCGCGTAGTTTGCGCCTTTGGGCTAACGATGGCGACCTTCTGCCCGACCAGAGCATTGACTAAGGTTGACTTGCCCGCATTTGGCGCGCCGATAATGGCGACATGTCCGCATTTTTTGGTCATGCGTTGGCTTCCAAAAATGCAAGAGCGGCGGCGGTTTCTGCGGCCTGTTTGCTGTTGGCGGTGGCCGTGATCGGCGCAAAGCCTTTTACGGTGACGGTGATTTCAAATCTCATGGCGTGGGGAGGGCCTTCTTTTTTGGTAATGACATATTCTGGAACTTTACGACCATTGGCGGCGCACCATTCTTGCAATTCGGATTTAGGATGTTTTGGGGCACCATTTGCCGTTTCAAGAAGTGGCCTCCAGAGCCGTTCTACAAGATCGCGGGCGACGAGTAGGCCATGGTCGAGATACACAGCGCCAATAATGGCCTCCATGATGTCACCTAAGACATTATCGCTTTGTTGGGCACCATCATCCCGGGCTTGCTTGCCAAGTCGGACATACAGCGGAAGGCCAATTTGCCGCGCAATATCGGCGCAGGTAACGCCCGAAACAAGCGCATTTAACCGGTGCGACAGGCGACCTTCAGCTTCATCCTGATATCGGTGATAGAGCATATCGGCGATGATGAGACCCAAGATTCGGTCACCAAGAAATTCGAGCCTTTGATAATCCAGTTGTCCGGTACTGCCATGCGTGAGTGCGCGCTGGTAAAGTGCCATGTCCTTTGGCTGCTTCGGGAGCAATTCCGTCAGCCACGTCTCTTGCTCGTGGCTGTTCAAAATCCTTGTCCAATGCGTTCCGCGCGCGTGGCGGTAAACCAAGTCCATGGCAGTAACCAATGCGACGATCCATCTGTGGAGAACACAGACACCAAAGCGCGTCCCACCAGATTTTCTTGTGGGACCATGCCAATCGCTCCGGGCTTATCGATGGGGGACCATCTGCTATCGGCGCTGCGATCGCGATTATCGCCCATAAGGAACAGGTCGCCTTCGCCAACAACGAATGCTTGCGTGTTGTCACCCTCTAGACCGTTCGCAAGATCCAAGATTTCGTAGCTTCTGCCTTCGGGCAGTGTTTCGCGAAAACGGGGGTAGCGGCATTGCGTGCCCCCATTGGCTGCTGGTTCCTCCATATCGGGCCGCCAGCAAGGGAATGGGTTGCGGTCAAGCTCAGCAGTATCGCGCATATTTTGCGTGACTGGGATGACAAGGTCAGCAATCCGCTGCTTCTTGACTGCAACGCCGTTAATTTCAAGGATGCCCTCGCGCATCTGAATAACGTCACCCGGTAGGCCAATGACCCGCTTGATATAATCCGTTCCGTTCGACATCGGGGCCTTGAAAACCACAACATCGCCGCGTGCCGGTTGGCGTGCGAAAATCTGTCCGGGAATAATCGGTAACGCAAAAGGGAGGCTGTTATTGGAATAGCCATAGGGCCATTTCGCCACCAGCAGATAATCGCCAATGAGCAAGCGCGGTTGCATCGATTCCGACGGGATGTTGAAGGGCGAAACGATGAAGCTGCGCAAGATGAACACGAACAAAGCAAGCTTCAGCAAGAAGCTGCCATATTCGCGCCATTCTGACGGAGCAGGCGCAGTTACAGGTGAATCGTCCGGCTTTTCAGTATGTGAAGTCACAAAATCTCGCAAAATATTGTCGTCGATTGACGTATCGGCTATCCTTTTACCGTGATGGCGCGTTATTTGCCAGCGCCGAGATTCACGCTGCGTTACTACGCCGATAATGAAGAGATAAAAAATGACCGATAATCGATGGACTGCGCTTGAACAGCATCAACCGCAATTGCTTGTTAACCTGTTCGCTTCGGACGCACATCGCGTGGAGAAAATGACGGTACAGCAAGCGGGTTTGCGTTTCGACCTGTCAAAAACGCATCTCGATGATCCAGCCCTAAGTCATTTTGTCACGCTTGCCCAAGATATGCAGCTTGATGCCGCCAAAGCGGCTTTGTTTTCGGGTGCCGCTATCAATGTGACCGAAGGGCGCGCCGCAGAGCATCTTGCCGAACGCGGTATGGGCGATCCCGAATCCGTTGGATATGCCCGCGCGCTGCAGCAACGCATGCGCGGCTTGGTTGAGGCTATTGATGCAGGCTTGATGGGCGATATCCGCCACATATTGCATATCGGCATTGGCGGGTCTGCGCTTGGTCCTAAATTGCTCATCGACGCACTTGGCCGTGATGGCGCACGTTATGATGTTAAAGTGGTCTCCAATATAGATGGTGCGGCGCTGACCGAGGCGGTGAAGGACATCGACCCGCACAAGACGATTGTCGCCATCGCGTCCAAGACTTTTACCACGACCGAAACATTGCTTAACGCCGCGAGCGCGTTGGAATGGATGCGCGACGGCGGGGTGGCTGACCCATATGCGCAGCTTGTGGCGCTGACGGCCTATCCCGATAAAGCAATCGAATGGGGGATCGACGAGAGCCGGATCCTGCCCTTCAACGAGACTGTAGGTGGACGCTATTCCATTTGGTGCTCAATCGGGTTCCCCGTTGCGCTTGGCCTTGGTTGGGCGGTGTATCAGGAAATGCTGGATGGTGCAGCCGCCATGGACGCGCATTTCCATAATGCCCCCATCATGGAAAACGCCCCGATATTGGCGGCATTTGTTGATCTTTATTATGCCCAGACGAAAGCGTGTCAGACGCGCGCGGTATTTGCCTATGACGAACGTCTGCGCCTTGTGCCCGATTATCTTCAGCAGTTGGAGATGGAATCAAACGGTAAGTCCGTGACCGCCGCAGGTGCGCCGCTTGGACGGCACAGCGCGCCTGTGACATGGGGCGGTGTGGGGACCGATGCACAGCATGCCGTGTTCCAACTCCTTCACCAAGGAACACACCTCATTCCGGTAGAATTCATCGCGAGCAAGACACCGGGGCATGATTTCGATACCGCGCATCATGAAACTTTGCTGGTCAATTGCTTTGCCCAAGGTGCGGCATTGATGGCGGGGCAGCAATCGGATGATTTGGCGCGGAATTATGTCGGGAACCGGCCGTCGACCACAATCCTGCTGGATGACGTCACGCCGTCAACGGTCGGAGCGTTAATTGCCTTTTACGAACATCGGACCTTCGTGAATGCAGTTTTGTTAGGCATTAACCCGTTCGACCAATTCGGCGTTGAATTGGGCAAGCAAATCGCCAAAAGCATCAGCGACAATGGCGCGAGCAGTTTTGACCCATCGACAACTGCCCTCATTGAGGCGGCGCTTGGCAATGTCTGAACAATCAGTATTTGCGCGATAAGACAAAGCGATCATACCCGTTAGTAAATGCGTGATGGTGTCCCCATATCGCGGTGACACAGGAAAGAACTATTTATGGCTGAATTTGATTATGACCTCTTCGTCATTGGCGCGGGCTCCGGCGGCGTCCGTGCATCACGGATTGCGGCATCGCATGGCGCGCGCGTCGCTGTGGCGGAGGAGCATCGCGTTGGCGGCACTTGTGTCATCCGCGGCTGTGTGCCGAAGAAGCTGTTGGTCTATGGGTCGCATTTCGCCGAAGATTTGCATGACGCACAACGTTTTGGCTGGAACACCGAAGGCGCGACATTCGACTGGAGCGTCTTGCGCGACAATGTCGCTGCCGAGGTTAACCGCTTGGAAGGACTTTATGGTCAGACACTTGGCAATAACAAGGTTGAGGTTTTCCGTGAACGCGCGACAGTGACTGGACCAAATCATGTTCAGCTTTCCAGCGGGCGGGACATTAAGGCGGCGCATATCTTGATTGCCACCGGCGCTTGGCCGTCTGTCCCTGATATTCCAGGCGCAGGCCATGGCATCACGTCAAACGAAGTTTTTAGCTTGCCCACATTGCCCAGGCGCGCCGTGATTGCGGGCGGCGGCTATATCGCCAATGAATTTGCAGGTATTTTTAACGAATTGGGCGTGGATGTGAAACTTGTCACACATGGCGACCGCATATTGCGCGGCTATGATGACGAGATTGTTGATCGCTTGGTCGATTTAAGTCGCCAAAAAGGTATCGATATCCATTTCCACTTCGGCATCAAATCGGTGGTGAAGCAGGATGACGGCACGCTTTTGATCGCGGGTGTCAATGGAGAGGTCATCGAGACCGATTTACTGTTATGGGCCATTGGCCGCACGCCGCACACCGTCGGGCTTGGCTTAGAAGAAGTCGGCGTGGACCTCGGTAAAGACGGCTCGGTGAAGGTCAGCGACGACAGCCGCACCAATATTCCCAGCATCTATGCGGTTGGCGACGTTACCAACCGCGTGCAACTGACGCCAATTGCCATTCGTGAAGGCCATGCCTTTGCCGACAGCGTGTTTGGCAACAATCCGCGCACGGTGAATTATGACTGCATTCCAACGGCGGTATTCAGCAACCCGCCCATTGCCAGCGTTGGGTTGACTGAGGCGGAAGCCCGGGCGCAATATGGCGACGTCAAAGTTTACAAAAGCGATTTTCGCGCGATGAAAAACGTGTTGGCCGACCGGAACGAACGGGCCTTGTATAAAATGGTCGTGGCGGGGCCGGACGAGCGGGTGGTCGGCCTTCACCTGATTGGCCCTGATAGCGGCGAAATTCTTCAGGCAGCGGCGATTGCGGTTAAGGCAGGGCTAACCAAACAGGATTTTGACGATACCGTCGCCTTGCACCCGAGTATGTCCGAAGAATTGGTTTTGATGAAATAATCAGGGAAAGTGAACGGGCGGATCGCCCGCTTTCCATGCTGGGTAGCGGGTCATGATCTGAATAAACAGGTCGCTGCCGACAAGCGCGGCGAGCCATTTTTGCAGCGCGGGGAGGGGCAAAGCCGCAAACCATTCCGCATCGGTTGCGGCGAATTGCCGGACAAAGGGGAATAAGGCGATATCGGTGAAAGCGGGCCGTGCGCCGCCCAGATAAAGCGCGGCCGCCAATTGGTCATTTAGGTCGGCAAGATGCGCCAACGCGGCATCACGATGCGCAATGCCATCGGTCAGATCATAACGATGCGGATATTTATAATGGTCCAAGGCTTGCTTAAATGGCCCGTCATTGGCCAAAATAAGATTTTGGTCATCAAGGGCCAGCCACCCCATGGGATCGTTTTGTGCGAGCGCCCAGCGCATGATATCGAGGCTTTCCTCTAACACCCTGCCATCGGGCAGCAATAAGACAGGCACGGTACCCTTTGGCGATGCTTCCAGCATTTCAGGCGGCTTGGCCCGCAACACAATTTCGCGCAGTTCCACATGCACGCCGCTGACCGCGACGGCCATGCGTGCGCGCATGGCATAAGGGCAGCGCCGGAAACTGTAGAGGATGGGCAGTGCGGTCATTTATCTCTTGCTGAGCCTTCTGCCTTGACTGTGCTCGACACCGATAAAGCCAACACTAAATATCATCACGTGGATTGACGCCAATATGCTGCTTGCCGCGCTTTTTGGCTAAGGCAATCTGCTTTTGCCGTTCGGCGAAGCGCGCGCGGTCATCGTCGGTGCGTTCGGCATAGCAAGCAGGGCAGGACACGCCTTCGATAAAATGGGCCGATGCCTTGTCTGCTTGCGAAATCGGGCGGCGGCAGGCGTGGCACAGCTCCATTTCGCCAAGCTCCAAGCCATGCTTCACCGACACGCGCTCGTCGAACACGAAACATTCACCCTGCCATTTGCTTTGTGCTTCCGGAATATTCTCCAGATAACGCAATATGCCGCCTTCGAGATGATAGACCTCGTCTATGCCTTCGGCCTTCAAAAATGCTGTTGATTTTTCGCAGCGGATGCCGCCGGTGCAGAACATTGCGAACTTTGTTTTGCCTGCCGCCAGTTCTGCCCGATGCGCGCGAAACCAGTCTGGAAATTCGCTGAAGGACTTGGTTTGTGGGTCGACCGCACCCTCAAACGTGCCAATTGCCACCTCATAATCATTGCGCGTATCGATCAACACGGTGTCGGGATCAGAAATCAGTGCATTCCAATCCTCTGGCTGCACATAAGTGCCCACCTCCCTTTTTGGGTCGATGCCTTCGACGCCGAGCGTAACAATCTCTTTTTTCAGGCGCACTTTCATCCGGTAAAAAGGCATTTCTTTGGCAAAGGAATATTTCACATCCAGTTCGGCGCAACCTGGAATATCGCGCAAAAACGATATTAAAGCGTCGATGTTGGTCCGGTTTCCAGCCACCGTTCCGTTGATGCCTTCATGCGCCAGCAATATCGTGCCCTTGATGCCGCCCGCCGCGCATTGCGCCTGAATGCCTATTTGCAGTTCCTCTGGCGCGTCAAATGCAACAAAGCGATAGAGTGCGGCAACTTTAATGGGATGAATTTCGTCCATGACGTGGCGCTATAACGCGCTTTTTGGATTTTTGCAGCCTCCAATCTATGGCGGGTTAAACAGAATTTAATCGCACGATTAATTTGCAATTGCCGCGACAGGATGCCAAGGCTTTTGGCAACAAAACTGCTTATGGGGAATGCCATGTCGGCCAATATCGCTGAACTGGAAGCACGCCGTGCGGCTTCGAAACTGGGGGGTGGGCAAAAGCGTATTGATGCGCAGCACGCCAAGGGCCGTCTGACCGCGCGCGAACGTCTTGATATCTTACTTGATGAAGGCAGCTTCGAAGAACTCGATGCCTATGTCACGCATAATTGCACCGATTTCGGCATGGCGGAACAAAAGATACCGGGTGATGGTGTTGTCACCGGAAGCGGTACGATTAACGGCCGTCTGGTCTATGTCTACAGTCAGGATTTTACCGTATTCGGCGGTTCCTTGTCCGAAGCCCATGCGATGAAAATCTGCAAAGTGATGGACAATGCGATGAAAGTCGGCGCGCCGGTCATCGGCCTGAACGACAGCGGCGGCGCGCGTATTCAAGAGGGCGTGGCCAGCCTTGGCGGCTATGCCGAGGTGTTTCAACGCAATGTCTTGGCCAGCGGCGTCGTTCCGCAGATTTCGCTGATCATGGGCCCATGTGCTGGCGGCGCGGTGTATTCGCCGGCAATTACCGACTTCATCTTCATGGTGAAGGATTCGTCTTACATGTTCGTCACGGGTCCCGATGTTGTGAAGACGGTGACCAATGAAGTTGTCACACAAGAAGAATTGGGCGGCGCAATATCGCATACGACCAAGTCGGGCGTGGCGGATAATGCGTTTGAAAATGATATTGATGCATTGCTGTCAGTCCGCGACTTCTTTGACTATCTGCCTGAGAATAACCGCGCGGGCGTGCCAGAGCGTCCGACGCAAGACCCATGGGACCGGATTGAAACGAGCCTCGACACGTTGATCCCGCCCAGCGCGAACCAGCCTTATGATATGCATGAGCTGATCCGCAAAACAGTTGATGAGGCGGACTTTTTTGAGGTTCAGCCCAGCCATGCGGCGAACATCATCATCGGCTTTGGCCGCATTGAGGGCCGCACTGTGGGTATTGTCGCCAATCAGCCAATGGTGCTGGCCGGCGTGCTCGACATCAACAGCTCCAAAAAAGCCGCGCGCTTCGTCCGTTTCTGCGATGCGTTTGACATTCCGATTATTACCTTCGTCGATGTTCCCGGTTTCTTGCCCGGCACCGCGCAGGAATATGGCGGCATCATCAAGCATGGTGCAAAGCTGCTGTTCGCTTATGCCGAGGCGACCGTGCCCAAAATCACCATCATCACGCGCAAGGCCTATGGCGGCGCGTATGACGTGATGGCGTCCAAGCATTTGCGCGGCGATCTCAATTACGCTTGGCCAACGGCTGAAATCGCCGTGATGGGCGCGAAAGGCGCGGTGGAGATCATCTTCCGTGGGCTATCGGCTGAAGAGCAAGCGGTGAAAACCGCAGAATATGAAGACCGCTTCGCCAATCCTTTTGTGGCGGCGAGCAAGGGTTTCATCGACGAGGTCATCTACCCGCATTCCACGCGGAAGCGGATTGCCTTGGGCCTACGGAAATTGCGCAACAAGGCGTTGGAAAACCCTTGGAAGAAGCATGATAATATTCCGTTGTGAGGATATAAAATGAAACTCGGCCGTCTCAACCATATCGGCGTCGCGACGCCATCCATAGCGGACAGCATCATCTTTTATCGCGATGTGATGGGCGCGACGAAGATTCATGATCCTTTCGACCTGCCTGATCAGGGGGTGAAGGTGTGCTTTGTCGATACGCCCGGCGCAGACGGAGCGATGAACGGCACGCAGATCGAGTTAATCGAACCGCTCCCCGGCAATGCTTCAATCGCGGCGTTCCTTGAAAAGAACCCGGCGGGTGGGCAGCATCATGTCTGTTACGAAGTGCCTGATATCCATGCTGCAAAGGCGGAATTTGAGGCAATGGGCAAACGCGTGCTTGGCGAACCACGGATTGGCGCGCACGGGACATTGATATTCTTTGTGCATCCCAAGGATATGCAAGGTGTTTTGACGGAAATTATGGAGGTGGGTGTAGGAGCAGAGCATTAGTGCGACCAGACACCACCCCGTCACCCTGAACTTGTTTCAGGGTCTATCTATCTGCCGAGAGAATCGGTTTGAGAGGCAAAATGGACCCTGAAACAAGTTCAGGGTGACGTCTTAATAAATGGAAGTTTTTATGACGAATATCGACCAGTGGAAAAAAGCGGCTGAAAAAGAGGTTAAGGGCAAGGACCTGACCTGGAATACGCCCGAGGGCGTTGCTGTAAAGCCGCTTTATACCGCGCAAGATGCTGGCGATCCCGGGCTTCCCGGCTTTGCGCCATTTACGCGTGGTGTGCGCGCATCCATGTATGCAGGCCGCCCATGGACGATCCGCCAATATGCGGGATTCTCAACCGCCGAGGAATCCAACGCCTTTTATCGCCGCAACTTGGCCGCTGGACAAAAGGGCCTTTCGGTCGCCTTCGACCTTGCCACGCATCGCGGCTATGACAGTGACCATCCGCGCGTTGTCGGCGATGTCGGCAAGGCTGGCGTTGCGATTGACAGCGTTGAGGATATGAAAATCCTGTTCGACGGCATTCCGCTCGATCAAATGTCAGTATCGATGACGATGAACGGCGCGGTCATTCCGATCCTCGCCTTTTTTATCGTTGCGGGTGAAGAGCAGGGGGTTGCCCAAGCCCAACTCGACGGGACGATCCAGAACGACATTCTTAAAGAGTTCATGGTCCGCAATACCTATATTTACCCACCCGAACCATCGATGCGGATCGTGTCGGACATCATCGCTTATACCAGCGCCAATATGCCCAAGTTCAACAGCATCTCCATTTCCGGCTATCATATGCATGAGGCGGGTGCGACCGCCGTGCAAGAACTTGCCTTCACCATTGCCGATGGCAAGGAATATGTGCAGCGCGCTATCGCGTCAGGTCTGGACATTGATGCGTTTGCGGGGCGCTTGTCGTTCTTCTTTGGCATTGGCATGAACTTTTTCATGGAAGTGTCAAAACTGCGCGCGGCGCGCACCTTGTGGCACCGCGTCATGGACGAGTTGGGCGCGCAGGATGAGCGTTCTAAAATGTTGCGCACCCATTGCCAAACGTCGGGCGTGTCTTTGCAAGAGCAGGATCCTTATAACAACGTTATCCGCACGACGGTTGAGGCAATGGCCGCGACCTTGGGTGGGACGCAGTCTTTGCACACCAATGCGCTGGATGAAGCCATTGCGCTGCCGACCGACTTTTCGGCGCGTATCGCCCGCAACACACAGATTGTGTTGGCTGAAGAAAGCGGCATTACCAAGGTCGTCGATCCTTTGGGTGGCTCTTATTATGTGGAGGCGTTGACGGCCGAATTGGTTGACCAAGCGTGGACAATTATCGGCGAAGTAGACGCACTTGGCGGCATGACGAAGGCCGTGGCATCGGGCATGCCAAAGCGCCTTATCGAAGAAGCTGCCGCCGCACGGCAAGCGCGTGTGGACAAAGGCGAAGATGTTATCGTTGGCGTCAACAAATATAAGCTCGCCACAGAAGACCAGCTCGACACGTTGGAAGTCGACAATGACTTTGTCCGTCAGGGGCAGATTGCGCGCCTTGCGGCCACCCGTGCCGCACGCGATGAGGCCGCATGTCAGGCGGCGTTGACGGCTCTGACTGAAGGCGCGAAAGGCGGCACAAACCTTTTGGCACTCGCCGTCGAAGCCGCCCGCGTCCGCGCCACATTGGGCGAAATTTCCGACGCGATGGAGGCTGTGTTTGGCCGCTACGCAACTACGCCGGTTCCCGTTCAAGGTATTTATGGCAGCGCCCATGAATTCGACAAACGCTGGGCGCAAGTATTGGATGGCGTCGAATCGGTTGGCCGCCGCTTAGGCCGCAAGCCCAAGCTCTTGGTCGCGAAAATGGGTCAGGACGGGCATGATCGCGGCGCCAATGTCATCGCGTCGGCTTTCTCGGATATGGGCTTTGACGTTATCAGCGGGCCATTGTTCCAAACGCCCGAAGAAACCGTTGTACTCGCGCTACAGCATGATGTTGATGCAGTAGGTGCATCCAGCCTTGCCGCCGGACACAAGACGTTGATTCCCGAATTGGTAAAAGGTTTGCGCGCGGCAGGACGCGGCGACATCAAGGTGATTGCAGGCGGTGTTATTCCACCACAAGATTATGATTTTCTGCGTGAGGCAGGGGTGCAGGGCATTTACGGCCCAGGCAGCAATGTCGTTGAGTGCGCCGCAGATGTTTTGACGTTATTGGGGCATAATATGCCGCCGTTGAACGATGCAACATAATGCTAAATACCACCGTCATACTGAACGTGTTTCAGTATCTTACTTTTTGCGGTGTTGGCACCCAAGTAAGACCCTGAAACAATTTCAGGGTGGCGCTAATGATAAGGGAAATTATGTCTAATCAACGCACCGACTGGACCCGCGCCGAGATCGCTGCTTTGTTTGATCTGCCGTTCGACGAACTGCTATATCAAGCGCAGACCGTGCACCGCGCGCATCATGCGGCGGGGCAGATTCAGCTGTGCACATTGCTCTCCATCAAAACCGGTGGCTGCCCCGAAGATTGCGGCTATTGTTCGCAATCTGTCAAAGCCGACAGCGGCGTTGCGGCAACGAAGTTGATGGACGTCCAAGCGGTGTTGCAAAAGGCGGCTGAGGCCGCAGATGCTGGCTCTCGCCGCTTCTGCATGGGCGCAGCCTGGCGCAACCCGAAAGACAGGGATATGCCCGCGATTGTGCAGATTGTTCAGGGCGTGCGCGCCATGGGCATGGAAACCTGCATGACCTTGGGCATGTTGACACCCAGCCAAGCCGATATGCTCGCCGACGCTGGTTTGGACTATTACAATCACAATATCGATACCTCGCCAGAGCGGTATAATGAGATCATTACCACGCGCACGATGGACGACCGGCTCGACACGCTGGCCGAGGTCCGCCGTGCGGGCATAAACGTGTGCAGCGGTGGCATAGTCGGCATGGGTGAAACCCGCGCCGACCGGGTGGGCTTTATTCATACGCTGGCGACCTTGCCACAGCATCCCGAAAGCGTGCCGGTAAACGCCTTGGTGCCTGTGAAGGGCACGGTGCTGGGCGATATGCTCGCCGATACCCCGCTGGCGAAGATTGACGATATCGAATTTGTCCGCACGATTGCGGTGGCGCGGATCACCATGCCAATGAGCATGGTACGGTTAAGTGCAGGCCGCGAGAGCATGAGCGAAGCGACGCAAGCTTTGTGCTTCATGGCGGGCGCGAACAGCATTTTCACGGGCGACAAATTGCTGACGGCGGCCAATGCAGGCGACGATAAGGACGCCGCGTTGCTGGCAAAGTTGGGTCTGCGCCCAATGGATGCAGAGGAGCCGCTTCGGGCTTGTAAGGCGTTGGAGGCGGCGGAGTGAGTTTAAATTCTCGGTATGCCGAACTCGTTTCACCTGCGGTGACTGACGTTCCAGCATCCATTTTTCAGCAACAACTGTCGGTGTGCGTGGCACCATGGACCCTGAACCAAGTTCAGGGTGACGGCTTTGGGGGAGTTATATGTTCAAAAAAATCCTAATCGCAAACCGTGGCGAAATTGCTTGCCGGATCATCAAAACCGCTCGCCGGATGGGGATCGCTACCGTTGCGGTCTATTCCGATGCCGATGCGCGCGCGCCTTTTGTGCAAATGGCCGATGAGGCGGTGCATATCGGGCCTTCGCCTGCGGCGCAGTCTTATTTAATTGCCGATAAAATCATTGCGGCGTGCAAACAAACGGGCGCCGAAGCTGTACATCCAGGCTATGGCTTCCTGTCCGAACGCACCAGCTTTGCCGAAGCATTGGCCAAGGAGAACATCGCCTTTATCGGCCCGCCCGTAAACGCAATTGCCGCGATGGGCGACAAGATTGAATCCAAGAAACTGGCGATGTCGGCGGGCGTCAATGTCGTCCCCGGCTTTGTCGGGGAAATTGATGACACGGAACATGCCGTGCGGATTTCGGAAGAAATCGGCTATCCCGTTATGATGAAGGCGTCTGCGGGCGGCGGCGGCAAGGGGATGCGGCTTGCCTATAATGAGCAGGATGTCCGCGAAGGCTTTGAAGCGACCAAGCGCGAAGGGCTGAACTCATTTGGTGATGATCGCGTGTTTATCGAGAAATTCATCCTCAATCCACGCCATATCGAAATCCAGATATTGGGCGACCAGCACGGCAATATTTTATATCTGAACGAACGCGAATGTTCGATCCAGCGGCGGCACCAAAAGGTGGTGGAGGAAGCACCATCGCCCTTCGTCACGCCGAAAATGCGCAAAGCCATGGGCGAGCAGTGCGTGGCGCTGTCGCGTGCGGTTGGCTATTACTCCGCCGGAACGGTCGAGCTGATCGTATCTGGCGCAGACCCAAGCGGCGAGAGCTTTTACTTTCTTGAAATGAACACGCGGTTGCAGGTGGAACATCCCGTAACCGAATGCATCACCGGCATTGATCTGGTCGAACAGATGATCCGCGTCGCTGCGGGTGAGAAGCTTGCCATGACGCAAGACGACATCAAAATCGACGGTTGGGCCATTGAAAACCGCGTCTATGCCGAAGACCCCTATCGCGGCTTTTTGCCGAGCACGGGACGGTTGACGCGCTATCGTCCGCCAGTGGCGGGTTGGACCGAGGATGAAGATGCTAATGGTCGCCGCGGTGTTGCGGGCATTCGTGTCGATGACGGCGTCTATGATGGCGGTGAAGTTTCGATGTTCTACGATCCGATGATCGCCAAGCTCATCACCTGGGGTAAAACGCGGAATGAAGCAGCCGACCTACAAATCGCGGCGCTTGACCGCTTCGAAATTGAGGGGCTTGGCCACAATATCGATTTCGTCAGCGCCATCATGCAACACCCACGTTTCCGATCAGGCGAACTCACGACTGGTTTCATCGCCGAGGAATATCCTGATGGTTTCCAAGGCGCAGCATCGACGCCCGAGTTGGTCACATCACTTTGCGCCATCGCTGGTTTTGTAGCGACGGCGGAGGCCGACCGCGCGCGGCATGTTGACGGTCAATTGGGCGATACGCTTGATCCGCCGGCCCGTTGGCAAGTGACGATCGGCGAGGCGGTCCATGAAATCGAAATGGTGGATGGCGACATCCATGTCGACGGCGTGCCTTTTGACCTGTCGATGGAATATGACCCCGGAGATCGCTTAATCGAAGCAGAAATCGGGGAAGATGAACTCGCAGTCAAAATCAGCAAAACGCGAACTGGCTTTCATCTGACGACGCGCGGCGCAACCCATTTTGCGCGCGTGTTGCCAGGGCATATCGCGCATCTTGCCACGCACATGATAGAAAAAATCCCGCCAGATTTGTCCAAGTTTCTGATTTGCCCAATGCCGGGACTGCTCACCAATTTGCATGTCAATGTCGGTGACACGGTTGAGGCGGGTCAACCACTCGCCGTGGTAGAAGCGATGAAGATGGAAAATATCTTGCGCGCGGAAAAATCCGGGACGGTAAAGTTGATCAATGCGCAGGCTGGAGACAGCCTAGCCGTCGACGCCGTGATATTGGAGATGGAGTGAACCTGCTTGTAAGTGCCGACATTGGCATTAAAACAGTCGGAAAGGGTTATTAGGGGAATATCATGGCCAGTACTGCCAAAACTGAAGTCGCACTTGATCCAAAGCGCGACCGCTTGGTTATAACAGCATCGTCGCTGGGCACAGTTTTCGAATGGTATGATTTTTTCGTTTATGGCATTTTGGCGGCGCTGATCGGCAAGCTGTTTTTCCCCGCGGATAACCCGACCGCTGCCACCTTGGCATCGCTTGCTATCTTTGGTGCAGGCTTTGGTGTGCGACCATTTGGCGCAATATTGTTCGGCTATTTCGGGGACAAAATTGGCCGAAAATATACCTTTCTTGTCACCATAACGCTCATGGGTGTTGCGACTGCGGCCATTGGGCTGCTGCCGACATTTGAAACCGCAGGGCTATGGGCCGCGGGTTTGCTATTGCTTATGCGCTGTCTTCAGGGACTGGCGCTTGGCGGCGAATATGGTGGGGCTGCTATTTATGTTGCGGAACATGCACCCGACGGCAAACGCGGCCAATATACCAGTTGGATTCAGGCATCGGTTGCTGGCGGATTTCTGCTCGCAGTGATTGTGGTGTTGATCACCCGCCAATCCATGAGCAACGAGGCGTTTGAGGCATGGGGCTGGCGTGTGCCGTTCTTGACCTCGATTGTGTTACTCGCGATTTCCCTCTTCATGCGCGTTAAATTGTCGGAAAGCCCCGTTTTTAAGGCGATGAAGGAAGCTGGCACGACGTCTAAAAATCCGTTTTTGGAAAGCTTTCAATATCCAGGCAATGTGGGGCGTATTTTCGTCGCATTATTCGGCGTCGCTGCCGGATTGACGGTTATTTATTATACCTCCCAATTCGGCACATTATATTTTCTGACAGGCACTGCGCGCGTTCCGGAGACTGATGCGCTTTTATATATGGCAGTAGGCGCGGCGTTGGCTGCACCGACCTATGTTGCGTGCGGTTGGTTGTCGGACAAATGGGGCCGCAAAAGGTTGCTCTTGCTTGGCTATGCGCTCTCCATACTGGGCGTGTTCCCAATTTTCTGGATGATGGCCGATGCGGCAAACCCAGCCTTAGCGCGGGCGACACAGAACAATCCTGTGACGCTGTCTATGCCAAAATGTGATTTTAACGCACTCAATCGCGTGCATGAAACGGAATGTGCGCAAGCGCTCAACTTCCTGACGAAGCGCGGCATAGCCTATAGCAAGCAGGCAAGTGATACCGTATCGTTGAACGTAGGTGACGCAAATATTAAGGGTTTTGATGAAAAAGCCTATATCACCGCTCTGGAAAAGGCGGGATACCCCGACAAGTCAGACCCAGCGCAGCGCGAACCTTGGAAAATCATCTTGGCGGTGTTCCTGATGGTGGCATTGTCAGGCATGACTTATGGGCAAGTTGCGGCAATCCTTGTGGAATTATTCCCGGCCAAAATCCGCTATACGTCCATGTCGATACCCTATCACATAGGCACAGGCTATTTTGGCGGGTTTTTGCCGTATATTTCCCAATATATCGTTGCGCAGACTGGTCAGCCTTTTTCTGGGCTTTGGTATACAGTGGCGATTACCGCGATGGCATTCATCGTAGCGTTGATTTGGCTGCCGGAAACATCCGGAAAAACGGAGCTGGATTGACAGCGCGTCCAGCAGGGACAAAAGGCGGTCGATGACGGATTTTGAGCCTCCTTTGCGCCTTCACCTTGACGGCGAGGCGTTGGTTTCTAATTGGCGCGCGCTAGATGCACATAGCGGCGCGGCGCGGGCAGGGGCTGCGGTAAAAGCCAATGCTTATGGCCTGGGTGTGCGCGAGGTTGTGGCCCGTTTGCGTGATGCAGGGTGCCGTGACTTTTTCGTCGCCCATTGGGGCGAGGCGCAAGCCATTGCCGATTTGGTATCGCCCAGTTGGATATCGGTGCTAAATGGTCTGGCGCAATCCGATCTTGCCGCCGCGCGGGCGTTGGGGGCCACTCCAGTGCTGAATACGCCGGAACAGCTTGCCAACTGGCGCAACGCAGGTGGAGGGCGTTGCCATGTGATGTTCGATAGCGGCATTAACCGCTTGGGCCTTGTGCCGCAGCACATCGCCGACGGCGCGCTCGACGGTGTAGAGGTTGATATGTTGATGTCGCATCTGGCGTCGGCGGACACCGATGTTGCGCAGAACAGTGCGCAGCTTAATATGTTTAGCCAAGCTGTTTCCGCAACCAATGCGCAGCGGTTTAGCTTAGCCAATAGCGCAGGCATCATGTTGGGCGCAGACTATCATTTTGACCTGACGCGCCCTGGGATCAGCCTGTACGGCGGTATTGCCCGTGCGGGAATGGAGGAATGGATCAGACCGGTTGTTCGCCTTTCGGCGCGGCTTTTGCAGGTGCGCAACTTACCCGCAGGCGCAATGGTGGGGTATAACGCAACTTATGTCTGTTCCAAAGAGACCCGCTTGGGCACGATATCTATTGGTTATGCCGACGGATATCTGCGCGCATTTTCGAGCAAGGGGATGGCTTGGGTAGATGGACGTGCGTTGCCGGTTATCGGCCGCGTGTCGATGGACCTTGTGACGCTTGATCTCGACGCCGCTCCGGATTTGCGTGAAGGCGACTGGGTCGATGTCGAATATGACCTTGTGACTGCTGCTGGCCTAACAGGGCTATCACAATATGAGCTGCTCACAAATTTAGGATCTAGGTTCGCGCGTATTTGGAGTTGATGCTTGTGGCATTCCCTTATAGCGCGTCGCGCCGATAACTCAGTTAAACAAAAAAGGGCGCCACAACGGGCGCCCTTTTTTTGTGTTGTGCTACGATTAGAACTTGAAGTTCGTGTTCACGAACCACTGACGGCCGGTGTAATCATAACCCGAATAGAGCGGGGCGTTGCCGATTGTCGTGTAATAAGCAGTGATCTTTGGTGGATCCTTATCAAGCAGATTGCGGACACCGAGGGTCATCTGGAATTTATCCGTGACGTTTAGCTGAACCGAGGCACTATGCTGATAATAATCAGGAACTTCAATCTGGTAGCCCTCAGTCAAGGCGTCAACATTGGCCTGATTGACTAAGCCTGTTGTTCGGCTCGTTGAATTGAACACTGCAGTGCCGCTACTACCATTAAACCAAGACACACCATAGCGGAGCGACACACGGCCCGTGCTGTAGGTAGCGTCGAAGTTGCCGACCAAATCAGGCACGTTCAACGTCCCATTGCTATCAAGCAAAATCTCTTCGGGGAACGTTTTATCACTCTGCTCTGTGTACTTCGTCATGTTAGCGTTGAAAGTAAAACGACCACCGAATAGCAGCGTTGCAAAGCGTCCCGTTAGCTCAAATCCCTTCACGACATCCTGAGACAAGTTCACGTATCCGCTGGTTACAGTCAAAATCTGGTTTGCATCTCGTTTTACAAACTTACAGAAACCGTCAGATGGACTGAAGTCAACGGCGCTGTAGCAGCGAGATAGGATGGTGCCGCCGGAAATCGAGGACACGCCATTAGAGACTAGGATATCAAAATAATCCAAAGCGAGGCCCAACGTTGTTGAACTGGAAATACGTGGCTGAACAACAGCACCAACCGACCAGTTACGCGATGTTTCAGCAGACAAACCAGTTTCCGCACCACCACGCTGGAACAAAGTTATGCTGGAGTTCTGTTGGAAGGTATTAGTATCAATGCCTATTGCCTTGCAATTGGCAGCTCGCTGTTGTTGGGCCGTAGAGTATGCGCTTGGGTTTGGCTGACCATTAGCGCGGGGAAAGTTGTCGGAATCGCAAGGATCGCTTCCGCCACTGCTAAAGCCACTGGTAGCGCCCAAGAATTGTTCTGAAAGAGCAGGGGCGCGATACGATGTGCCGTAGCTGCCACGAATGCCGACCCCTTTAAAGAACTCCCATTCGCCCGCAACCTTATAAGTGGTATCGCTGCCGTATGACGCATAGTCGGTGTAACGGGCAGAGGCATTTAAGCTCAGGTTTTGAAAGAAAGGACGATCGGAGATGATCGGAACGAAAACTTCGCCGAACACTTCCTTGACGTTGTCAGTGCCCCGCGTGGGCGTACCAGCGGTTAGACCAAGAAGGTTACCGCTAATGGAGTTTGCATCAGGCGTGTCGTCAATCTTTTGCTTACGGTATTCAGCCCCCAATGCCAATTGCACATCACCACCTGGCAGTGCAAACAACGGGCCATCTACGTTAAAGCTAGCGGTCGTTTCACGGAACTTAGTGTTCCCGATAGTGTTCACCAGAATATAATCACGAAACCCTTGGGGCAATTTGCCGCCAATTACATCCGCCGTCAAACGAGGTCCTGGTACACAGTTCACGTTTGAAGCGGCGCTGGCACAACTCAGGACGCCAGTGGATGATTCGACAACGTTCATCGCATTTGCCATTCTGTCGATTAAGAAAGACTCAATCTCGTACGTTCCATCTGTCCAAGATTTTCCAACATAAGCGTCATAACGCCAGCCATCGAATGCAAAATCACCGCGGATACCTGTGCCGAAACGAACATAATCAACTTCTTGTGATGAATCTGTGAGGCCGAAGCCTACAAAAGCGCGGGCAGCTACCACTTGACCACTAGACACGTTGTTCGCAGCTAAAAATGCCCCCGAGCGGAATTCCACTGGTAAAAGCGGGCTACCTCTCAAATAGTCCAAAGATACTTGGCGATACAGCAGTGAAGACGACTTGCGGCGAGTAGCAAGCACTTCACCATAAATCTCTGCGTTGCCGAGAAGGTCTGTCTGATAGCTTCCAGCGAGAAACCCAGTGTAATTTTCAACAGGGGTAATCAGCTCTTCTTCCTGACTTGCAGGATCAAACGTATCGCGGTCATAAAGACCTACACCGAGATACCCAGGCGTACCTCCACCAGTACCCGGGGCAGGAACAAAGCGGTTAAATGTGGCTGATGTCCCGCTTGTACGGCCAATAGCAGACCGGTTAGGCAGGCCCAGTGTATTAATGGTCACGCCACCATTGTCTAGGGTGAAGCAGTTACGGGGATCACCCAATGGATATGGATCGTCCGAGCCCAGAGGGGAGGCTGCATCAAGCTTGTAACCTGGAATAGGGCAGCTGGTAAAATCACGGTCGTTGAGACGCAAAGCCTCCCGCTTACGATACTCGAATGAGCCGAGCACGTTGAACCGGTCATCGCCAAAACCAAAGGTCGTAGCGATCCGACGATCAACCCCAGCACCGACTTCAGGAATGTTGACCTGAGCGTCAAGAGTGACCCCTCGAACCTTCTTGTCAGTCATAATGTTTACAACGCCTGCGACGGCGTCAGAACCATAAATTGACGAGGCACCGGCCTTGAGAACTTCAATGCGCTCAACAATTGCCGTCGGCAGAACGTTAAGATCAGCGGCAAGAACGTTGCCTCGCGTACCAGCAGGCGCCAATCGACGACCGTTCAGCAGAACGAGCGTACGTGCGGGGCCAAGGTTGCGAAGACCTAGCGTGTTTGCGCCGGTACCGCCTGCGGTTACGAAACCGCCATAAAAATTGTTGATTTGCCCAGCGCCGGCAGTCACGACTTGGCTCTGCAGCACGTCCGCGGCGCTATTGAAGCCACCTTGCGTGATTTCTTCTGCGGTAACTACGGTAATTGGTTCTATGGTACTAAAGGTGTCGCGACGAATACGAGAACCAGTCACCACGATGGCGCTAGTTGCTTCTTCGACAACTTCACTCGTTTTGGCCACGACTTCATCTTCAGAATCCTGAGGCGCAGGAGTAGCCTGCGCAAAAGACGGTGACGCAATAACCATCGCGAGACTGCCAAACGACGCTGCGATAAAGAGACGAGATTTTTTCATGTGAAGGCTCCCCAGCTTAAATTTTCGTGAAATAAAAATAAAAATAGTGTTCAGATTCAATTCATGTTTCTGTAAAGCTTCCGTCAGCCTCATATGCAAGAGTTGTAGGTGCGATTGGTCGTTTTTTTACGCGTATGTGTCTATAATATCACACGGGCTGCCATGATAAGGTAGGCAAAAGCTCTGGATAATGCCGCGCCCTCGCCTTGGATGCATGGCACCATCCCGCCATCCCGCCATCCGCTGAATCATCTGATCCCAACCTGAACCCAAGCCACACGCGAACTCGTGCGATATCAGGGCGATTTTGCATTCTAACCGCGACGCATCGTGGATTCAAAATTGGATAGAAGAATTACGGGCTTCGTTCCGCCGCATGCGTGGTGCGTTAAAAATAGCGGCTAAAATTGGCATTCTTTCACCAATGTTGCAGTGCACTATAGCTTGATGCTATCAAGCGGCAGCTTTTCCGGAAGGACCAAATATGGCACGTAACGCCAACAAATATGGTGATGGCCCAATCATCATAAAAAAATATGCCAATCGCAGGCTGTATAACACGCAGTCGTCGAAATATATTACCCTCGATTTCCTTGCCGAACTCACACGCAAGGATATTGATTTCAAGGTTGTCGACGCCAAATCCAATGAGGATATCACCCATGGTGTCCTTACGCAGATCATTATGGATGAGGAAAATAACGGGCAGCAAATGTTGCCAGTTGGCTTTCTGAAGCAATTGATCGCAATGTATGGGGATTCGATGCAGGGCATGGTGCCGCAATTTTTGGAAACGTCGATGGACAATTTCCGCAAGAACCAAAGGCAAGTACAAGAAGTGATTGAAACGGCGATCACCTCGGGTCCTTTTGGTCATTTGGCAAAGCAGAATATCGAATTCATGCGCTCTGCACGCGAAGCATTGATGCCGAATTTGGGTAACCTCACGGGTAAAAAGCCGGAGCGCGATGAAAGCGTTGCCGAGCTCAAGCAACAAATTGCGGCGCTACAAGCGCAGATTGACAATATGGCTGCTGACCGCACCTCATAATTTTCCTTTAAAATACAGGTAAGACATTGATTAAACATGCTTTAAGCGTCGCCCGCGCGCAGAATTTCGCTGGCTGGTATCAGGAAGTCATTTCAGAGGCCGATTTGGCCGAGGAATCCGGTGTGCGGGGATGCATGGTCATCCGCCCATGGGGCTATGGCATGTGGGAACGCATTCAGAAGCTTATGGACGCAGAGATTAAGGCTGCTGGCGTTGAAAACTGCTATTTCCCATTGTTCATACCCTTATCCTTCTTTGAAAAAGAGGCTGACCATGTCGAAGGCTTTGCCAAAGAAATGGCGGTTGTTACGCATCACCGCCTTGTCAGCGATGGCAATGGCAAGCTGATCCCAGATCCCGGATCGAAGCTAGAGGAACCGCTTGTCGTTCGTCCAACCTCGGAAACGGTGATTGGCGCCGCGATGAGCCGTTGGGTGCAAAGCTGGCGTGATTTGCCGTTGATGGTCAACCAATGGGCCAATGTTGTGCGTTGGGAAATGCGGACACGTATGTTCCTGCGCACCAGCGAATTTTTGTGGCAGGAAGGGCATACCGCCCATGCCGACCGCGCAGATGCGATGCAGGAAACGATGCGCGCACTGGAAATGTACCGCGCCTTTGCCGAAGGTCCATTGGCCATGCCCGTGGTTGCTGGCGAAAAGCCGGAGAATGAGCGTTTTCCCGGCGCGGTTGCAACCTACAGCATTGAAGCGATGATGCAGGACGGCAAAGCGTTGCAGGCTGGCACGTCGCATTATCTGGGCACTGGCTTTGCTGAAGCATCCGGCATCAAATATCAGGATAAAGAAGGCAATCAGCAATTTGCACATACGACAAGCTGGGGCGTGTCCACGCGCATGATTGGCGGCGTTATCATGACCCATGGCGATGATGATGGCCTGCGCTGCCCGCCGCAAATCGCGCCGCACCAGATTGTGATCATTCCGATGTTACGGGACAATGACGAAGACGAAGCGGTATTGGCATATTGCCGCAGCTTGCGTTTGAAATTGTTGGCGCTCAACGCCTTTGGTGAACCTTTGCGCGTGTTGCTGGATACCAAGGCTGCAAAGGCGTCAAACAAGCGCTGGGCCTGGGTTAAAAAAGGCGCGCCGATTATCGTTGAGGTTGGGCCACGCGATATGGCGGAAGGCAAGGCAGCGGTAATCCGCCGCGATCGCCTGTATAAGGACGACGGCAAGCTTGCGACCGCATTCACACCGCGCGCCGAATTTGTGGCGTCCGCGCCTGCCTTACTGGAGGAAATCCAGAATGGTTTATATGCTGATGCAAAAAAGCGGCTAGAGGCCAATATTCGCCGCGACGTTACCGACCTTGCCCAACATTTTGCCGGCGATGAAGCGGGCTTTGCTGGCTGGGTCGAAGTGCAATGGTCACGACCAAGCGGCGCGGCGCTCGACAGCATCGTTACCGAACTTAAGGCGCTGAAACTCACCATGCGCAACAGCCCCATCAACGCCGCACCCGCCGACGGCGCTTGCTTCTTTACCGGCGATCCGGCGATGGAACGAATACTGATCGGGCGGACTTATTAGAGCATGACCAAATATGCGCAGTTTGAAGGGCTCCCCACAAGAGATCAGATCCTTGAATTTATCAAGACGTCTAAGGACCCTGCGGGCAAACGGGAAATTGCGCGGGAATTTGGTTTGCGTGGGCATGAGAAAATCGCGCTGAAGGCCTTGTTAAAGGACATGACGGATGAAGGGCTGATCGACATGGCCCCGGGCCGTGCCTTTCACAAAATGGGCGGCCTGCCGAAGGTTACTGTGCTCAAGATCGTGGCGATTGATGGCGATAATGCGGTGGCTGTACCGGAGCATTGGGAAGCCGAAGGCATTCCGTTGCCCAAAATCCGGGTGATAGAAACCAAAGGCAAGCGCGGCGCCTTAGGCATTGGGGACCGTATATTGGCGCGCACCGAAGAGCGCGGCAGTGGCCATGTCGCGCACATTATGAAGAAGCTGGCCAAGGGTAGCGAGCAGATTTTGGGCGTAGTCGAAGGCGGCGAAAATGGCCGTTTCTGGCTAAAGTCGGTCGACAAGAAAACGCGCTTTGATACGCAAATTGGTGACGTTGGTAATGCCAAGGCTGGGGAATTGGTGCTCGCCGAATTGACAGGCAATGCGCATAAAAAATCGGCGCGGGTGACCCAAGTCCTCGGCGACCCATTTGCGCCTAAAAGCTTCAGCCTGATTGCCATTCACAAGTTCGGTATTCCATTTGAAATGCCCGAAGCCACCGAGCGTGAGGCTGAACGCGTGAGAGAGTTGCCGGTCACCGACGACCATCGGGAGGACCTGCGCCATTTGCCCATCATCGCCATCGATCCACGCGATGCGCGCGACTTTGATGATGCCATCTGGGCAACTGCAAACGCCGACACAGGGGGTTTTGACGCGATCGTCGCGATTGCGGATGTGAGCTATTATGTTCGCCCCGGTAGCGCATTGGACCATGAAGCATCGAAGCGTGGCAACAGCGTCTATTTTCCAGACCTCGTGGTGCCGATGCTGCCGCACGCATTGTCCTCGGATAAATGTTCGCTGCGGGCAGGGGAGGATCGCGCTGTAATTGCCTGCCATCTTGCCATTGGCAAGACTGGGCAAGTGACCTCATGGCGTTTCACGCGCGCAATCGCGCGAATTGCGGCCAATATTCCTTATCCAGATGCGCAGGCCGCCATTGATGGGCAGATGGAAAATCCATTGCTGGATACGGCGCTTAAACCGCTTTGGGCGTGCTGGAGATTGCTTTCTATGGCCCGTAACAAGCGCGGGCCGCTTGAGCTTAACTTACCTGAAAAGCGCATTACGCTTGACGATCAAGGCCGGGTGACGGGTGTTGCCGAGCGCGAACAGTTGGAAGCGCATCGTTTGGTAGAAGACTTTATGATCGCCGCCAATGTCGCCGCGGCCAAGGCGCTTGAGGCCAAGAAGTCGTCGTTGATTTATCGCGCGCATGAACCGCCAAGCCGCGAAAAGCTGGTGGCGTTGAAGGAATATCTCAAAACTTTTGACATCGAATTTGCGCTTGGTCAGGTGATTAAGCCCGAAACGTTCAATGCGATACTGGAAAAAATTATCGACGAAGAAGTGCGTCCGCAAATCATGGAAGCCGTCTTGCGCAGCCAGACACAGGCTTATTATGGGCCGACCAATGTTGGCCATTTTGGTTTGTCATTGGGAAGCTATGCGCATTTCACCTCGCCAATCCGGCGCTATGCCGACCTTATCGTGCACCGCGCGTTGGTGAGCGCTTATGGGCTTGAGATGCCCAAACCAAAACTCAAGGATGTTGAGCCTGTCACCGGCTTGACCGAGGCCGCGACCATGAAGCTTGCGGCCACCGCGGAAGCCATCAGCCGCACCGAACGTCGGGCGATGGAGGCGGAGCGGGAAACAACAGACCGTTATATTGCGGCCTATCTGTCCGCGCATGTCGGAGAAATCGTTCAAGCGCGGATTACTGGTGTGCAGAATTTTGGATTTTTCGCAACAGTACAAGGGGTTGGCGGCGATGGCTTGGTTCCTGTCTCAACCTTGGACAAGGATTATTTCCATTATGACGAGGCGAGCCAAACATTGATTGGCGAAAAAACACGGCAGGAATATCGACCGGGCATGTGCCTTGAACTGCGATTGGCCGAAGCGAACCCGATTTCAGGCGCACTGCGCTTTGAATTGCCGGAGGGCGGAAGCTACGCGCCAGACCGATTTAAACATAAGGGCAAGCCCAAGGCGGGCAAATATGATGCGGGAAAGCGCGGTAGGCCCGGGAATATCCGGCATCAGGGGAAAAGGCGTTAAGCCTGCTTCACATCGTCTTAATAGAATAGATGTTCGTCATCCTGAACTTGTTTTAGCTTCCCTCATCGTCATCCTGAACTTGTTTCAGGATCTTACTTTTCAATGTGACAGCAACTAAGACCCTGAAACAAGTTCAGGGTGACGATAGGTAATTAGGGTTATCCTGAAACAAATTCAGGTTGACGAACCCGTATAGCTTAACTCAACTCATCCAATTGCGCGTCGCTTAGCGATCCTGGAATTACCATGACCGGGCAGGGTAAGGTCCCGGCATTCACGCCCGTAAAGTGGCTAATCAACGGACCAGGCGCGCCTTGGGCGGCGGCACCCAGCACAAGTGCGGCGATACCGGGATGTTCCTCCAGCATGACTTTTACAACATCAATAGCCTCGCCGGGCTTAACGGTAATATCGGGACGAACCCCCATTTCGTCGAAGATCGAACCGGCGGCTGCGGTCACCAGCTGCTCCGCGCGATCCCGCGCCTCTTCTTCCATGGTTGCTTGAACCCCGCCCCAAGCAACAAAGTCAGCTTGTTCTACCAGTGCCAAAATATGCACCGCGCCGCCGGTTTTCGCGGCACGGCGTGATGCAAACCGCAGCGCAAGCCGTGCCTCCTCAGTTTCGTCGATAACCACCAAATATGTCCGCATACATTCCCCCGGGGGCTTGCATCGCCCGCAGCATTGTATCAATTCCTAATAGCCTGCGCGAAATTTGAAGGATTGGCAACCTCATCACGCTTGACGCTGGGGAAAGCTTGGCTATTCGGATTCTTTTCACGACGTCTACAAAAGGCCAATACCCAATGCCCATAGAACTCAAAATGCCTGCCCTTTCACCCACGATGGAAGAAGGCACATTAGCCCGTTGGCTGGTCAAGGAAGGCGACAAAGTGTCTTCTGGTGATTTGTTGGCGGAAATTGAGACCGACAAGGCAACTATGGAGTTTGAAGCGGTTGATGAGGGTATCGTGACCCAGATATTGGTGGCCGAGGGAACCGACGGCGTAAAGGTCGGTGCGGTTATCGCGATGATTCAAGGTGAGGATGATGAGGCAGCGCCTGTTCAGCCCGCTCCGCCTGTGAAAGCGGAGCAAGTTGTTTCAACCGCCCAAGCCGCAGAGCCGACCGCGACAGCGCCCCGTCCGCAGGCGTCCGCAGCGAGCCCTGCGCCATCGGATAACAATGACCGCGTGAAAGCGAGCCCACTCGCCAAGCGGATAGCCAACAACAAAGGCCTTGATCTGACCTCAGTCGCCGGCACCGGTCCTAATGGCCGTATCGTGAAGGCAGATGTGGACGCGCTCTCTGGCGAAAGCCGGAGCCCTGTTGCGGCCACCGCTTCGAATGCCGGACCTCGCGCGGAAGCTCCCATGGCTAAGCCCGCTGCCATTGACACCGACATCCCGCATGAGGTCGTCAAGCTCAGCAATATGCGCAAGACCATTGCGCGCCGCCTGACCGAGAGCAAGCAGCAAGTGCCGCATATTTATCTGACGGTAGATGTCCGTCTTGACGCCTTATTGAAGCTGCGCGGCGAATTAAACGCATCGCTGGAGGCGCGCGGTATCAAGCTGTCCGTCAACGACATGCTGATCAAGGCGCTCGGCCTTGCGCTCATGCAGGTGCCGAAGTGCAATGTCAGCTTCGCGGGCGACAATATGCTGCAATACGCCCGTGCCGATATTAGCGTTGCGGTATCCGTGCCGACTGGATTGATTACGCCCATTGTGACGGATGCTGCGAACAAGTCACTGTCCAAAATCTCGACCGAAGTCGCCGAACTTGCGGGCAGGGCCAAGGATGGCAAGTTGCAACCGCATGAATATCAAGGCGGCACTGCGTCCATTTCCAACATGGGCATGATGGGCATCAAGCAATTCGACGCTGTCATCAACCCGCCACAAGCGATGATCCTCGCGGTCGGGGCAGGGGAAAAGCGCCCCTATATCGTCGATGACGCTTTGGCCATCGCCACGGTTATGAGCGTTACCGGTTCCTTCGACCACCGCGCCATCGACGGCGCAGACGGCGCGATGTTTATGAAAGTCTTCAAGGAACTGGTGGAGAAGCCTTTGGGGTTGGTGGCGTAAAATGTCTAACTATGATCTCATCGTCCTTGGTTCTGGTCCCGGTGGCTATGTTGCCGCCATCCGTGCCGCGCAGCTTGGGCTGAAAGTTGCGATTGTCGAGCGCGAAAATCTTGGCGGCATCTGCCTCAACTGGGGTTGCATCCCGACCAAGGCGTTGCTGCGTTCGGCGGAAATCTATCATTATATGCAGCATGCGGGCGACTATGGCCTGACGGCGGCCAATATCAGTGCGGATATTGACGCGGTGGTGAAACGGTCGCGCGGTGTGGCGAAGCAGTTGAATCAGGGCGTGACGCATCTGATGAAGAAGAACAAGATCACCGTCCATATGGGCGACGGCAAGCTCACTGCGCCAGGCAAATTGACTGTTACCAAAGACGGTAAGACCGAAGAATTGACCGCAAAGAACATCATCATCGCCACCGGCGCGCGGGCGCGCGATTTACCTAAAGCGAAGGCCGACGGAAAACGCATCTGGACCTATCGCCATGCCATGGTGCCCGCAGAAATGCCGACAAAGTTGCTGGTTATTGGCTCGGGTGCCATTGGTATAGAATTTGCAAGTTTTTACAATGATATGGGTGCAAAAGTTACCGTCGTTGAGATGATGGACCGCATTGTCCCCGTCGAAGATGCGGACGTTAGCGCGTTTTTGGAAAAAGCGCTGAAAAAGCAGGGTATGGACATTCGCACGTCTGCAGGGGTCGGTTCGGTCACGCCGTCCGAAACACACGTAACCGTTGAGATAAAGGCCAAGGACGGTGCCGTTACGACAGAAGAGTTCAGCCATGTCATTGTTGCCATTGGCATAGTTCCCAATGTTGAGAATATTGGACTTGAGGATTTGGGCATAGAGCCTGACAAGCGCTTTCACATTAAAACGGACCCCATGGGCCGGACAAATGTCCCGGGCATCTGGGCAATTGGTGATGTCACTGCACCGCCATGGTTGGCGCATAAGGCAAGCCATGAAGGCGTGATTGCGGCTGAAGCCATCGCAGGCGGTCATCCCCATGCAATGGATCCAATGAACATTCCGGGCTGCACCTATTGCCACCCGCAAGTCGCCAGCGTCGGCATGACCGAAGCCAAGGCAAAAGAAGCAGGCTATGACGTCAAGGTCGGCAATTTCCCCTTCTTAGGCAATGGCAAGGCGATAGCTTTGGGTGAGGCAGAAGGTTTTATCAAAACCGTGTTTGATGCCAAGACCGGCGAATTGCTGGGCGCGCATATGGTCGGCGCGGAAGTTACCGAATTGATCCAAGGCTACACCATCGGCAAGACCGCCGAATTGGTCGAGGCCGATTTCATGCACACCGTCTTCCCGCATCCAACCTTGAGCGAGATGATGCATGAGAGCGTGCTCGGCGCCTATGGTAAGATGTTGCACATGTAAGTTAAGGCGGTTGGGACCAATACACCAATACAACCGTCACCCTGAACTTGGTTCAGGGTCTATTGTGCCTTTCTAACGTCGGCTTGGGTCGCAATATGGATCCTGAAACAAGTTCAGGATGACGTTCATTATATAATGATGACATCCATTATATAATGATGACGTCCATGATATAGGGATGACGACGTTTTTGCTGTCCTACACCGCCATTTTTTGCCATCCGTTCGGATAACAAAAATATGTAGGGAAAATGGGTATGTCATATAGTGTGAACTTGCTGAAGAATCTGCGAGTCTTGGCGATTTCTGGCGGCTTTATTTTGTCCTCGACTGCACAAGCACAAACGACGGTCATTACCGCTGAGAAGATGGTCGATGTTTTGACCGGTAAAACGGTTGATTTTCCTGCTGTGTTTGTCGGCGCGGATGGCCGCATCACCAGCATCGCCGATGCCCGCACGGTAAAATGGGGCAGCGACGTCACGCACATCGACATGTCCGGCAAAACCATATTGCCCGGCCTCATTGACATGCATGTCCATCTCGATAGCCCAGCTGATATTGGCGGCTATCGCGGCCTTGAATTTACCGACAGCTTTTGGGGCATGTCCGCCGTCGGCGCAGCGCAAGCCATGCTTAAGGCTGGTTTTACCACCGTGCGCAATGTCGGGGCGGAAAACCGCAATGACATTGGCCTAAAACAAGCGATTGAAAATGGCTATGCGATTGGTCCCCGCATTGTGCCAGCTGGCTATTCCATCGGCGCAACTGGCGGACATTGCGACTCGACATTCCTACCACCCAGCCTTGAAGGGGTTTCCAAGGAAGAGGGTATCGCCGATAGCGAGGACGAGCTGCGCTACGAAATCCGGCGCCAACGTAAATATGGCGCTGAAGTCATCAAGGTCTGTGCCACAGGCGGCGTATTCTC
Organism: Sphingorhabdus sp.; assembly: GCF_044239665.1. Classification (GTDB taxonomy): domain Bacteria; phylum Pseudomonadota; class Alphaproteobacteria; order Sphingomonadales; family Sphingomonadaceae; genus Sphingorhabdus_B. Next base: position 62,211 of record NZ_JBIIBA010000003.1, read on the forward strand.
GCGCAATACCGAACCTGGTCAGCAGCAGCTTTCCGAACGTGAATTGCGCGTCATCGCCGATGAGGCGCATCAATGGGGCTTACGCGTAGCGGCACATGCCCATGGCGGAGACGGTATTAAGGCCGCCATCAAAGCGGGCATCGACACAATTGAACATGCAAGCCTTGTCGACGATGAAGGCATTAAGCTTGCCGCCGCGCGTGTGCGTCCTGTGTGGTTCTCGATGGATATCTTCAACACAGATTATACGCAGGCCGAGGGCGCTAAAAATGGCGTGCTTGAGGACAATTTGCGCAAAGACCGCGAAGTTGCACAGATCCAGCGCGACAATTTCCGTAAAGCGCACAAAGCTGGCGTTAAGATGGTCTTTGCCTCCGATGCGGGCGTGATGCCGCACGGTCTTGTCGGTGGGCAGTTCAAGGTCATGGTCGAATATGGCATGACCCCGATGGAGGCCATTCAGGCCGCAACCCGCAATGCCGCACAAGCGCTTGGCCGTGAGAAGGATGTGGGCGCCATTGCCATTGGCCGCTTTGCCGATATCATCGCCGTCGATGGCGATCCCTTGGCTAATGTGCGGGAGTTGGAATCCGTCGACGCCGTTGTGAAGGGTGGCAAAATCGTCCGGTGAATGGGTGGGGGCAATCTGTCATAGCGCATTGATTGCGCCATGATGATTGTGTAAACTATCATCATAAATTGTGTAAACTATCATCATAAATGGTCGTAAAACCATTCGGGAACGAATATCAGGGATTTTGAAATATGATCACTATCATCGCAACCGCACTGCTCAGCATGGCCGCCATGAAGGGCGATGCCATGGACAACGCACGCAAGGCGTATAACAACTGCATGATTGAAGTTCACAATGTTGCAGTCACAGAAAAAGCCTCTCCAAGCGCGTTCATCAAAACATCCGATGCGGCATGCCCGACAGAGCGCGCGGCCTATAAGGCGATATTGGTGAAGTCCGAGCGTTCTTACGGTTCAAGCCAAGCCGAAGCCGAAAAGTTTGCAGCCGAGGAAATCCAGATGCTGATCGACTCGGTGGTGACGAGCTTTAATGAAAATGTTGAGAATGGCGCAAAGTTGACGCCGGAGAAATAATGGCTGTAACAAGCCATGTCGGCGTGGTGACTATTGTAGTTTTGTTTTCATGCTCAGTGGTTGAAAACCGCATTGAGGCATTATTCTCGGTAGGCACTATTAAAAATGCCACTGTAAGTGCTCAAGGCGGAACAGGCTGCTTTTGCTAAGGCTTCTTCTTCGTTTTCGGAGAGATGCAAAACATCAAGATCGTGTCGAAATGCCTGCCACTCGCGTTTCCGATTTTCAGCATCAACGCGTACACTAAGGTGATTGGCCTTTGGGTCTGTTAAGAGTTGCGTCAATCCGAAATCGACAAATTGGGTCGCATATAACCAACCCATCCTTGGAAGTAGGCCAAAGGGCACGCTGCGGCCATGACCGGAAAACTGTAAATCTGGAACAATCTGCCGGGGCGCTTTAGGCTCAAATACCTGCGGTTGGCGGATATCGAAAAAGGGAAAAAGCAACCGCTTGATATTAGGATCATCATAAACGGGTTTGACCATCTGATGATAATGGACGTGCGCCAGCAGTAACCTTTGACAATTGGTCTCGCTCATCACGGGCTGATGTGATTCAATGCAATCAATCACCAAATCGCGCGCATGGCTGGTTTTGACTGCCAACCATTTAGATAGCGACCAACTATCGGACAAAATATTATGTTCCATATGCAAATTATGGCCCGTAAAAATTTAAAAGCGCACAAAAGGGCGCAATCAATCCAGCGCCCTGTGCAACTATGTGCTGATCGATGAAGGGACAATGGCATATGTCGATATCGCACAGGCCAGTCTGCGCTCTAACGCCAAATCCCATTTTGCAATCCATGCCCATGCCGTGATGCTGTAATTAATTCTGCGACGTTTTCCAGTCTCGTTTGATTTTTTTGGCTAGGCTCCATTTATGTACTTCGGTGGGGCCGTCATATACGATGGTTGAACGTCGGATTGTCAGCGGCGACGACACTTACGGCGTGGTTGGCCGCGCGTTGATGTCGGCGTTAGCCGATCATGCCCCATTGCGTGTGCGCAGACTGCACGTTCGGTTTTCACGACCTGTTGCAACGGGCGAGACAATCCGGACGGATATTTGGATTGAGAGTGATGGAAAAGCAGCATTTCAGTCGACAAGTATTGAAGGTGATGTCACGGTTCTGTCGAATGGATATTTTGAATTTACGGCTTAAAAGTCAGTCATGAATAGCGAAAAGAGAAATTCGTTTTTTGTATCGCTGGTAAAGGGAACGTCATGGATAACGACATTTTTGATCAGTTTATCGAGCAGCTTCAGCGTTATGTTCGCGAGCGTTTAATTCCTGCCGAGAAGGAAATCCTCGAAACAGATATCATCCCAGACTCAATTATAGCTGAGATGCGGGAAATGGGGCTTTTTGGCCTGACGATGCCTGAAGAATATGGCGGCTCTGGAATGAATATCCAGCAATATGTCCGGACAATCCGTGAATTGAGCTATGCCATGCCATGCTATCGCTCGATCACGTCGATCAACATTGGAATGGTTTGTTCAGCGTTTAAAAATGGCGGTACTGACGCACAGAAATCAGAATGGTTGCCGCGATTGGCAGCAGGTGAAGTGGCCTCTTTTGGCCTGACCGAGCCTGGATCCGGTTCGGATTCCGCCGCTATGCAGACTATCGCTGTAAAGTCCGGCAATGGCTGGGTCTTGAACGGGACAAAGCGCTACATCACCAATGCGCCCTTCGCGAAGGTCGCGCTTATCATGGCCCGTACCAGCAAAGAAGCACTTCCCAAAAATGCCCATGTTTCGGCCTTTATTGTTCCCATGGACACCGCTGGCGTTGCTGTTGGTAAGTCCGATAAAAAAATGGGGCAGGCGGGAAGCCATATTGCCGATATCATCATGGAAGATGTAAAATTACCCGCTGATGCCATATTGGGCGGCGAAGAAGGTAAGGGCTTTGCTTTTGCAATGCAGAGCCTCGACAATGGACGGCTTTCAGTGGGAGCCGCGGCCACGGGTTATGCCCGCCGCGCACTGGACAGCGCATTGCGCTATGCTAATGAACGTAAAGCGTTCGGTGAGCCAATTGCCAATTTTCAACTTATTCAGCAAATGCTGGCGGATAGTGACATCGAAATCTATGCCGCTGAATGTATGCTTGAGGACGCTGCCCGCCGTGCTGATGCAGGCGAGAATGTCCTGCGGAAGGCGGCGGCTGCAAAGGTGTTTGCTACCGAAATGTGCGGCCGCGTTGTTGACCGCGTGGTTCAAATTTACGGTGGCGCTGGCTATCTCGCAGAATATGATGCGGAACGTTTCTACCGTGACGCCCGCATTTACCGGATTTATGAAGGCACAACGCAAATTCTGCAGCTTCAAATTGCCAAACATATGCTGCGTGAATGGGCTGCCCAATCCTAATGTCGGAAGCCTGATGCATGTATGATTTGTTAGACGGTTTGAAGATTATCGAGGCGTCGTCATTTGTGGCGTCGCCGACGGCGGGCCTATATTGTGCGCAGTTCGGCGCAGAGGTTATTCGTGTCGATCAGGTTGGTGGCGGCCCGGATTATCATCGCTGGCCAGTGACTGAGGCGAATGACTCATTGTACTGGGAAAATCTAAACCGTGCCAAAAAGTCGGTAGCACTTGATTTATCGAGCCCGCAAGGGCGGGAAATACTGCAAGAATTGGTGCGCGCTACGGGCCAATTTATTACTAATTTCCCCGCAGAGGGCTTTCTGTCGCACGCAAAACTAGCGGAAGGACGCGCTGATCTTGTCACAGTCCGGGTGATGGGCTGGGCCGACGGTGCACCAGCCCTTGATTATACCGTGAATAATGCCGTTGGTTATCCCATGATGACTGGGCCTGGTCCCGAACCCGTCAACCATGTTCTGCCGGCTTGGGATGTCATCAGCGGCGCCTATGCTGCATTTGCCATGCTGGCCGCCATTCGCAGGCGCGAACAAACCGGGGAGGGCAGTGAGGTCCGCGTTCCCCTGTCGGACGTCGCCATTGGCACGGTTGCCAATCTGGGCGGTATTGCCGAAGTGCTGCATAACAAGGCCAATCGTCCTCGGCTTGGCAACGCGGTCTATGGTTTGTTTGGACGTGATTTTGTCACCAAAGACAATATCCGCACGATGATTGTCGTTGTCACACACCGCCAATGGGCAAATCTAATCGGTGCGCTTGGTTTGGCAACTCAAGTCGAAGCGATAGAGGCAGAGCGCGGCGTTAGCTTCGCCAAAGACGATGGACTTCGCTTTCAGCACCGCGATGCGCTTTATCCGTTGTTTGAAAGGGCGATTGGTTCGCTCGATCACGCGGTAATGGCTTCAACGCTTGATGCGGCAGGAATTGTTCATTCGGCCTATCGTACCATGTTGGATGCTGCACATGATCCACGCTTGGTCGGCAACAATCCCATGTTTTCCGCCTTTGACGCGAACCCATCGGGTTTCAATTATCCTGCCGCTGGTGCCTTTGGCAGTATTCCCCAATTGCAGCGTGGTGACGCAAAGGCAGCGCCGCGCAATGGGCAGCATAGCGAGGAAATATTGAGCACGTCGCTCGGACTATCCTCAGGCGAAATCGCCCGTCTCATCGACTCTGGAATATTAGGAATTGCCACATGAATACGCTTCGCCGTGCCGCTATTGTAGCCCCTATTCGCACGCCCGTCGGCAAATTCGGCGGTGCGCTGTCGTCGCTCAACGCAGGTGATTTGGGCGGTATCATCCTCAAGGCACTGATTGAACGGACAAAAATTGATCCGTCGCGCGTCGACGACGTTGTCTTTGCCCAAGGCTATGGTAATGGCGAAGCACCGTGCATTGGGCATTGGGCGTGGCTTGCGGCGGGGCTGCCCATTGAGGTGCCCGGGTATCAAGTCGACCGTCGTTGTGGTTCCGGCCTGCAAGCCATCGTGAATGCCGCAATGATGGTTCAAACGGGGGTAAGCGACATTGTCGTAGCCGGTGGGTGCGAAAGCATGTCAAATGTTGAACATTACACCACGGACGTTCGCAAAGGCGTTCGTGCGGGCAATCTGACGCTGCATGATCGCCTGACGCGTGGGCGGGTGATGAGCCAGCCTGTCGAACGATTTGGCGTAATAAGTGGCATGATTGAGACCGCTGAAAATTTGGCGAAAGACCATGATATCAGCCGCGAAGCGTGTGATGCGTATGCTGCGCGTTCACACCAGCGCGCGGCGGCGGCATGGGCAAATGGCCTGTTTGACGATGAGTTGGTGCCAGTGCGCATCGCGCAAAGGAAAGGCGATCCAATCATCTTTGATCATGATGAAGGCTATCGCGCCGATGCGACGCTCGAAACAATGGCTGCCTTACGTCCGCTTGAAGGTGGCGTGGTTACGGCAGGCAATGCGAGCCAGCAAAATGACGCAGGTGCGGCTTGCCTTGTTGTCGCCGAAGACAAGTTGGAAGAGCTTGGGTTAGAACCCATAGCCTATTTCCACAGTTGGGCTGCCGCTGGCTGCGAGCCTTCGCGCATGGGCTATGGTCCGGTTCCTGCAACGCAACGTCTGTTTGCGCGCAACGGCTTGAGTTGGAACGACATCGGCCTTGTCGAGTTGAATGAGGCATTTGCGCCGCAAGTACTTGCCTGTCTCAAGGGCTGGGGCTGGTCGGATGATGACAGCCGCCATGATATGCTCAACGTCAACGGGTCGGGTATCTCGCTTGGTCATCCTATTGGTGCAACCGGGGGGCGTATATTGGCGAACCTGACCCGCGAAATGCATCGCAGGGACGTCCGTTTCGGGCTTGAAACGATGTGCATTGGCGGCGGCCAGGGGATTGCGGCGGTATTTGAACGCGCATGAGTTTTGCAGCCGCTCTACAAGCTGCGGAGCGTTACTGCGACGCGGCAAAATCGGCACTCGTGGCGCGTCTGGCGCAGCGTGCTATGGAAACAGACCAACGCGCCGCGCATGGCTTTGCTTGGGTGGCCACCAGTGTTGCGGCTTTGGAAGCCGTTAGCCGATGGCTCGACAGCAATGACGGTGGAACGCAGCTTGACCAGCATGTGGCGTCTCTGATTTTTGCCGAAACCTTGGGACAACTGACTGGCGGTCTGCCGATGGGGCAGAACGAGATTTTTAGACCTGTGGATCTTGGTATCGTCAGTACCGCAGCATTGCTTGCCCATGATTGCACTTCTTGGTTGAATGATAACCAAGCAGAAACCCGTGCCGCGGTGGCACAGGCCTTGGCTGATGGTCAAATGCCAAGCGAGAATCTTTATGACGCTGAATTGGACGTTATTCGCGACCAATATCGGCGGTTTACAAATAGCAGGATTTTACCAAACGCGCACAAGTGGCACCTTGCAAATGACTTAATCCCAGATGAAACCATATCTGAAATGGCGGATCTTGGCACTTTCGGGGTGTGTATTCCCACGGAATATGGTGGTTTGGGATTATCGAAGCTGGTGATGTGCGTCGTGACAGAAGAGCTGTCGCGCGGGTGGATTGGTGCAGGGTCGCTGAGTACTCGGTCTGAAATAGCTGGCGAGTTGATCGCGATGGGTGGCACACACGCGCAAAAGGCCCATTGGCTGCCAAAAATCGCCAGCGGTGAAATATTGCCAACGGCGGTGTTTACCGAACCTGACACAGGTTCCGACCTTGGCGCATTACAGACGCGGGCGCGGCGGGATAATAGGCATTGGGTAATCGACGGGGCAAAGACTTGGATTACCCATGCAAGTCGCTCTGACCTCATGACTATGCTCGTGCGCACAGCGCCCGATGTGAATGGCTATGCGGGGCTGTCCATGCTGCTGGTGCCAAAGCCGCGTGGAACAAAGGCGGACCTATTTCCTGTTGAAGGCATGTCCGGTAGCGAAATAGAAGTGCTGGGTTACCGCGGTATGCGCGAATATACCCTGCAATTTGATGCTATGATTGCCCCTGATGATGCTTTGCTGGGCGGTGAAGAGGGGCAGGGCTTTAAGCAACTGATGCGCACATTCGAAGGCGCGCGTATCCAGACCGCAGCGCGCGCCGTGGGTGTTGCAAAACGCGCGTTAGAGCTTGGCCTCGATTATGCCGTTAACCGCAAGCAGTTTGGCAAGGCCATCATCGGGTTCCCGCGCGTAGCCGACAAAATCGCAATGAGCGTAGCTGATTTCGTGATGACCCGTGAACTGACTTACGCAGCAGCGCGTGCTAAGGATTCTAGCAAACGCTGCGATATTGAGGCGGGCATGGCGAAGCTGCTGGCAGCCCGTGCTGCATGGAGCAATGCCGATGCCGCGTTACAAATTCATGGCGGCAATGGCTATGCGCTTGAATATGAAATTAGCCGTGTTTTGTGTGATGCGCGGATTTTGAATATCTTTGAAGGCGCCGCAGAAATTCAGGCGCAGGTAATTGCAAAAGGTTTGACGGGAGTTCGCAATTCATGAGTATTTGGGACGCCTGGATTGGGCGCGAGGAATTGCGGACAGACCGCATCGACAATGGTCTGGCAGCACGTTGGCTTGCGACATTTGATCGTGAAGCACCTACCCATGGCAACGTACCACAGGGGTTCCATTGGTGCTTATGCGTGCCGGATGCCGCGACTGCGCAACTTGGCCCTGACGGACATCCCGTGCGTGATGACAGCCAAGCCAGTTTTCTTCCACCGATAGCTTTACCGCGCAGAATGTGGGCATCCAGCAAAGTGGATTTCTTTGCGCCTTTGCATATGGGTGAAGCGGTCACCCGCACGTCGCGCGTTATATCCATCACCGAAAAATCAGGGGGTTCTGGCCAGTTGGTATTTGTTGATGTGGCGCATGAAACTTTTGGCGAGGCGGGGATCGCGGTTCACGAGGTTCAGAGCATTGTATATCGTGAGGCGGCCGCGTTTGGTGCGGATTTATCGCCACCAAAATCGGCGTTAGGAGCCGTTGATTTAGAGGGTTGGAGCGGCCACCGGATGCTTACACCAAGCGAGCCGATGCTCTTCCGTTTCTCCGCGCTAACCTTCAACAGCCACCGGATTCATTATGATTTGCCTTATGCGCAAGATGAGGAGCGGTATCGTGGCCTTGTCGTCCACGGCCCGTTGACCGCGACATTATTACTGGATTTGGCGCGGCGGGAATTCGGCGACAATGCGCTCGCACATTTTAGCTACCGGGGCCTTTCGCCTGCCATTTGCGGTGAGGCTTTGCATCTCGTGATGCGCGGCTCAGGTAATGAAATCGAAATGGCGGCTTTTGCTGGCGACGGACGGCAAGTGACCGCCGCAACAGCCCAAAGGAAATAATATGATAACTGAAAGCGAAGGCATCAGCGAAATCCGCCGTGCAGTGCAGGCCTTATGCGCGAAATTTCCCGGTGCTTATTGGCGGGAAAAAGATAGCGAACGCGCATATCCTGCCGAATTTGTCGATGCTCTGACCAAAGCAGGGTTTCTCGCCGCCCTGATCCCGGAAGCTTATGGTGGTTCGGGGCTAAAGCTTGATGCCGCAGCCGTGATCATGGAAGAAATTCAGGCAGCAGGCTGCAATGGTGCTTCGGCCCATGCACAGATGTATATCATGAACACCTTGTTGAAATATGGCCGCGAAGAACAGAAGCAGGAATATCTGCCACGTATTGCAACAGGAGAGCTGCGTCTGCAGGCCTTTGGTGTTTCTGAACCAACCAGCGGCACGGACACGCTATCCTTGCGGACTGTCGCTGTGCGGGACGGTGACGAATATGTCATCAATGGCCAGAAGATCTGGACCAGTCGTGCGGAATATTCTGACCTGATGATGTTGCTGGCACGCACGACCCCGCGTGAAGAGGTGGCCAGCAAGACCGAAGGGCTCTCCATTTTCTTGGTTGATATGCGCAAAGTGGTCGGGAACGGCATGACCATCAAGCCGATCCGTACGATGATGAATCATTCAACAACCGAAGTTTTCTTTGACGATATGCGGATTCCAGCGTCTGCACTGATCGGTGAGGAAGGCAAGGGGTTCCGCTATATTCTCTCGGGCATGAATGCAGAGCGCATATTGATTGCTGCGGAATGCATTGGTGACGCCAAATGGTTTATCAAGAAAGCGAGCGACTACGCCAGCGAGCGCAATGTTTTTGGCCGCGCGATCGGCCAGAATCAGGGCGTCCAATTTCCTATCGCCCGTTGCTATGCGCAAATGTGCGCGGCGGAGTTAATGGTGCATCATTCGGCACAAGTGTTTGATGCAGGCGGTAATCCCGGCGCAGAAGCCAATATGGCCAAGCTGCTGGCGTCCGAAGCAAGTTGGGCCGCTGCGGATATGTGCGTCCAAACCCACGGCGGCTTTGGCTTTGCCGAAGAATATGATGTCGAACGCAAATTCCGCGAAGCACGTCTTTACACCGTTGCCCCGATCAGCACGAACTTGATCCTAAGTTATCTTGCCGAGCATGTTCTTGGCCTTCCCCGCAGCTATTAACGCAAGGATACGCCATGAATTTCGAACTCGCTGAAGAGCATAAAATGCTCAAAGACCTAACCCGTAAATTTGTGGAATCCCAGCTTATGCCGTTAGAAAGCATTGTGCTAGCGCGCGAGACAGAGGGCAAAGGCAGTTATCTGACCATAGACGAACAGGCGCGTGTTGATCTCGTGTCAAAGGATTTAGGACTGTGGGGTCTGGATGCGCCGGAGGAAGTGGGCGGGATGAACCTGCCGATGGTTGCCATGGTTGGTGTTGGCGAAGAACTTGGCCGGACCGTTACCCCTTACACAATCCCCCCAGATTCCCCCAATTTACGCATGATGATGGCGGCGGCGGATGAAAAGCAGCGCGAACATTATCTAGCGCCTTATGTGCGCGGCGAGACGATCTCTGCTATCGGTATATCGGAACCGGGGGCTGGAGCCGACCCGCAACTGATGAAGACTACCGCAGTTCAGGATGGCGATGACTGGATTATCAACGGCCGAAAAATATGGATTACAAAGGCAGACGAGGCAGATTTCACCATATTGATGGCCGTGACGGACAAAAATGCCGAAGGCCGAAATGGCATGTCGGCATTTCTCGTCGACCGCGAAACACCGGGATTTAATGTCCTACGCAAAATCCCTATGATCGACGGCACGGCGACCTATGAAATCGCGCTCGACGATTGCCGCGTCCCAGGCTGGAAATTACTTGGCAAGCGCGGACAGGGGTTTTTGCCAATGCAAGTCCGTTTGGGCACAAGGCGGATAGAAATGGCGTCATGGTCAATTGGCATGGCGCAGCGCGCGCTGGATATGATGATCGACTATGCCCCGCAACGCGTGACTTTTGGTAAACCGCTGTCGTCCCGCCAAACGGTGCAGAATTGGGTTTCTGATGCCGCTACGCGGATACATGCTATGCGGTTGATGACTTACGACTGTGCGTGGAAAATGGATGAAGGGCGCGACACCAGGCAAGAGATTTCGATGATCAAATCCTATTGCACCGAAACTGCCTATGACATTGTCGACCATGCGATGCAGATGTTCGGCGGGATGGGTATGACACGCGAAATGCCGCTTTATCTGCTGTCCAACAAGTTACGGACTATGCGCATTTATGATGGGCCAAGCGAAATTCACAATTGGGTGGTCGCACGGGACTTGCTCGGAACGCGTGACTGAATTAACCGATAATAATACAAACGCCGGAGGAGGGCGCGTAATCATGGCTTATGAAACAATATCCGTTGACGTATCTGAAAAGATCGCGACCATCACCCTCAACCGTCCTGAACGGATGAATGCGTGTTCTCTAGATATGGCTGGGGAAATAAATGACGTCCTTTCAACTGGTCTTGGCGATGCCCGCTGCCTTGTCATTACGGGCGCAGGACGCGGATTTTGTTCAGGCGCAGACTTGTCCGCTCGCGGAGAACGCTCGATTTCGGGAGGGGAGGGTAGCTATATCGCTTTGACCCGGCATTATAACCCGTTGATGATGAACCTTGCCCGTCTGAATATGCCCATCGTTACCGCCATCAACGGCGCCGCTGCAGGCGTAGGCTGCTCCATTGGCCTATGCGGTGATTTCGTTATCGCGGGTAAATCCGGCTATTTTCTTCAGGCATTTGTGAATATCGGTCTTGTTCCCGACGGCGGCGCATCGTGGATGCTCCCTCGCTTGGTTGGCAAGGCGCGCGCAACGGAAATGATGTTGCTTGGTGAAAAAATCAGCGGTGAAAAAGCGGCGGATTGGGGTATGATCTACAAATGTGTTGAAGATGAAGCCTTACAAACAGAAGCCCGCGCGCTGGCTAGCCGGCTCGCCAACGGTCCTACCGTGGCTTATGCAGTGATGCGTAAAAATATCCTGACCGCGTTGGAAAACTCGTACGCCGAACAATTGCTGGCGGAAGCCGAAGGGCAACGGATTGCAGGAAGCACCGCTGATGCAAAGGAAGGCGCTCTCGCCTTCGTGGGAAAACGCAAAGCAAGCTTTAAGGGGCAATGAGAATTGGGGGCAGCCTGAGCTGAACGCGCCTGTTACCACAGGCGCCGCCTTTCAGTGTGTGCTGAGCTTTTTATCCGGGCGGCAAATTGTGTCGCCCGGACTAATACGTCCCTTGGACACGAATGGCCGCAAGGCGCGTTTTGTCGGTCAGCGCCAAATGCTTCCATATTGCCTGGCGGCATCTAACACGTCTCGAAAGAGCGCGTTGTTTATTTGGAAGATATAGTGGCGGACAGGGTGGGATTCGAACCCACGGTGAGCTTCCACCCACGACGGTTTTCAAGACCGTTGCCTTAAACCACTCGGCCACCTGTCCACTTACGATGCGTCCCCTAGCCAGTGCAGTTTGCTATGGCAAGCATAGATGCCGTGCGCTTTCACCATTGTGCACGATGAAATGTTAGCCTGCTGGGACCAAAGCCATTCACAGCCCTGATGGGTTGTGGCATTATGAACCAATTCAACAAAAGGGGATCCAGTGGGCTTTTACCGTAAAATTGTGATGACGATGTTGATTTGCGCCAGTGCTTCTGTGCTTGGCACCAAATGTCTAGCACAGGATGTTGGCACAGACTCTGTTCAGGGCACAGAAGCGCAGGAGGTCGGATTCCGGTCTTATCTGGCACAAGTGCGGCAACGCGCGCTGCAGGAAGGTGTGACGCAAGCGACACTCGACCGCGTGCTGCCGTCGATTAGGTATAATGACCGCGTGGTTCGGCTTGACCGGCAACAACCTGAAGGAGCTTCTAGCGCACCAGTGCCCAATTTTGCCCCTTATAAGGCCCGCCATGTCGATGCATCGCGGATTAGCCGAGGCCGCGCCAAATATGCAGAGCTTCGCCCTTTGCTTAAGCGCATTGAGGATGAGACGGGCGTACCTGAAGAGATTATGATCGCCATTTACGGACATGAGACCAATTATGGATCCTTCATGGGTAATTTCAACGCACCTGAAGCCTTAGCCTCTTTGGCGTATGAAGGACGTCGCCGCGCATTGTTTGAGGGCGAGTTGATCGCGGCACTCAAAATGATAGACAAAGGCGTGCCGCAATATGCGATCACCGGAAGCTGGGCCGGGGCATTGGGTAAGCCACAATTTCTGCCATCTGTATATTTGCGCCTCGCGCGGGATGGCGACGGTGACGGCTATGCTGATATTTGGCGCAGCGAAGTCGATGCGATGACCTCTATCGCCAATTATTTCGTCAATGCGGGTTGGCGGCGTGGTGAGGATTGGGGATTTGCAGTTAATGTGCCTGCGTCATTTAATCGGGGCATTATGCGGTCGCGGATGACGTCGCCGAGATGCCCTCGCGTCTTTGCGCGACACAGCCAATGGCGCACAATCGCCGAATGGCGGCAATTGGGCATTTTGCCGCAGCGAGGATTTTGGCCCAATGACAATATGATGGCGACGTTGATTGAGCCTGATGGGGTGGGCAATACTGCTTATCTTCTCGGCGGCAATTACCGCGTGATCTTGGACTATAATTGTTCGAATTTCTATGCGTTGTCGGTCGGGCTGTTGGCCGACGAGTTGCGTAACTAGCTTTTTGTGTTGACCTCGCTGACTGCTATACCCAGCGGCTAAAATCGCCTATCGGAGTTTGAAGTCGCGCAGCCATCCCAACTGCGATAGGCAATGACGGAACTAAATAATATATGCTTGATTGCGCAGAACATTCAGAAATTCGGTCATCATGGGTGCGCCTGTGACCATACGCGGCCGTTTTATATCGATTGAAGGCGGTGAGGGGGTTGGCAAGTCAACCCAGATTGCCGCGCTTGCCGCGATCATCGCACAATATGGCTTTGAAGTTGTTTTAACCCGCGAACCGGGTGGAACCGACGGCGCGGAAACCATCCGGCAGTTGGTGCTTGGCGGAAGCGCGGAGCGGTGGAGGCCGCGCGCCGAGGCATTGTTGTTCGCCGCCGCACGCAGCGACCATGTCGAGCGGCTCATCGAGCCGGCGTTGGCCAGCGGAAAATGGGTCATTTCTGACCGCTTTATCGATAGCAGTCGTGCATATCAGGGTGCGGGCTCCGGCCTGTCCGATGCCGACATCATGACGCTGCACCAGATTGGCAGCCATGGCATGTTGCCAGATCGGACCTTAGTGCTCCGGCTCGATACTAAAGAGGCCGCAAGCCGCGCGGCTGCACGTGACCAGAACCAGCCTGATCGCATTCAGGGCCGCACAGAGATTTTCCATTCGGACGTCGATGTGGCCTTTGTGAGTTTTGCCGAGCGTGAACCGCGCGTGCGGCTTGTCGATGCGTCGGGTTCGGCCGACGCGGTAACCGCGCGGCTGCTGACCGAAATTAGCGATCTGTTGGAGCCTGCATGAACGATTATGTCGGACATGATAAAGCGTGGCGGCAGTTCGCGACCGCTTGCGATAGTAATAAGGTCCACCATGGCTGGATATTATCTGGGCCACGGGGCATCGGCAAATCTGCCTTTGCATTGCGGGCAGCAGCCATGCTGGTCGACCCGGAGAACGCTTATGCCAGCATGATTGCGCGTGGGTCGCATCCCGATATCCTATCTGTCAAACGGCTGCCAAAAGAGGCGTTGAAGGAGGATGAGGATATTGATGATGTCACCGAGTTCAAGCGCAGCATCACCGTCGATCAAATCCGTGGGCTTCAGCAATCGCTGACCACTCGGCCCGGTTTAAGCAACCGGCGCGCGATTATCATTGATGCCGCTGACGACCTAGAGCGAGGCGGGGCCAACGCATTGCTCAAGTCGCTGGAAGAACCGCCCGTTGGCACTTTTTTCTTTCTCATCAGCCATGCCAGTGACCGGTTGCTACCGACCATTCGGTCGCGCTGCCAGATCCTTCGGTTTGAGGCATTGAGTGATGCCGACATGGCCGACATATTACAACGCGCGGCGCCAGAGGTGGGTGCGGACGAACTGCAAGCCCTTATCCGTTTGGGCAATGGTACACCGGGGCAAGCGCTGGATTTTCTGGGTCTTGATCTCAAGGAAATTGAGGATGCCATGACGTCCATCTTGCGTACGGGTGACCGCGACAATGCACTGCGCAGTGGCTTGGCGGAAAAATTGGCGTTAAAGGCTGCGCAACCGCGTTACGAGGCTTTCTTGCGCCGTACGCCGTCGTTGATAGCGGAGTATACGCGAAAGCTGGATGCTACGCAGGCGCGCAATGGTATCGCCGCTTGGGAGGCCGCAAGCGGGCTTGCCGCGCGCGCCATTGCGTTAAGTTTAGATAAGCAAAGCGTTGTCTTCCAAATGGGAAGCTTGCTGGCGTCAATTCAAGCGCATACAGCGCGCCCATAAGCAATATTAAGAGTATCCATGTCCCAACCTTTCTACATTACCACCGCAATCGCATATCCCAATGGGAAGCCGCATATCGGCCATGCCTATGAGGCGATCGCCACTGATGCGATTGCACGTTTTCAGCGGCTGAATGGCCGCGAAGTGTGTTTCGTTACCGGCACCGATGAGCATGGCCTAAAAATGGACCAGACGGCACGGGGGTTGGGCAGGGACACGCGCGATCTTGCGGACGAAATGTCCTCTTATTTCAAACAAATGTGCGCAACGCTTGATATTTCTGCTGATCATTTCTGCCGGACAACTGCGGATAATCATCACAAAGCGAGCCAGGCAATTTGGAAACGGCTTGAAGCGAGCGGCGATCTGTATCTGGACCGATATGAGGGTTGGTACTCTGTCCGCGACGAAGCTTATTATGACGAAGCCGAGCTCACCGAAGGGGAAGGGGGGCAAAAACTCTCGCCCCAAGGCACGCCCGTTGAATGGACAGTTGAGGAAAGCTGGTTTTTCCGGCTTTCCAAATATGAAAAGCCTTTGTTGGAATATTACGCCGCAAATCCGGAATTCATCCGCCCCGACAGCCGCAAAAATGAAACCGTCAAATTTGTCGAAGGCGGGTTGAAGGACTTGTCCGTCTCGCGCACCAGCTTTGACTGGGGCGTCAAGGTTCCGGGCAGCGAGAACCATGTCATGTATGTCTGGCTCGATGCGCTGACGACTTATATCTCCGCCATTGGTTTTCCCGATGACACTGAAGAATGGCGCAAATTCTGGCCAGCAAGCGTACATATCATCGGTAAGGATATTGTCCGATTCCACACGGTATATTGGCCAGCATTCCTGATGTCGGCAGGCTTGCCCTTGCCAAAAATGGTGTTCGGCCACGGCTTTTTGCTGTCACGCGGCGAGAAAATGTCAAAATCCTTAGGCAATGTAGTAGACCCGATGGAATTGGCTGAGTTGTTTGGCGTCGATGCCTTGCGCTATTTCCTATTGCGCGAAGTTAGCTTTGGGCAGGATGGCAGCTATAGCCCTGAGGCCATTGTCACGCGCGTAAATGCCGATTTGGCGAATAGCTTTGGCAATCTGGCGCAGCGGACCTTGTCGCTGATTTTCAAAAACTGCGAAGGATATCTTCCGACGATTCACGGCCATCATCCCGATGATCAAGCCTTGCTGGAATTGGTCGGTAATGCCGTTTCGACCGAAATTCCTTCCCATTTTGAAGACCTCGCAATGTCGCAGGCTTTGGAATCTTGGATGCAAGCCGTGTTTGCATGTAACGCCTATGTCGACGTGCAGGCACCATGGGCGCTGAAGAAAACCGATCCCGAGCGGATGGAGACTGTTTTGGCGACATTGTTCATCTGCATCGCACAGCTGGCCATAGCCGTGCAGCCATTCATTCCTGGGTCAGTTACTAAGCTGCTCGATCAGATGGGTGTGCCCGATGATGTGCGTAATTATGCGCGTGCTGGGTCGCATTGGTATTCGGGCCTGGCCGAAGGTGGTTTCCAAATTACCCAACCTGTAGGACTGTTCCCACGGCTGGAATTGCCGGTGGAGGAGGGGGCCGCCGCCTGATGTTCATCGATTCCCATTGCCACCTCAATTATAAGGGCTTGGTCGAACAACAGGCCGAGATACTTGCGCGCGCGCGCGAAAATGGGGTGTCGGCGATGCTCAATATTTCTACGCGAGAGCGCGAATGGGATGATGTCATTGGCCTTGCCCAGGAAGAAACTGATGTGTGGGCGTCTGTTGGTATTCATCCGCATGAGGCCGACCAACATATCGGCATGGACTGTGCTAAACTCGTGGCAAAGGCAGCACATCCGCGCGTTGTTGCCATTGGCGAGACCGGTCTCGATTATTATTACGACAAAAGCGACCGGGCACAGCAAGGTGCGGGCTTTCGCGAGCATATCAAGGCGTCGCGGCAAACGGGCCTACCTATCATTATTCATACCCGTGATGCGGAAGCAGATACGGCGGCGATACTGACCGAAGAAATGCGGGAAGGCACTTTCACTGGCGTTATTCATTGCTTCACGGCCAGCGCCGATTTTGCGCGCATCGCCTTGGATTTGGGCCTGTATATCTCGCTGTCGGGTATTGTGACTTTTAAAAATGCCCAAGACATTCAGGATGTGGCCAAATGGTTACCCACGGATCGCTTATTGGTGGAAACCGATGCACCATTTCTTGCGCCAATTCCGCATCGTGGCAGGACTGGTGAGCCGGCCTTTGTCGCAGATACTGCGCGCTTTGTAGCGCAATTGCGCGATGTTCCGGCTGAAACGCTGGCGCAGCAAACTTCAGACAATTTCTATGAATTGTTTACGAAAGCCAGTCGATGAACATCATGGAAGATGGTCCATCGCTGATTTGGGGCGTTGTTTGTATATTGCTGCTTGTCAGTTCGCTTGCGGCGCGGCGCTTACCCTTGGGCTATGTTGCCAAGGCTGGCCTCGCTTGGATCGCCATTTTTGCGGCCTTGTTCGCCATTTTCAGCTTCCGCTTTGAATTTATCGGCATTTGGGAACGCGTGAAAGCGGACATTTCTGGCACCGCCGGACAAAGCATTAGCGGCGAAGCAATACAGTTACGTCGACAAGACGATGGGCATTATTGGCTCTTAGTCGATATAAATGGCAAACCCGTCCGCTTCATGGTCGACAGCGGCGCAACGATGACAGCGATCAATGCAAATACGGCGAGAGAAGTTGGCGTTGAAGCCAACGGCTATCCAATCATTCTCAACACCGCAAACGGCCGAGTAGCCGCCAAGCGGGCAAATGTGGATTTATTGTCTATCGGGTCGCACATGATTGAAAACCATCCGGTGGTCGTGTCGGATCGGTTTGGCGACGTCAACTTATTGGGCATGAACTTCCTCAACAACATGCAAAGTTGGCGCGTAGAGGGGAATATGATGGTGCTTCAACCGTGAGTATAAACTTGGCTATGGATGCTCATACAAAACCGTTGTGATCCATTATTTAACATAATATATATTATCGAACTAATTGATATGGCAGGCTGATGCACTCAGATATTACCCCTCTTACCGATATCATGGCCCGCCTGCGTGATCGTGACACGGGCTGTCCATGGGATATTGAACAAAACTTCGCGTCAATTGCCCCTTACACCATTGAAGAAGCCTATGAGGTTGCAGACGCAATCGAGCGAAATGATCTGGATGCGCTAAAAGACGAACTGGGTGACCTGCTGCTTCAAGTTGCATTTCACAGCCAGATGGCAAGCGAACTAGGCGTTTTCGATATGCAGGACGTCGTGAATGGCATTTGCGACAAAATGGTGCGCCGCCATCCGCATGTGTTCGCAGGTATCACAGCTAACAGCCATGAAGTTCCTGACAATTGGGAAACCATAAAGGCCGCTGAACGCAGCGGCGATGAAGATAATAGCGCCTTGGCGGGAGTGGCCCTCGCCCTTCCCGCTTTATTGCGTGCCCAAAAAATTCAAAAGCGCGCGGCGCGCACCGGCTTTGATTGGCCGGACCAGTCCGGCGCACGAGAAAAGATAATTGAGGAATTAGAAGAAGTTAAAGAAGCAACTTTAATCGCGCATGTAACAGAAGAAATAGGCGATTTGTTATTTGCCGTCGTTAATTTCGCACGTTTTCATAAGGTAGACGCAGAATTTGCGTTGAAGCAAGCCAGCGCCAAGTTTGAGCGGCGTTTTCGCGACATGGAAATGTCTGCGGGCGACGCTTTTGCGGGGTTATCACTCGATGAAAAAGAAGCGCTTTGGCAGCAAGCCAAATCAAAAGAGAAAACTTAAGGCACAGCCTTAACTATCTGCTTGTTCCAGCTGTTTTTCAAATTTCTTTTCAAACTGGCCCCATAATTGGCGGCTCAATGACACATCGACGGAGACAATGTCACCGACGACATGCTGCCCGCTCACGACGCCGCGCCCATGCAACCACGCTAACGCCGCGCCATTATCAGTGCGCAATTTGACCGTACGCAAATCACTCCCCTTGGCGATGAGCGCAGTGAGATGGGCCTTGAGTGCATCAATGCCCTCACCTGTAACTGCAGATATCATCAAGAGATTGTCGTCACGCGCAGCCATGCCCGATAACTCCGCCCGCCGATCATCATCCAAAAGATCCAGCTTGTTCCAAATTTCGACCATGCGCGGTTGATTGCCGGTCTGTTCATCGTCGAGCACGCCCAGATCCCGCAAAATCTGTAAAACATCCTCTCGCTGCGCATCGGTCTCGGGATGCGAAATGTCGCGTACATGAACGATAATGTCAGCCGATATCACTTCTTCCAATGTCGCGCGAAACGCGGCGATCAATTGCGTTGGCAGATCGGAGACAAAACCAACCGTGTCGGACAATATCGCCTTCTCTACCCCGGGTAGCGTGATTTGCCGCATCGTTGGGTCTAACGTCGCGAACAACATATCTTCGGCAAGGACAGTCGCACGCGTCAACCGATTGAACAGGGTCGATTTACCCGCATTGGTATAGCCCACCAAAGCGATGACCGGCCAAGGTGCGCGTTTGCGCCGGGCACGATGCAAAGAACGGGTCCTTTTCACCTCTTCCAATTCGCGTCGCAACCGCGCCATGCGGTCCCGGATCATACGACGGTCCGCCTCGATCTGCGTTTCACCAGGGCCGCCCAAAAAGCCGAAACCACCGCGCTGCCGCTCCAAGTGAGTCCAGCTACGGACCAATCGCCCTGCTTGGTAATCCAGATGTGCTAACTCGACCTGCAATCGCCCTTCGGCCGTGGCGGCACGTTCGCCAAAAATTTCAAGGATAAGCCCCGTCCGGTCAATCGTTTTTAGCCCGGTGCGTTCTTCAAGATTCCGTTGCTGAATAGCGGTCAGCGAAGCATCGACGATCAGAAGATCAGCCTCCAGATCGCGGCCCATCTCGGCTATTTCTTCGACTTGGCCACCGCCGAGCAGCGTCACCGCACGCGGTGAACGCACCCGATAATGCTTTTTGCGGACAACATTCAGGCCAATGGCAAGCGCAAGCCCCTCCGCTTCGGCAAGGCGCGCCTCCGGCCCCACAGAGGCCCGTCCAGGCAGCTCTGGATATATGACCAAAGCGCGCGCACCACGCGCGAACTCGTCCGTTTCGCTGCGTTCAAAGCCGCTCAAATATCGCTCTCGTCGACGCCCTGATTATAATCCGCAAGGTTCACAGGATGCGCTGGCTGGATAGTAGATATGGCATGCTTGTATACAAGCTGCGTGGTGCCATCCCGCTCCAACATGACTGAAAAAAGATCATAAGCGACAATGGCGCCTTGAAGCATCACGCCGTTCACAAGAAACGTCGTAACCGACTCATTCTTGTCGCACATGGCGTGGAGAAAAACATCCTGCAGCATCCCGGGCCGGTGCGTGGCGCGCGACATCATCTCATCGAATAATGAGCGGTCCGGCGAAGTCGACGGCATAATCGTTGATATGGAATGCTTATAAACAAGCTGGGAAATGCCATCGCGGCGCAACAGCACTGAGAAGTTGTCAAACCACGTTACAACACCTTGAAGCTTTACGCCCTTGACTAAAAACATAGTCACTGGTGTCTTCGATTTTCTGAGGGAGTTCAGAAAAAGGTCTTGAAGTCCGTTATTTTTTTCAGTCATTGTGATTATCCGTTTATATTTATCGTTACGCCAAATATTGCAGATTGCAGATCAAGCATCCACAACACTCAGCGGCATGAATCTTACACGAATGATGCCAAGTTCGCAATTGCGGTCAAGATTCTGCGTCGTCACTAAAATCCAATGCATTTTTGCGGACAGAAATGCCCAAAAGCTTTAGCTTCCGATGCAGCGCAGACCGCTCCATACCGACAAAGGCGGCTGTTTTTGAAATATTGCCGGAAAAACGTTTGATCTGCACCCGCAAATATTCGCGTTCAAATGCTTCACGCGCCTCGCGCAATGGCGCCCCCATAAGGGACGTGACATTATGCTCTGCGCCTTCATAACTATTGATGATTTCTGATGGCAGCATATCAGCTTCGATTGTCGCAACGCCTTCTGCAGGCGCCAATATGATGGTGCGTTCGATGATGTTACGCAATTGCCGGACGTTGCCGGGCCATTCACAGGCCTGAAGCGCCGCCATCGCATCACCCGAAAAGTTAGGTGGCGAAATACGGTGTTCGGATGCAAAGCGCGCGGCATAATGGTTGACCAGGTCTGGAATATCTTCGCGTCGTCCCGACAAGGGCGGAATTCCAACCGGAACAACGTTTAACCTGTAAAACAAATCTTCGCGGAACCGGCCTTCGGAAATTTCAACAGCCAGATCGCGCGCAGTCGCCGACACAAAGCGGACGTCGACACGTATTTGCCGGTCGCCGCCCACCCGAACAAAGCTCTGGTCGGTTAACACGCGCAGGATCTTACCTTGTGTGGTTCGCGGCATGTCCGCAACTTCGTCTAGGAACAATGTCCCGCCATGCGCTTTTTCCAACATGCCCGCCTGCACAAGCCGGCCATCCTGTTCGATGCCAAACAACTCTTCGTCAAATCGTTCAGGCGACAATCGGGCGGCGCTCACGGACACAAAGGCTGACCCTGCCCTTGGGCTCCAGCTGTGCAGCAATCGGGCAGCGACCTCCTTGCCAACCCCTGCAGGCCCTGTGATGAGCATTCGGCTTCCTGTACCAGCGACCTTCTTAAGCGTTGCGCGCACGGCGTTGATCGATACCGACGAACCGGTCAGTTCCTCCGAATGCCCTACCCGCGCCTTAAGGTCTGCATTTTCTGCGCGCAGCCGTTCGGTTTCGGTTGCCTTTGAAACGAGGTGCAACAACTTACTGGCTTCAAAAGGCTTTTCGATAAAATCCGCCGCGCCTTGCCCGATGGCCGCAACAGCCGTGTCGATATTCCCATGACCAGAAAAAACAATGACCGGAATTTGCGGATCGCGGATTTTGATCGCGCGCAACAACTCAATACCGTCCATCGATGAACCACGCAGCCAGACATCAAGCAATATCAACGACGGTAAACGTTCATCCAGCGCAGCTAAAGCCTCATCCGCAGAAGCCGCCGTCCTTGTGCCATAGCCTTCGTCATCAAGCACTCCAGATACCAAATCCCGAATGTCTTGCTCATCGTCTACAATCAATATGTCGAGTGCCATAATTAGCCGATAACCTCATCTGCATTGGAAAGCGGTGCGGAAGAATTAACCTTCCCCACCTTGGACGCCACGAATTGCGGGTTGAATTTCAATGTCACGACCGCGCCAATGGGATCATTGTCTGACAATGAAATTTCTCCGAAATGTTCCTCAATTATCTTTTTCACAATCGCAAGTCCCAGACCCGAGCCGCTGGCGCGATTAGTGATATAGGGTTCCATAATGCGTTGGCGGTCTGGCGGCAGGCCAATGCCATTATCCGCGATGCGGATTACCAACGCTTCTGCATCCATGCATAGATCAATCGAAATCACACCGTCAACTGGACCTGATTTTCTTCTTTCTTCAATGGATTCCACAGCATTTTTAAGGATATTTGTAATAGCTTGCCCCAGTTGCCGTCGGTCAGAAATCAGACTGGGGACTGCGCCGCTTTGATGATAGCTAAATATGATGTCCGGGTGCGCCACTTCGAACAAAAATATCGCATGGCCAACTATATCATGCACATTTTCGGCACGGAACAATGGCTTTGGCATACGGGCAAAGGATGAGAATTCATCGACAATGTTGCGCAAATCCCCAACCTGACGGACAATTGTGCTGGTCAATTGTTCAAATATCGCCTGATCCTCTAGGATATTCTTGCCAAACCGGCGTTGCAGGCGCTCTGCTGCCAACTGTATCGGGGTCAGCGGATTTTTGATTTCATGGGCAATACGGCGCGCGACGTCTGACCATGCAGCGCTGCGTTGGTCAGCCAATTGCTGGCTAATATCTTCAAAAGTAACCACACTGCCCTGCTCCCGTGGGGAGACGGTTACTGCCACCGTGAGTGGCTCAGGTCCGTCGCCCAATTGCACCACGCCGCGCGGACTTTCGCTGGCTAATGCCGCCAGTGCAGGCGCTACGCTTGCAAAATTCTGACCAACAATCGTTTCAAATCGGTTTTTCAGCAGCTTTTCCGCCGTAGAGTTAGCAAGCTGGACCACGCCATTGCCGTCAACAGACACCACGCCAGCAGACACAGATTCCAAAACTGCCTCGATAAACAGACGTCGTTCGCCAAGTTGATGATTGGTCGCCAGCAACACGCCTGTCTGTTGCTGCAAGCGTTCTGTCATCCGGTTGAAGGATTGGGCGAGAAAAGCAACCTCGTCGTTGCGATATTGGTCAATGGTGACGCGCGCGGACAAATCTCCTTCCGCAATCAACTGAGCCGCATTCACCAGATTATTGACCGGGCGCACAAGGCGGTCCGCAACCCGCAAGGCGACCCACAAAGTGATGCCGATAATCATCAACGATACAAAATACAGCGCTAGATTAAACTGGATTTGCAGCGTGCGTGACCGACTGACCATGTCGTCATAATCTTGAAGCACCGTTTGCGCTTTTTCACCTAATGCAAAGGATGGTACTGACAAGGTCCGGCTGGCGTATAAATAGCTGCGCGGTGTATCGAATAATATAGTTACCGCTTCAATTCGGTCGGCGCGGTTAACAATAACCGTCCCCTCACCCGCGTTCAGCTTCTTCAAAATATCCGCAGCGATCCAGTCCTGCTTGCGATCATCATTTTCAGTGGCGACCGCTTCTGTTCGTTGAACGCCATCGCCACCCACAGAAACAATTGCAGATTCGCTTAACCGCCTGCGGAAAACCTGTTCCAGATAATAGCTCAAAAAAGCGGGATCATCGGCGTTGGTTTGGCTTAATGCATTTCGAAAATCACCCGCCATGGTAACCGTTTCGTCGCCAACATCCTTGGCATTGACTTCATAATAGCCCTTTGCCAATTCCCCCGCATTTTCCAACATTCCGCGCGCTGAACCCGAGAACCAAAATTGAATACCGCTTTGAAACAGCAATGACGCGAAGATCACCAAAAGCACCGTAGGTACCGCAGTGATCGCCGAAAAAATCGCGACCAAACGGACATGCAATAGTTGTTTGCTGCCGATGCTGCTCAACTCAGCGCGCTTGAGCGCAACCCGGCGGCCGAACAACACAACAAGCAAAGTAGCTGGTAACAGGTTGCCGACGAGCATTGTCGCCGATGCCACAGGCGCCAGTGGTTCCGATTGCGGCCCTTGCCCTATCAAAAGCATAGCAGTGATAGCGCCCACGACGATTAACATCACGGCGCTGGCAATTTCCAAAAACTTTATGGACTGACTTTTGCCGAGTAGGTCGGCAACCCATTCAAAAAGACGACGGACAGCGGAAGGTGCAGCGCGTTCTTCCTCAAGGTCCATTGTTGCCATAAAGACATAGTGGCATTCCTTGCGTTGCCTGAAAAGCACAAAATAGTGGTTTTAAGGCAACGCATCGCGTTAATTCATCTATCTACCGTCCGCCTGAAGGCCCAATGCCATAGTCAGTCAATTTTTTGCGCAGGGTATTCCGGTTTATACCCAGTAATGCGGCCGCCTTTAACTGATTGCCCTTCACTTGCTTCATCACATGCTGCAACAATGGGATTTCGAACTGCGCAAGTGCGCGTGGATATAATTTTTCACGCATGGCGCCGCGCTGCCGCTGATCCCTCAAAAATTGCGCCACCGCTGCTTCAAAACTTGCCCCTTGGATGGGCGGTTCGGCATCCTGCGCCGGTTCAACAAATTGCATGATCGTCGCGTCCGTGATGGTGTCTTCACGACACAATAAGGCGAGACGGTAGACCAGGTTTTTCAGTTCGCGAATATTGCCGCGCCACGGCATCACCATCAAATGGCTGATGGCATTATCGTCGATTTTTCGCATCGGCAGGCCATCTTTCGCCGCCATGATCAAGAAATGCTGCACGAGCAGGCCAATGTCTTCCGTTCGGTCGCGCAATGGTGGCATTTCGATCGGGACGACGTTCAGGCGATAAAATAAGTCCTCACGAAAACCGCCTTTTTCGATCAATGCTGGCAAATTCTGGTTGGTCGCTGCGACGATGCGCACGTCTAAGCGAATGCTCGCTTTGCCGCCGATCCGGCTAATGACACCGCTCTGTAATGCGCGCAGCAGTCGCGTCTGCGCATGCATGGGCATATCGCCAATTTCGTCGAGGAATAAAGTTCCGCCTTGCGCCTGCTCAAACCGGCCAATCGACTGGCCAACGGCCCCTGTAAAAGCGCCTTTTTCATGGCCGAATAGCTCGGCTTCAATGAGCTCGCTTGGAATCGCGGCCATGTTGACGGCAACGAACGGCCCGGTCTTGCGATGGCCAAGATTGTGGATGGCTTCCGCCACCAATTCCTTGCCCGTTCCGCTTTCGCCCGAGATTAATACCGACAAATCATTACGCAAAAGCCGTGCGACCATGCGGTAAACATCCTGCATCGCAGCACTTCGTCCAATCATCGGAAGATTAGCTTCGGTGAGTGAATCGAACGGGTCTTGCGCCGTTGAGCGCCGTTTTTCGATGCCCTGCTTTACCGCCAGAACGAGGTCATTCAGATCAAAGGGTTTTGGAAAATACTCAAACGCATTAATCTCGCTAGCGCGCACGGCGGTTTCCAGCGTGTTTTGCGCGGACATGATGATGACCGGCATGTCGGGCGATTTTTCCATCGCATCTTTCAACGTGGCGAGACCGTCACTATCCTTCAACATGACGTCCGTCAGCATCAAATCAAAATGTCCACTGGCCAACGCGGTGTCGCGGGTCGCCACGGAATCGCATAATGATGTTTCGATATTCTCCGCTTGAAGCGCAGCGCTCACCACAAGACCGATGGACGCGTCGTCTTCAACAATGAGTACCCTTGGCGGTGTCATGGGTTCGTTTTCCCTAATGCAACCGGCAGCAAAAGCCGGAACGTCGTTTGCCCCTGCGCAGCGTCCCGTTCAAACAGCACGCGGCTATTCATTTGCTGCACCAGTTTGCGCACAATTGCGAGGCCAAGCCCCTGCCCGTCGCGTTTCGTTGTAACAAAAGGCGAAAACAGTTCGTCCGCAATATGTTCGGGCACGCCGGGGCCATTGTCGGAAATAGCAATCTCAACGGGCCATTTAATCGACCGCCGATCAACGTCCGCGTCCCTTAGAGCGCCGCTCATGATATAGCGGGTCGAGATGCCTATCACCCCGTCCAAACGCCCTTGCAGTGCATCTGTCGCGTTCTGCAGCAGATTGATGAGTATTTGAACCATACCGTCGGCATCGATCAGTACATCGGGCAAGGACGGATCATAATTAATGGAAATTTCGGGCATAGATCGGTTCGCGGCACGCAGCGAACGAATCGCCCGCTCGATCAGCAAGTGGATATTGGCGGGCGCAAGTTCCGCCGGTTCAGAACGCCCAAGCTTTTGCATTTGATCTAACAAACGCGCAATCCGGTCGACCTCATTGACGATCAATTCCGTCAGGGTGCGGTTTTTTTCGTCGACGATCCGGGCCAATAGTTGCGCGGCACCTTTAATACCCGCCAATGGGTTTTTAATCTCATGCCCCAATATCGCAGGCGCGCCCATTGCTTGCTGCTGCCCAATATCGCGCTGATCGCCAATATGCTCACGGCCGCCATTACGGGGCGATATGATGGCAATTCTCCATTCCGGATACTTTGACACCGAAGACAGGTTTATATCGACTGTAATCACCCCGTGAGGCGTTTTAAGCTCCATATCTTGGGCAGATAAGTCGCTATCAGCGGACAATAATGCGGCATTCATCCGCTCACTTTCGAACACCAAAGTTTCGTCAATACGCTGTCCCTCGAGCCGGCGTCGGCTGCGTCCGAAGAACGCCTCGCTGGCGTCATTGGCGTAAGAGATGATATGTTCAGGCGAAATCAACAGCACCGGTACCGCGATACTTGCCAGCATCTGGCTATAATCCGGACGATGCATGTCCTGCGACATGAATCAGGCCGCCGATTTGGTCAGAAATGGCTCATAAAAGCGGGTTAATTCGTCGATTACGACCATTGGATCGTCAATACGGTTCATAAAGTTTCTAAACTCGGCTGAACCGTTGAGTCCCTTGGTATACCAACCAATATGCTTACGCGCGATGCGCACCCCGACTTCGTTGCCATAATGATCAAGCATAGCCCGATAATGCTTCATTATCAGATGAAATTGGGTGTCTATATTCGGATCGTCAATGGTCTGTCCGGTACGAAACCAGTGCATCATTTGACCAAGCAGCCAGGGCTTACCATAGGCCCCACGGCCAACCATAACACCATCTGCGCCACTTTGCGCCAAAGCAGTTTGTGCATCATCAATCGTACAAATGTCGCCATTTACAATGACGGGCAATGATACTGCATCCTTCACCTTACGCACAAATGCCCAGTCAGCAGAGCCTTTGTACATTTGGTTGCGCGTGCGGCCATGCACGGTGATCATTTTTGCACCTAAATCTTCGGCAATATGCGCAAGTTCAGGCGCATTCAGGCTTCCATGGTCCCAACCCATGCGCATTTTGACGGTCACAGGCACTGATACCGCCTTCACCGTTGCCGCAATCAAGCTGGCGGCCAAGGGCAGATCGCGCATCAGCGCAGAGCCAGCATCGCCGTTGACTACTTTTTTAACCGGACACCCCATGTTGATATCGATGATAGCCGCACCGCGTTCTTCATTCAGCTTGGCCGCTTCGCCCATTTCATATGGGGTGCAACCAGCAAGCTGCATCGACACCGGTTCTTCAATGGCGTCCCATTCGCATTTTTGGATGCTTTGTCGCGTCTCACGGATCATCGCTTGGCTGGCGATCATTTCGGTGACGTTTAGGCCGGAGCCAAACTCGCGCACAATTTTGCGGAATGGCATATCGGTGACGCCAGTCATCGGTGCCAAGATGACGGGACAATCGATTTTGATGTTACCGATATGAATGGGATTAAGTTGCATCTTCAAACACTGCCTAAAATTTAGGCAGGCCGTTACCCGCTTTCAGCTTGGCGGGCAAGTCTGCTGTCGCTAGAGCGCGCACATGACCTCTCGTCCAACCACCGTTGCACTTATCGTCGCCGCAGGCTCAGGTAGCCGCGTAGGCGGCGCGCAGCCAAAGCAGTTTCGCCTTATACGCGGCAAACCCATGCTATGGCACAGCTATGCAGCTTTGGCGGCGCACCCACATATTGACCAAGTCTATGTGGCGATTGGCGCTGGACAAGAAGCCGAAGCTAAGGCGGCGCTGGTTGGTCTAAAAGACCCAATTTTCGTTCAAGGCGGACCGACGCGGCGGGAGAGCGTCTATTTGGGGTTAAAGGCGATTGCCGCCACGCAATTGGTTGATCAGGTGTTGATCCACGACGCCGCGCGGCCTTTCCTTGCTGCTGCCGTCGTTGACGATTTGTTGGATGCGCTGTTGCGTGCCCCCGGCGCTGTCCCTGCCCTACCTGTCGTGGACAGCCTTTCACGCGGCACGGATATATTGTCGGAAACCGTCGAACGCGAAAATCTATGGCGTATTCAAACGCCGCAGGCTTTTGCCTTTCAGGACATTTACGCAGCCCACCAAAGCTGGACAGGTGCAGAACCCACTGACGATGCGCGCATGCTCATGGCTCAGGGCAGCGATGTGCGCATCGTCCCAGGCGCAGAAGCGCTCAATAAATTTACCTTCTCAAGCGATTTTGCAGGAAACAACATGCCCTCATTTCGAAGCGGAAATGGTTTTGACGTCCACCGTTTGGTGCCTAATGCCGAATTATGGCTATGCGGCGTGCAGATCCCGCATGACAGGGGCCTTGACGGCCATAGCGATGCGGATGTTGCGATGCATGCGCTGACCGACGCCATATTGGGGGCCATTGCCAAGGGAGATATTGGCGATCATTTCCCACCAAGCGACCCGCAGTGGCGCGGTGCATCTTCCGACCGATTCCTGTCCCACGCTATGAAACTGGCACGTGATGACGGCTTTGAACTTTCAAATGCCGATGTTACTATCATCTGCGAACAGCCAAAGGTCGGGCCCTTCCGCGGAAGAATGCGCGAACGGCTTGCAGATATAATGGCTGTTGATGTCGATAGGATATCGGTAAAGGCAACAACAACCGAAATGCTTGGTTTTACGGGCCGGGGTGAAGGCATCGCCGCGCAAGCCACAGCAACTTTTGAGAAAATATGAATATGGAAACTATCTTACCCGCCGAGATTGCCGAACTGGCCGCGCGTGTTGTTGCCGAGAACAAGGCTGCTGGACGCATGGTCGCCATCGCGGAAAGCTGCACTGGCGGCCTTGTCGCGGCTGCGATTACCGAAGTTCCGGGCAGCAGCGCCGTTCTTGGCTATGGCTTTGTTACCTATAGCAATGACGCGAAGATTAAGCTTCTGGGTGTGAATGAAGACATTATCGACGCATTTGGGGCGGTTTCCGTTGGCGTTGCATGGGCCATGGCGCAAGGTGCGCTGAAAAAAAGCGGCGCAGACATTGCCGTTGCAATTAGCGGCGTAGCTGGCCCAGACGGTGGCAGCGCCAGCAAGCCCGTTGGCACCGTTGTTTTTGCAGTGGCGGTCAAAGGTCAAAACCCGGAAGAGGTTGTCGGTGACCACAAATCCTTTGGCTCAGACAAAAGCCGCGCTGATATCCGCGCCTTTGCAACGCTTCATGCGTTGGAGTTGTTGCTTCCGCCCGTACCATAAAGCGCGTCGGCACGTTCAACAAATGCCGTTGTCATTTTGCGGAGCGCAGAATCAAAAAACTGACCGGCCAGCGCCTCAAACACGCGATTACGGAAAGAAAAATCGACGGTAAAGTCGACGATTGAGCCACCGCCTTCGACATCTTCGAACGTCCAAGCATTGTGTAAATGCTTCATCGGGCCATCTAGATAATCGACAATGATAGATGATTTCGGGATTTTCACGACGCGGCTGCTGAATGTTTCCCGCAGCGATTTAAACCCGACAATCATGTCCGCGAGCATTTCGCTTTCTTCATCTTTCCGGATGCGGACGGCACCCACCCAAGGCAGAAATTCAGGATAGCGGCTGACGTCCGCCACCAAATCATACATTTGCGCCGCATTATGCGGAAGGCTGCGGCGTTCGTGATGGTGCGGCATATGTGTGTTGAAACCTTAACGCGCCTTGGCCAATTGTGCCGCACGTGCATCGCGCATCTTGGCGAAATCATCACCCGCATGGTAGCTGGACCGGGTCAGCGGGCTTGCCGCAACCAGCAAGAAACCCTTGGCACGGGCAATGGCGGCATAAGCGTCAAATGCGCTTGGCGTCACAAAATCCATCACCTTTGCATGCTTTGGCGTTGGCTGCAGATATTGGCCCATGGTTAGGAAATCAATGTCGGCGCTGCGCATGTCGTCCATCACTTGATGCACCTCCATCCGTTCTTCGCCTAGCCCGAGCATTACCCCGGACTTGGTGAAAATCGACGGATCGTGACGCTTCACCGTTTCCAGCAAACGCAGCGACGCATAATAACGCGCACCAGGCCGGATGGTTGGGTATAGGCGCGGAACAGTCTCTAAATTGTGATTATACACATCAGGACGCGCAGTCACGATTGCCTCAATCGCCGCCTGCGCTTTGTTCCGAAAATCGGGTGTCAAGATTTCGATTGTGGTGTTGGGCGTATTGCGCCGCAATGCCTCTATGACCTTTACGAACTGGCTGGCACCACCGTCGGGCAGATCGTCGCGGTCAACCGATGTGATAACGATATGCTCAAGCCCCATCTTGGCCGCAGCAATTGCCACATGCTCAGGCTCAAGCGGGTCCACCGCCCGCGGCATGCCGGTTTTCACGTTACAAAATGCGCAAGCCCTCGTGCACACATCGCCCAAGATCATCACGGTCGCGTGCTTTTTGGTCCAACATTCACCAATATTGGGACAAGCAGCCTCCTCGCATACCGTGTTCAAATTGAGATCACGCATCAAGCGGCGCGTTTCGTTAAATCCGGCGCCTGTGGGTGCCTTTACCCTGATCCAGTCTGGCTTGCGTTCCCTAACCGGGCGTTCGGGTATGTTGATCGGTGCGTTCATGATGCTTGAATAGACGCGGCGCACCATCTTGCCAACTGCAACTTGCCTGCTATGGGTTGCAAAATCCGCAAAGGGGCAAAGATGATTGCTGATACCCTCACTTCACCGGTGATACTGTTTTTTGTACTCGGTTTTGTTGCTGCTGCTTTAAAGTCCGACCTTACTATTCCCGAGGCCTTTGCCAAGGCGATGTCCATCTATTTGATGGCAGCCATCGGTTTGAAAGGTGGGGTTGAGGTATCGAAGAGCGGAATTACCGCAGAAGTCATGGTTGCGGCTGCTGCTGGTCTCGTTTTGAGCTTCCTCTTGCCTTTGCTTGCTTTCGCGCTGTTGCGCGGCATCGGCAAATTGTCGAAAGTCGACGCGGGCGCAGTTGCCGCCCATTATGGATCGGTCAGCGTTGTAACCTTTGTGACCGCTATAGAGTTACTCACCGGCGAAGGCTTAAGCCCAGCGGGCTATATGGTTGCTGTTCTGGCTCTAATGGAGACACCGGCCATTATCACTGGCCTGATGCTCGCCCGTCGGGGTGACGCAAGTTCTGGCGAAAACAACGGAACACCATGGCATGAGGTTCTCACCAATGCTTCGGTGATATTGCTGGTTGGCAGCTTTGTCATCGGCGCCATTGCCGGAAGCGATGGGTTTGCAGCCGTAAAGCCGCTGTTCGATACCGGCTTTCGCGGCGTATTGTGCTTGTTCCTGCTCGATATGGGCCTGATTGCCGCACGCCGCTTGATACAATCGCGTAAAATGACGCTTCGTTTGGTGTTCCTCGCGATTTTGTTGCCCTTGGTAAATGGCACAATCGGTACCGTCGTTGGAACGGTCATTGGCCTCGACATCGCCTCTGCAGCCGCGCTCGGCATATTGGCGGCAAGCGCCTCCTACATCGCGGTTCCGGCGGCCATGCGACTGGCACTGCCCCAAGCTGACCCCGGCATTTATCTGAGCATGTCGCTAGGCGTCAGTTTTCCTTTCAACATCATCTTCGGCATCAGCATCTTCGCTGCACTTGCCCAAGCTTTAGGATAACCCCATGGTGCAAACCGTTCCCCGCAAGCGTATAGAAATTCTAGTCGATACGCCCCTAGTCCCGCGCATAGTCGCCAAGTTGAAAGCCGTGGACATTTCAGGATGGAGCGTCATTCATGTCGATTCTGGCGGTGGACGTGCGGGCGAATGGCAGCATGACGACGTCACTGGTGCCAGCGCAAAGACGATCGTGCTTGCGATCGCGTCAGACACAAAAACGGCACAGCTTATAGACGTGATTGCGCCCTTGCTGGATAGCTACGGCATGCTGCTCACCGTTGGCGACGTTCAGGTCGTCAGGGGAGAGCGTTTCTAATGCCTGAATTTGCTGTGTTGGTAGATGGCTATCAACGGTTCAAATCCGATGCTTATGTCCGTCAAAAGGCGCGCTATGACGCGCTTGCAAGCGATGGACAGTCACCGCCCATCATGATTATTTCTTGTTGCGATAGCCGGGTCGATCCTGCGACGGTATTTGACACCACGCCGGGGCAGGTTTTTGCCCTGCGCAACGTGGCGAACTTAGTCCCGCCCTATGAGACCGGCGGCGGATTGCATGGGGTATCAGCCGCTATCGAATTTGGCGTATTGGGCCTTGAGGTCCGCCATATTGTTGTTCTGGGCCACGCCCAATGCGGCGGCATCAAGGCATCGCTGGAGGGCGGTGATCTTGGCGAAGCAGGGTATAGCTTCATCGATAGCTGGGTCGATATTGTGCGCCCTGCCCGCGACAAGGTGCTTGCGTCCGGATCGCAAGACCCGCAACGCGATCTGGAACTGGAGGCGATCCGCGTCAGCCTGGCTAACTTACGCAGCTTTCCCTTTATTGCGGCACGCGAACTATCAGGGCAATTGAAGCTGCACGGCGCTTATTTCGGCATAGCCGACGGCAATCTTTACGTTCTTAACGATGAGCATGATAGTTTTGTGGTCCAATGAACTTACCCCATGGCCTGCCCGCTTATTATGATGATCTGGCGTTAAGTTTTGAAGAAGCATGGGGCCTTATCGCCGCGGGTGTGACCAATCGCAAAAGCCCGTCTCATATGCCGGTGGTGGGCACGGTAGATGGTTTCGGCGTACCGCAATTACGCATCATGATATTGCGCGACGTATCGCGAGAAGCGCGCACATTGCGGTTTCATACCGACTCGCGTTCGATTAAAACCGAACAAATTGGTCAAAACCCTGCAACCAGCGTGTTGATGTATGACCCTGCGGCAAAGGTTCAAATCCGGATGACGGGAACAACACATTTGACGGCCACGGGCGCGCTTGCCGACACGGCGTGGTCAACTTCCACCCCATTTGCGCGGCGCTGTTACATGGCAGAGGCGGCGCCCGGAACGCCTTGGGCTAAACCGTCCTCAGGCCTGCCCGATTGGATAGAGGGCAAGCAACCTGAAGAAGAGCAATTGGTCGATTATCGCTCTAATTTTGCGGCTTTGTTGGTTGAGATTGAGACAATCGAATGGCTATATCTTGCCAATGCCGGCCACAGACGCGCACGCTGGCAATGGGACGCCGCCCATAATTTATGGACGGGTGACTGGCTTATCCCATAAAGCCACAGATTTTTCGATATAGACTTGAACCGTCACCGCGTGCCGCGCCGCGAAAAGCACATCCTCGTCACCTAAGCTAGCGTTGCTGCTATTGCTGTTGATGACGAGGCGTGGGATTTCATGCCATCATTAACGGGTCATCTTTTTATAGGTTGCACGGTGTGGACGCGTAGCTTCCTCACCAAGGCGGGCAATCTTATCCTCTTCGTACGATTCAAAGTTGCCCTCAAACCATTCGACATGGCTGTCACCTTCAAAAGCCAATATATGCGTGGCCAAACGGTCAAGGAAGAAGCGGTCATGGCTGATGACCACGGCGCAACCAGCGAAGCTTTCAAGCGCTTCTTCAAGAGCTGACAGCGTTTCCACGTCCAAATCATTGGTCGGCTCATCGAGCAGAAGCACGTTTCCGCCCTCTTTCAACATCTTTGCCATGTGCACGCGGTTACGTTCACCGCCGGACAGCAGGCCAACCTTTTTCTGCTGGTCAGTACCCTTGAAATTGAACGCCCCGACATAAGCGCGGGTGGGCGTTTCGTGCTTGCCCAGCTTCATAAAATCCGCGCCGCCGGAGATTTCTTCCCACACATTTTTGTTGGGATCCAAATCATCGCGGCTTTGGTCGACGAAGCCAAGCTTCACGGTTTCGCCAATTTCCACTTCACCGGAATCCGGCACTTCTTGACCAGTAATAAGCCGGAAAAGCGTTGATTTACCCGCGCCATTCGGCCCGATAACGCCGACAATACCGCCCTGTGGGATGGTGAAGGACAGATTTTCGAACAATAATTTATCACCATAAGCCTTGGTGACATTCTTCACCTCGATAACCTTGCTACCCAGACGCTCGGGGATTTGGATGACGATCTGTGCCTTACCGGGCGTGCGGTTTTCTTGTGCTTCAACCAATTGGTCGAAGGATTTGATGCGCGCTTTAGATTTTGTCTGACGCGCCTTCGGACTTTGCCGGATCCACTCCAGCTCGTCCTTAATCGCTTTCTGACGACCGGCATCCTCGCGTGATTCCTGCTCGAGGCGCTTGCCTTTCTTTTCCAAATAGGTCGAATAATTGCCTTCATAGACAAAATAGCGGCCACGATCGAGTTCAAGTATCCAGCTAACGACATTGTCGAGGAAGTAGCGGTCATGGGTTACGAGGATAACGTTGCCCTTATAGTCGACCAAATGCTTTTCCAGCCACGCAACCGATTCCGCATCAAGGTGGTTGGTAGGTTCATCGAGCAGCAGGATGTCCGGCTTTTCCAACAACAGTCTGGTGAGCGCGATCCGGCGCTTTTCGCCGCCGGACAGGCTGGTGACAGGGCTATCGCCAGGTGGGCAACGCAGCGCGTCCATAGCAAGTTCAAGCTGGCTATCCAGAGACCAGCCATCGACAGCATCAATTTTTTCCTGAAGCGTGCCCATTTCTTCCATCAACGCGTCAAAGTCGGCGTCTTCGGGCGGGTCGCCCATAATCATCGAAATTTCGTTAAAGCGGTCGACCAAGTCTGCCACTGGACGCACGCCATCCATGACGTTTTCACGGACAGTTTTATTCGGATCCAGCTCAGGCTCCTGCGCCAGATAACCAACGCGGATATGTTCTCCCGGCCATGCTTCGCCGGTAAATTCGGTATCCATACCCGCCATGATTTTCATCAGGGTCGACTTACCCGTGCCGTTTGGCCCGACGATGCCAATCTTCGCATCGGGGTAGAACTGCAGATTGATATTGTTGAGCACCGGCTTGTTCGCACCGGGGAAGGTTTTGGTCATTCCCTTCATTACGTAGCTATATTGCGCTGCCATGGGGATCAGTTCCTGTGTTATATTACGATGATTTGGCCGCTTCCCTAGCTATCCGCAGCTTTCCTCGCAAGGCGGGATTGCAAAACACTGCGATGCGATTAAGCCTATCCCTTATGAAGAAAAATATAGCTCTGTTCGCCGCAGCATCAACGCTGCTCCTTAACCCCGCAGCCACCGTCGCGGCTCCAACAGCCACGAAGGCAATATCCGTTGCCGATTTGCGCGACAAGGCTTTGCAAGCCGATGATATCGCTTACGACATCGTCGAGGGACTTACGACCGAAATTGGCCAACGACAGGCCGGCACACAGGCTGAGGCGCGGGCGCGGACATGGTCGGTAAACAAGTTAAAGATGCTGGGCTTCGAAAATGTCCGTGTGGAAGAATATCAGATGCCGACTTGGGTCCGCGGCGAAGAGACCGCTGAAATCACAGCGCCATTTCCCCAGAAGATGGCCGTTACGGCATTGGGCAACAGTGGAAGCACCGGCGAAGCGGGATTGGATGCTGAAATCGTCTATTTCCCGACTATCGACGACTTGCGCGCTGCGCCGGACGGTAGTCTGAAGGGCAAAATTGCTTTTGTCAGCCACAATATGAAAGCGACACAAGACGGGAGTAGCTATGGCGCATTTGGCCCTGCCCGCTTCGTCGGACCGAATATTGCCGCCAAGAAAGGCGCAGCAGCCATGGTTATTCGTTCCATCGGCACCGACTATCATCGCAATCCACATACCGGGAACACCAATTTCGAACCTGGCGTTACGCCTATTCCAGCAGGTGCGTTGTCGATTCCTGACGCAGAGAATCTTGAACGTATGATTGCACGCGGAAAGCCGGTGCGGATGAAGTTAAAACTTACGCCGCAGAATATCGGCATGCAGACTTCAGGCAATGTGTTGGCCGAAGTCACGGGATCCAACCCGAATTTGCCGATCATCGTCATTGCATGCCATTTGGATAGCTGGGACCTTGGCACAGGCGCGATTGATGACGCGGCGGGTTGTGGCATCATCGGTGCGGCCGCCAAGCATCTCAAATCCATGGGCCAACCAAAGCGCACCGTGCGTCTGCTTTGGGCAGGAGCTGAAGAAGTCGGCATCTGGGGTGGCCGCGATTATGGTGAAAAGCACGCGAACGAACCACATGCTTTGGCTATGGAATCGGACTTTGGTGCAGGCAAGGTCTGGGCTGTGGATTTCCGCCTCCCTGAAAGCGCAAATGCTGTTCGGTCGCAGATCGTGTCGGCGCTCGCACCCTTGGGCGTGGTTCCCCGCCGTGAACTGGCCGGCGGCGGCGCAGACATTGGCGCCATCATTGCTGCACAAAAACTAGGTATCGTGGATTTGCAGCAAGACGGAACAAAATATTTCGATCTGCACCACACACCCGACGACACTTTGGATAAGATCGATAAGGCCGAATTGCGGCAAAATGTTGCCGCTTGGGTCGCAACTTTGGCCTATCTGGCCAATTATGAGGGCGAACTTAAACCGGAAACGGCGCAGTGAGGCGCCTATTGTTACCGGCGGCTGCATTCGCAATGCTTGCAGGTTGTAATAACCCGCCAGCTACCTCCGATACTGCGCCAGCAGAGGGGGCCATGCCTGCGACATCGCAACAGGATGAGGTGTCCAAACAGAAGCTGACTATCGAGCAAGCCGCCGAAGAAGCCACGAAGTTGATTGAAGCGGACGCTAAGGCCGAGATGCAGGCTACAATGTCCGCCCCCACCGCGCCTGCACAATAATATACAGGCATAGACTGTTCTTCCCTGCCCGCGTCAAACGGCTAAACCAGCAACACAATCGCAAAGGCGGCTGTTCCCATATATGCCCCGAACGGCAGCACTGGCGCACTTTTTTTGGACAGCACATAACCAACCGCGATACACATAAACCCTAAGATTGTTGCCAAAAGCAACGTCATCGGCAAGCCTTGCCAACCGAGCCAGAGGCCAATGGCACTAAATAATTTGGGGTCGCCGCCCCCCATGCCCTCCATTTGGCGCAGCTTGCGAAAGGCCTGCCGGATCAATTCCAATGAGAGAAACCCTAAAACGCCGCCCAAAATGCGGTCAGACCAATCAATCTCCGGTGTAAGAAACGGCCCAGCACAGACGCCCGCCAACGCCAACACCAAAACCAGTCGATTGGGCAACCACAGCTTTTGATAATCGAGGATGACGAGCGGTAGCAGCACCCAACCGAACACCGCCGCTGCCAATGCCTGACCTCCTGATAAGAATAAGACTGTAAGCAGGCCAATCGCAGCAGAAACAAGTTCGATGTAGAGCGCACTAATACCTATGGATTGCCTGCAATATCGGCATTTTCCGCGCAGCCATAGATAAGAGAATATGGGCAATAGGTCTTTCACGCCAAGTGTCGTCTGGCAATGGTCACAATGCGACCTGCCGTCCGATACCCGTTCCCCGCGCGGCCAACGACTGCACAAGGCCGCAACAAAGCTTCCCCAGATTGCGCCAAACATGATGGCGAGCATGACCTGATACCAAAAGGGCAAGGCGAATAAGATATCGCCCAATGACACTGGGAACGCGCTCAGAACCGGCCCTTTTGCACGAGCCGGTAGCCGCCATCTACAGGACGAAAGCCAGCGAGGTTCAGCGCCGCCGCTTGATCGCCCCGGTCGGCGTTGAGCATGATCGTCACGGTGTATGATCCGTCTGCCGACAAACGGATGTCCGCCCGTTCCATCGCGGATTGGCTAACCAATGGCAGCAATAATTGCGCCCCATCGCAGCGGGGCTGACCAAGCATGCCATTTTGTAAGTTAAATCCCGGCATAACGTCGGACAATGTCAGCCGGACTTGCCCACTGGCGTCCAAGCACTTGCCAGCGGCAAAGCGCGCAGAAAAGCCTTCAAACTGGATATTCTCAGCCGGAAAAGGCGCAAACAGCGCGCCTACGGCCAAAGTAGCGGACAGGTTGTTAACCGACACACCACTTATGCCGCGTGATACAGACCCGGTTATGCCAGGCACAAATTGTGTATTACCGCGTGACAGCAATATTTCTGCGCGCCCCATAAACAGCGGCGAGAATAACAAACGTGCATTGACGTCGCCCACGGGCAATTTGCCAAGGCGCAGGTCGCGGATGGACCCATCCCAAATGATGCCATCAACCTTGCGGGCGGTTACCCCTTCCCCCGCCACGATCGTGCGCAACGGCATAAACAATACCGCAGCAGCAGCAGCCACCGCTGCGACCGAAGCAATGACGAATCGCCGTTTCATGGCGCACGCATCTGCAACTGCGCATCAACCGATACGGTGCTATTTGCACCTGGGCGTAAGGCGACACTGCGCACAACTACATTCTGTCCTTCAAGCTCGGTCAACCACGCCAGCAATGCAGGCGCACGTGCCTGATCAATCCGGAAGCTGATTTGTCCTGGTGGGCTATTGGCAGATTTGACGAGATCAAATCCCTTTTCCGCTGCATTTTGGGTAATCAATAAGTCAATATCCGCCGTTGCTGCAGAAGGCGGCCCCATTTCCATTTTCTGCGCTGCATCCACCGTGGCGATTATGCGTCCGCGCCGCTGGACCGCATCGTCATGATCTAACTTTGCCTGATCAATGGCTGACGATATCGGAAGTAAAATGCCAAAAATCGACACCACAATTGCGGTCAGCGCGCCCGCGGAACCAACGAGCCATTGCTCGCGCTGCGTCAGGGCCGCAAACCATAAGCGTATCGCCGCCATCATGGCATCCTCACTGTCATATCGACCAACGTCGCACCGGTGCTATCCTGCCGGGCTGTTGCCGTAATTCGGAACCCGTCCTGCTGAATGGTCACAAGAGCTTTGTTGATGTTATCCGACGTGGGTGCCGCCAGAACCACGGTCAAAATGCCGTCCGGCGTATATCGTAATTCCCGCACGGACACATTCGGCGAAGCCTGAACACTGCGCCACAAAGCAGCCGAAAGCGGCGCAAAGCTGCCTTGCGTTTTACCCTGACGATTAAGGGACGCGGCAAGCATGCTTTCGGCTTGATTGATATCTTGGATAGCCGGATCAATCTTCTGTGCCGCAGCCAATGCGGCATCATTTTCAGACCCGGTTGCCGCCCAATATTTCGCCAACGTCGTTATGGTGAGCATCATTGTCACGATAACAAGCGCGCTCAAAAGCCGTCGTACCCAGAATTTTTGCTCTGGGGTCATCCAAACTGTCCGCTCCCGTTTTGCGAAATTGCCTTCACGCAAGTTCAGCAATGGCGCGCCGCTGGCGGAAAGCAACATAGACCGAAGGGAGGCCGCATCCATATCTTCTATATGCGCATCGCCGATGAAAAGATCGCGCAACACAGGATCATCCGGTATGCCAAATTGCGCACCGCGCAGGACGGACATGCCGCCCATTTCGGCCTTGAATACGCCATCCGAATGGCCCGAGACAGACAGTGCAAACGGCAGCACGATGTCGGGGTTTAGCCCACGCGCGCCAAGCTTATCCAACCCGCGCTGCATAACCTCAGACGCGATGATCGCTGTCGCAACCACGTCGTCATAATCCGCACCGGCGCTGGTGTGCACAAGACCAAGCGATTGTTCGGTGGCACGCAGTTTCGCCACGCTTTCGGCTTGACGCCCCTGAACATCCGGCAGCGTGAACCAATGGCACCGGACATCCTCGGGCGCGACAAGCGCCATGACAGTACGGTCGTCAACCGTCGGTTCGAAATTGGAAAGCGCACCTGCATCCTGCCATAGGCCCTCACTGACCCGAAATACTGTTGGGTCGTCTTGGTCAGACATTGGGAAACGCGTAATGACCAATGTCATTCCTCTTCCCCCCAACTGCGCCAGACAACGCGCGCAGGCGCTGGGGACGCGACAATCATCGACTGCCCGGCAAGCTTAAGTTCGCCAAATGACACATTTGTGTTCAAAAGGAAGTAATTGCTTGTCAGTTTGACCTGCCCCTGCACCAGAGAAGACGGCTCCAGTGCGGCAATTTCAGGCGCCGCCCAGAATCGAATGAGGCTGCCATAGCCACTTGCTGGCCGCTTGGCGAGATAGCTGCGCGCCAAGGTCAAATTCATCTTACCGGGCGGGAATAGCATGGCCAATAACGGTGCCTGTTCGGGTAGCAAAGTGTTGACATTCAAAGGCGATAGGACCGGATCGGGGAGCGCGCAGATCCAATCCTGCAACTTGGCATAGATAGCAGGCGTTACCCCTTTGACCGCGCGCAGCTCGCTTGGATGGGCATAAAGCCTATTCCCCACGAGATAGGGCGTCGGCGCAGAACGATAGCTGTCATCCTCCGCGCCATTTGCTAAAGGCGTAACGTTGCTATCCGCCCAATCGGCGGCAGACGCTGCAAGCATAGGTGCGGTGTTTGCATCGATGCCTAATACGACCATCAACGACGTCATCTGTTCTTGCCCTGTTGTACTGGCAACATATTGACCATCTGTTCCAGTCACCAGACTGTTGAGATTGAAACAGTTTCCAGCGTCACGCACCGAAGCGGTGGCAGACCCTATCGGAATGGGAATAGCTTGTGCCTTGCCAAGCCAATCGCCGGCCAACGTCGTTTGTGCGGCATCGCGGGCAACCAGATCCTCAAGACGCGCAGCGGCAATCGCCTCAGTCGCGTAAGTAAACATCCTTGCCTGCGCCAGCGCATTGCCATTGGCCGACAATTTGCTCGATAAGCTCAGCCGGTCAAGCGTCGTTGCCGCAATCACGGCCAGCACCGCCACCATGAGCAATACAGACAGCAAGGCCGCGCCGCGTTCTGAAGGTTTTTGCGGCATCATTCTGCAGCGCCTGTTTCAACGCTTGGCGGTGCAATACGTGTTTGTGCCCCCACCAGAAACAGCATGCGTTGCGCCGGCTTACCCGCCAAATTGACGTTTAAGGCGATGGCGCGTGGCAAGGCGTCCGCATCGGTCGCGTTCCAATCATCGCGCCAAGCACCTTTAGCATCGCGAAATTCGACCGTTGCAGAGGTTACATCCTCCAACAAGGTTGCGGCGTCGGAGGGAGCGGTTCCGTCAAGCATGGGCCAACTTAACCGCTTGAGCGCGCCGCCTTCCAACATATAAGCCACGCGTTGTAGCCCTGCCCTTGGTGCACCATCGAAGTTGGACCACCCTGCCCGAACAAAACCAAACAGCGCGCCAGGAACGCTAGCCTCACTTTGCGTGAAAGCCGGGATAATTTGGCCCGATTGATCTCGCACGGGCCGCGCAATCGCCTGCGCCAAGTCACCTTCAAGGCTATTGGCCAAACGATGCGACAATGCCATATCTTCAAGCCGCTTTTTCACAGCGATTTGGGTATCGCTGCCGGAACGCAGCAACATGACCCCCGCCACCGAAATGAGGGCAAAAATCGCAAGTGCGACGAGCAACTCAATCAGGGTAAATCCTGCTTCAGAATGACGCGTTTCGATCACTGTTCAACTGGCCTTGCAATCGTTAACCGCGCCTTGCGTTGCGCGGCATTGCCGGTCCCGACCACAACGATTTCAACGGTTACGAGCCGACTGTCATCGGTGGAACTGGTTGTGGCCGTCCACTGCCAATTTTGACCGCCGTTTAATGCGTCGCCGCGCGTTTCTCCGAGCGTTGGCGGCGTTGGCTTGGACAATATTTCAACGGCCACGTTCCGCGCAACTTGCCACGCCATGCTGCTGTCGCCCAAATTGGATGTCGAGCGCACCGAATATCCTTGCAAGCGCACCATGGCTAAGGCCGCGAGGCTGAAAATGGCCAAAGCGACCATGATTTCCAACAGCGTGAAGCCATTGCGCGTATATGCAGGTTTAACGGACAACGCGGATGTCACCAGTTGCGGCAAGCTTTAACGTGACCGTTACATTATCATGTTTAAGCGCGATATTCGCAGCACTTGATGGCAGGCCAGTGCTGTCAAAGGCGATCCGCATTTGCCGCGCGCCAGACATTTGAACCGTTGTACCGCTTTTCCAATCGGTTGTTGAAAATGGGGCCTCGGACAAGGGCACCCAATTCCCATCATTGCGCGTTTCAAAGCCATAGCCCGACGGACGCACAGTGACGGCCATATTGCGCGATTGCAATATGGCGTTGTCGCGCAAGGCAGCGAGGCGGGCAGCAAATTGTTCGGCCTCATCGCGCACACCGCGCTCAGGCGAGCCCATGGTCATGACAACCGCCGTGCTCGCAATGCCAATGATGAACAACACCACCATCAGCTCCACTAAGCTGAAACCGCGCGCATTATCCTGAACGATTTGATGGACGGACGGCTTAGTCGCCGTAAATATCGGCATTTTCATTCTCACCGCCGGGCGCGCCATCGGCCCCAAGCGAAAAAATATCAAAAGCGCCGTTCTTTCCAGGCATGCTATATTGATAGGGGCGGTTCCAAGGGTCCATAGGC
The DNA here is from genome assembly GCF_044239665.1 of Sphingorhabdus sp. GTDB lineage: Bacteria > Pseudomonadota > Alphaproteobacteria > Sphingomonadales > Sphingomonadaceae > Sphingorhabdus_B. The sequence continues at coordinate 105,016 of NZ_JBIIBA010000003.1, forward strand.
AGTTTCTTGATATAGCCCTCCCGCCGCGCTCCGGTTGACGGCGGCGTGACTAATGCCTGCAATCCGGCACCTGCATCAGGGTAGGTCAGATTATCTAGGCGATAGGTTTCCATCGCTTGTCCCAAAACTGCGATGTCCGCCCGTGCCTTTTGCACCATGGCCTTGTCCTGATTGGGTAGCACGTTGATAGCCACGACAGTCGTCAGCAGCGCCAGAATGAACAAGGTCACCATCATTTCAACCAAGGTGAAACCGTTGCGTTGGGTCCGAACTGCCTTGCGGCGGAACTTGACGGGTGCGCGGCAAGTATCTGTCAAAAGATTGAATAATAAGCGGAGCATATTCTATAGTCCCGTAAGGTTCTGAAGTTGAAGAATGGGTAACAATATTGCCAATATAATGACCGCAACAACGCCGCCCATGGCGACAATGATCAAGGGTTCCAGCAACGACAAAGCAGTGCTGGTAAAAGTATCAAATTCGCGTTCCAGATATTCGGCAGCACGTTCCAACATGATATCCAACTGACCTGCGCTCTCGCCGCTTGCCGTCAGATATACCAATAAGGGCGGAAAAACACCGCTGGCGCGCATCGCGCCGGACAGGCTGCCGCCGCTACGCACGGATTCCACAATTTCATCATTGGCCGCTGATAACAGTTTATTGCGAATAGTGCCCCCCGTCAGGCGCAGACCTTCTAACAAGGGCAAGCGGCTTGCAACCATAGTAGCCAGAGTCCGCGCCATGCGTGCGGCGTGCAGGTTACGCAGCAGCTTACCAAGAAGGGGAATACGCAAGATATTGCGATCCACCGCAAGCCGAAAGGCGGGTTGCTTCAACGCTTGCGCAAAGACCAATGCACCCAGCAGGATGATGATGATCAATACCCAGTAATAATTCGCCAAAAATGCAGAAACGCCCATCACCATCCGCGTTATCAGCGGTAATTGCTGATCCACATTATCAAATTGCTCAACCACGCGTGGGACAACGGACACCATCAAACCCATCACAACCAGGATCGCGACGAGCGACAGAATAGCCGGATAAGCAAGCGCGCCAATCAACTTACCACGCATCTCTGCTTGCCGTTCGAGCAGAACAGCGAGTCGTTCCGTTATAAGTGGCAATGTGCCCGCGCCCTCCCCCGCAGCAATCATCGCGCGATACAAAGGTGGAAAGCTGTTGCTTTCACGCCGCATGGCGTCGGACAATCGCTGCCCTTCAACCACGCCTGCGTGAACGGCCGTCAGTATCTGGCGTACATGGGGTTGCTCGCTCTGCCGGCTGATCGTGCGCAGCGCCTCTTCCAAGGGCGATACTTGCGCCAAGGAAGACAATTGCCGGGTGAACAATGTCAGCTGCTTTGCGTTTAACCGTGGCTGCCGCTTCAACGGCAGATTGGCGAAGACCGATGCGCGGACTTCGGCAGGCGCAACGCTCACAATATAAAGTTTTTTCGACACCAATGCTTCGCGTGCCAGATCATCATTGGCCGCAGATATCCGCCCGCGCCGTTCACGCCCGTCCGGATCGATAGCGTGATAGGCAAATTCAGGCATCAACAATGTCTTCACGGCGTGAAATGCGAATAGCCTCCTCTGGCGTAGTGTCCCCGCTCCGCACCAATTTGCGCGCAGCGGCGCTTAAATTGGGTTGGTTCACAAACGCATGTCGCGCCAATATAGCTTCATCGCCGCCATCATTGATTAACCGGCGGATGGTGTCATCGACGCGCACAGCCTCAAACACGCCAATGCGGCCTAAAAAGCCGGTGTTGTTGCATTCAGGGCAACCGACCGCCTTATAAACTGCGGTGCCCTTGTCAAAACCAAGCAATGACGCGGCATTGCCGTCGGCCTGCACGGTTTCGCGGCAATGCGGACAGAGGCGGCGCACAAGCCGCTGCGCGATAACAGCGCGCAGGGTCGATGCCAGCAAGAAGGGCTCCACCTTCATGTCGCGCATACGCGTGATGGCACCCAGCGCATCATTTGTGTGCACCGTGGTCAGCACCAAATGACCAGTCAGCGCCGCTTGCACCGCAATATCGGCGGTTTCACGGTCGCGGATTTCGCCGACCATGACGACGTCAGGATCCTGCCGCAAAATCGCGCGTAGGCCAGCAGCAAAAGTCATCCCAACCTTTGCATTCACCTGCGTCTGGCCAATGCCTTCCACGGCATATTCGACAGGATCTTCAACCGTCAATATGTTGCGGGAACCGTCATTCAGGCGCTTTAAGCCTGCATATAATGTGGTGGTCTTACCCGACCCGGTGGGCCCCGTAACCAAGATAATACCATTGGGTTCAGCCAACGCTTCGCGCAATATTTTAAGGGTCTCGTCGGACATGCCCAACAGATCAAGCGAAATCCCGGCATTTTCATTGTCGAGGATACGCATAACAACGCGCTCACCAGCACGGCTGGGTAAGGTGGACACACGCACATCGACCATCTTTCCACCCAGCGTCAGACCAATGCGGCCATCTTGCGGAATGCGGCGCTCCGCAATGTCGAGACGCGCCATGACCTTGATACGGCTAACGACAACAGGAGCGACATTGGCGGGGAGCCGAAGCCGTTCCTGCAACACGCCATCGGCGCGCATGCGGATCACAAGGCCCGTTTCATAAGGCTCTATATGAATATCCGAAACACCTTGCCGCACAGCCTCCGCTATGATGCCGTTAATCAACCGGATAACGGGTGCGTCATCTGCACTGTCGAGCAAGTCATCGACACTTGGCAACATATCAGACAACAGATCGCCATCATTATGCCCGATCGATCCGGCCATGGCCGCCGCACTGCCGTCCATGGCATAATGGTCGGACAGATAGCGGTCAAAGGTCTGATTATCCGCTATCTCCACATCAAAGGGCATCGCCAGATAGCGCCGCACTTCCAACAGCATTAAAGGATCTGAGCCCTCGCGCATGGCGACAATTAAACGATCATTGCTCTCGTGACGCAAAACCAAACCATGCGCCTTGGCAAAGGCATAAGGCAGGTCCAGCAATGGCGTGATCTGAGCAACAGTCACCGATGCGTCAGCATCGGCGGCAATTGCGCCTTGTTGTCCCAGCACGCCTTGCGGATCAGTCATTATTGTCCATCCCCGCTGGGCGTTGATATGGCGCTCGCAGGCACATCTGCGGATTTGAGTGGACCAGCTGCTGGCGGCCGCGCCAAATTGCCGTCTGCGCCGATTATAATGTCATTCGCCCGCGCATTTGGGTCCGTTGGCGGGGTCGCACCCATATAGTCGCGCAGCAATTCATCGATGCTCGGCTCCATATCGGGATTACGCACCTTCTGCATGTCGCGCACATAATCATAACGACGCGCGGTCAATCGATCGCCATCTTCCCGGCTGCGCAAGATGGTAGGCCGAATGAACACCATCAGGTTTGTTTTACTGCGGCTGCGGCTGCGCGACTTGAACAGCTCACCAATCAGGGGGATGTCGCTAAGCAACGGAATACGCTCAATCGTTCGACGCTCATCATCGTTAAGCAGCCCGCCTATCGCCAACAATTGCCCATCGCCAACGGTCAAGGTGGTTTCGAATTCGCGTTTGTTAAGGACAAGGTCGTTGGATCGCGAGGATACAGGACCAGCAACGCTCGACACTTCTTGCTTGAGGAACAGCTTCACATCGCCTTGCGCATTAACCTGCGGCGTGACCTCAAGCTTGATGCCGACTTCCTGCCGCTGCACGGTGCGGAATGCATTTTCAAAATTTGCGGATAATTGTTCGCCCGTGCTGACGGGCACTTCTTGACCTACCAAGAACTTCGCTTTTTGGTTGTTCAACGTAACGATATGTGGCGTTGCCAAAAGGTTGGATTCTGTGTCCGCTGCAATTGCGTTGATGATTGTACCAAAAATTGCATTGTTACCGATATCAAGCGCAAAGCCACCAAAGCCCCCCGTTGCACTCAAAATCGATGCCGCAGCGGCCTCTTGCAGGCTGTCACCCAAAGCGCTGCTGGTCCCGGTGGTCGTGGTATTGCCATTGACGGTGGTTGTCGTGCGTGTCAGCTCCTCGGCCCCAACCGCTCCTGCTATTGTCAAAATATTGGGCGAAGCGTTGGAGTAATTGGTCGCCGCAAAGGGAGCGTCCTTGCCCCCCACGAGGAATTGTACGCCAAGCTTTTTGGCGGCTTCATTGCCGATTTCCACCACAATAGCTTCCACCAGAACCTGTTCAGGCCGTGTATCCAATTGCCGGATCAATTCGCCCAAGCTGCGCTGCACATCCGGATTAGCAGCAACGATGAGCGCATTTGTACCTTCATAACGCGTCACAACAATAGGCCCACGTCCGCCAATGCCGTTCGTGCCAGCGCCAGACGATGTCGCAACGATGGGCGCTGGCGGTGCAGCCGGCGCTCCGTTATTCGCAGTTGCAGCCACGGCCGGCATATCGCTGCCCCGCGCGCCGCCGCCTTGTCCGCCAATTAGCGACTGGACGGTTTCTAACAAAGTTTCGGCGTTCGCATGCTCAAGCCGATAGACGCGAATTTCCGCCCCAGATTGCGCACGCGCATCCAATTGACTCGCCATTTCGGCAAAGCGTGCCACCGAACTCGGGTCGCCGCGCAGCGCGATTGCGTTGCTGCTGTCGATGGCTGCGATGGATACAGGCGTACGCGCGCCTTCGCCGCCGCCTTGGCCAGCCAACCCTTGCAATGCCGTCGCAATTTCACGCGCGCCAGCATTGTCCAGCGTCACAATCTGCGTCGCGGCGCTGTCGCGGTCAATTTGGCGGATGAGATCGCGGATGCGCCGGATATTGTCGGCATAATCAGCGACCACAAGGCTGTTTGCGCTGCGGTTCGCCGTCAACGAGCCTTCCCGGCTAATCAAGGGGCGAAGCGTTTCTACCGCCGTTGTTGCATCAATCGACCGCAAGCGAAACACTTCGGTAACAAACTGACTGGCAGCCTCGGCCCTGCTCCCGACGCGTGTGGGCTGCGTTGCCGCACCGTCCGAAGGTTGAATGCGATATCCCCCGCCGCGCATGGGAATGGCGACAAGGCCATTTGCGCGCAGCGTGGACAAGAATACTTCAAAATATTCCGAACGCGATAAAGGCCTGTCGGTCACAACCGACACTTTGCCGGTGACGCGGCCATCAACGATGAAGGTTTGCCCCGTGACGCGCGCGGCGTCTTGCACGAAAGCGCGGATGTCGGCGTCACGGACGTTCAACGTCTGCTGCGCCGTCGCTGGCGTTGTCAAAATAAGCGTACTGCACGCCAACCATAAGGAGAATTTACGGATCACTATTGTTCCAGATTTAGAGCGATGGGGACCTTTGAACCGCCGCGTTCGACTTCGACGCTAATACGGGATCCGGGTCGGAATTGGGCTATGATATCGGTGGCTGATGAAACGGGCCGACCATTGACGGCAACAACAATATCACCAGCTTGAAATCCGGCGAGGCGAAGCATTGTGCCGTCGTCTTGCGCTTTCAGAACGAGGCCGGTCACCCTACCCCCTTCGTTACGCGGCGCAAAGCCGATGGCCTTTTGCAACGTTTGGGCGTTTAGTCCGCCCGTCGCGGACGAAGATGGCACGGCCTGCGGCGCAGTTCCGGATGGGCTAAAGGTTTCGGCGGGAACCGACTGATCCAGATACAGCGATTCCTTCACCCCGCCGCGCGACAATATCACATGGTCAAAAGCAACAGCATCCAACGTCACGCCAGGGGCAACTTCTTCGCCCACCGCAAAGCTATTTTGGATACCGTCCTCGCCGGCAATGATAGCCGAACCGCCGCCCGAGCTTTCATTTGCGCGTACACCAAATAACAGCAAATTTAAGGACGTGACATTTTGGGCGGACGCGGCGGCTGCATCAGTGCGATAAAAGGGATCAAAGCCGTTAAAAAGCGCTAGCCGGGCAGATGGTGCAATAAGATTAACCGATGGCGCGCGCCATCCGGCAAGCGGACCGACCGGTGTTATGATTACCCAAAAGAGCCGCGCCGCCTGAAACGCTAGAAGGACGGCCATCAGGGCAACGAGTATATTGCAAACAGGCTGCAACGTCATCGTGCCTAACTGCACCCTAACTCTTTCAGCCAATGATCCTGCCACAAAACCCCCTTGGCGACTCAGCCCGTTGACGCAGGATTAAGACGCCGTTGTGACCTAAAAGTGAAGTTAAAATGACAGTTTAATGACCATCAATGCCCGCAACTTACACGACATGAAAAACAACGGCGGCATGTTGATGGCAAAATGCCGCCGTAAGTTAAGGATCTGAAAATCCGTTAAAAGTTTATTTCGACGCCGATTGAGGCGCTGATGCCCTGCTTATAGCGGTTGTAGAAAATGACATTCTTGCCGCTTTCCTGCAGTTCCTGATATTTTGTGTTGGTCAGGTTGCGCACTTCAAACTTCAACTCGGCCTCTTTGCCTCCAAGCTTGAAGCCTTCGCGCGCGACAAAATCCAACTGGATGCCGGGACGTTCCTTGATATCAGGTTGCCCCGAAGCACCGCGACTGGTGACCCGGTCGGTTGCGTAAGTGAGCAAGATCGTCTGCTGCGACAGGCGCTCGGTATCTTCCAAGCCAAATTGCAGATTGACCAGATGATCTGACTGGCCAGTTAACGGCGAACCATCGGTAAAGAAGTCGAGCGCGCTTGTTGAAGAAGAGTTGAACACAGAAACAGCGTCCCCTGCCTTCACACTCAACTTTGATTGCGTGTACGTGTAATTGGCGATGGCGACTGCGCGTCGTGTGGAAAAGAAACCCGTTTCACCCAAGCCAGACAGATCAAAATATTTCTGCGTCTCAATTTCCACGCCATACAAATCCGCCTTTGGCGCATTGGCAAAGCTGGTTACGACGGAGTTATCGTCGAAGCTGGAGAAGGACTCAATCGGGCTATCGATCCGTTTGAAGAAAGCCGCCACAGTGAAGCGTTGGTCACGATCAAAATACCACTCGTAACGCGCTTCTGCGTTGTACAACTGGCTGTCAGTCAACAACGGGTTGCCGCGGAACAGGCGATTGGAGTCAGTGTCATAGAAATTCTGGAAAATCAGTTCACGAAATTGCGGACGTGCAATTGTCTTTGAACCGCTCACACGGAACTTCATCTGCTCGTTAATGTCCCACGTCAAAGTCGCAGCGGGCAGCCAATAGGCACGATTTAGACTGGTGGAAGCCAAAGACGCGGTCGGCACAGTGAAAACCTGAACAGGTGAGACAGTTTGCTCCGCCTTTTCATAACGCACACCGATATTCAGGCTGATTTCCGGCGTGATAAACGCCTGGATCTGGCCATAACCAGCATGTGTAAGCAGTCCGGCGTCAAACACCGGGTTGGCTTCATTGGTATCAGTCAATGTGATTTTATAAAAATCAATGACATCCGGCTGCAACAAGAAATCTGGACGGAAAAGTGCCGAAACAATGGGTGTGCCGCCCGGCGCGGTGAACAAAAAGTCCCGACGCTCGGTGCGACGGCTTGTATTTGCATAAGCATATCCCACCGTACCCGTCATATCTGGCGTGATTTTGAATGCCAGATCAGCGCTTCCAGACCAGAGGTCCTCACTGAGATAAGAATAGCTTACCTCAGCGCTACCCTGCTGACCATTGTTCAGCCTGTTAATGAATACCGCACCAAATGGATCAGACGCCTGATTGCTGCGATAATATTCAAAGCTCAGTTCATCCGGCGCTTCACGCTGTGAATTGGCGTATCCAGCACGGAAGCTAAAGTTGACATCAGACGAAAGCTTGAATTCACCAACAAGCTGCGAGTTAATCAACTGGCGTTCATACCATGCAGTATCCTGCTGCAACAATGTCGCCGTCGGCGAGAGATTTTGCCGGGTGCCGGTGCCGAGACGCGCTTGTTTCAGCGTATCGCGAATAAACACGTTGGTCCAACGGACTTTCTGTTCGCCAGCCTCAATACCAAAACCGAGGAGGCCGTTGACGACGATCCGGTTGTCGGTGATCACGCGGTTAAAATCGAGTTCTTTCTGACTTAGGTCTAATGTCGACGCAGTCTGCTGCAACGTGTCGCGTGTGCGCCATTTATTGCTGTAGCCAGCGGTGAACAAGATACCCATTGTGGCATCATCACCTAAGTCAAAATTGGTACCACCGGTCAGATTTGCCGAACCATTGGCTGGCAGTTTAGTGTCACGCTGCACGACGGCATTGCGTCCAGTAACCAGTTGATTTGCAATCTCTTGAGTATTCACTCCGCCGGCGCTGATGCGCTGTCCGCTTGCCAGATACGCAGCAAGTGCAGGACGCAAATCGCGGTTGCCATTGTCAAATCCACTCCAATCCATTGAGCTACCATAATAGGTGTAGCCAAGCTGATTGGTTGTTTCACTATTACCGCTAGCGTCCGCGCTAATCGTCAAGAAGGTTTCGCGAGGAATTGCCTTAGTGGTCAAGTTGATTACGCCGCCACCAAATTCGCCAGGGAAGTTCGCGGAATAGGTTTTCTGCACCAGTGACGAAGCGATGACGCTTGTCGGGAACAAATCAAGCGGAACGACGCGTTTCAACGGCTCAGGGCTCGGCAATGGCGATCCGTTCAGCAAGGCCAAAGAGTAACGATCACCCAAACCACGCACATACACAAAGCCGCTGCCAACAACGCTTAGGCCGGTTACGCGCGAAAGCGCGCCCGCGATGTCGCCTTCGCCGGTCCGTTCAATATCTGCAGCTGAAAGCACCGATACAACTTGCGGTGCATTTTTTGAAATGTTGCGATCCAGATATCCACGGACAACAATTTCTTCACCGCCGATGGAGACATCAACTTCTTCCTCTTCTGCAGGTTGAACCGCAGTTTCGGTGGTTGTGGCTTCTGGCGCTGGTTCTGCTGCCGCAGGCTCAGCGCTTTGCGCGAATGCCAACGATGGCGCAACAAGTGCGGACGTTAAAAGCAACAGGCTGATTGCCCCCAATGGCTTCAACATTTTCATTCCCTTTTTCTTATGTAAAAAATGGGGCGGGGTGCTTGGTTAAACCTGCACCCCACCCCAAATAATGACTGCCTATCAATAGGTAGGGAGCGATGTGCAAAGCCCGGTTACGCTTGTGCCAAATGTGGCCGTCGCGCTGTTGCAAGTCCAACCAGCGTACCAGGTATCATTGGCATCCTTCACCGCACCGACATAGGTCGTTGCATCGAAAAAGGCGTTCAACGTGCTCGCATTAAACGCAGTCACTGCCGTTTCATTGGCACCGTTGATGAACAACGATGTCAGGCTTGGCGTGAACGCGCTATTGTTACCGTTGCTTCCCGAACCGAATACTGCAGAAACTTGATCCGCAGTAACGCCGTTCGATCCAACGAATGTTGGTGTGCCACACTGCGCCACAACCGAGCGGATCAGAGGTGCACCAGCTTCATCGATAGCCGCGTCAGCAGTGGCCGAAATTGTCTGCGGGCGGCTAATGCGCAAGCAGGACGTGTTCGGGCTTACGATAACGCCATTGACCAAGGAGTAATCGGTGCCACCGCGCAGCAGGATTGAGGATAGGTTGCCAACATTGCTACGCTGGATGAAGGTGAAGTTAGCAACGCGGGTGTTCTGACGCGGCGTGTTGCCGTCCAAAGCGTTATCCGAGTCTGCTTCGATCATTGAGTCGCCCGCACCTTGACGTTGAACTGCAATCACATATTGGAAGTTGGCCTTAACGCCGGTATCTGTGTCGAGATTGTCATCATCGGCACCGACGGCAACGAAATACTTCATGTTTACGCTACCACCGAAGAATTCGGCAGCATCGTCCGAGCTGTTGAATGATTGAATGTTATTCAACACCGTACCGGAACCAACGCCACCAGTTGTCAAAGCTTGAAGCTCTGAGTCCCCGGACAAAACAAACCCAGAATAACGGATTTGAACAAAGCTCAAACGACCGCTGTTGTCGGCCGAGTTTGCACCACCATAGCGCGCTGGATCCACTGCGCCTTCAACCTGACGCTCGCAAGCAGTCGTGCCTGGTGTCGCTGCTGGCGCAAGGCAGTCGGTGATCGGTGCACGGCCGTTAAGAACGACGCCGCCCCACTGACCGATTGAGCTATCGGTGTTCAAGCCCAGAACATTGTCGCGGCTGGTGAAGATGATAGGCAATGCAGCAGTACCGATTGCATTGAGACGGTTACCGCGGTTGACGTTCAACCATGATACGCCCGTGCCTCCGAAAACAACAACGCCAGGTGCGATCGTCAGGGTTACAGCCGTGTTGGTGGAAGCTGCGCCTTGGTCGGTACCCACATCAACGCGGCCACCCAAACGATATAAAAGGCCTGTGACCTTCGGCAAAGTAGAGCTGGTATTGATCTGCGCAGGCAAGGTGCAGACGCGATAGGTGCCGGTTGGGCCAGAAATAGTGCCACTGTCTGTCAGGCCCTGGGCGTCAGAAATAGTCGGGCAACCTGTTGCCGCCGTTACGGTTGCAGGTGGCGGTGGTGGGGGTGGCGGAGGGGGAGGAGCAGCGGGGTTGTTGATGGTGATGTTACCACCGGTACCTGGCGACGCGATATCGTCTGCGCCACAACCAGTTACAAGGACGGCTGCTGCTGTCGCATACACGATGCCGCGCAATTTAGGGTCAAACATTCTTAATCTCCGCAACAAAAATGACATGCCCGGTTATAGGCAGATGCAACGGACCAGCGACGAATCAACTTGAGGCCCCACCCGTTGACCGTGCCGTCGATAGGGGGCACCAATGACAGGTCCGTGCGTATTGCATTGCAGTTCAAAGAATGTTTTGCGTCAGTAATATGACAATAAGTGGATAGGCGGCTATTGCGGCCATGCATCCACAGAAATGAAAAAAGCGAGCCTTCACGGCTCGCCCTTTTCAGTGTTACCTCATGCGGACCATCCTTGCCGCGACTTAACTTGCGTGGCCGCGACCTAGCGCGAAGCTACACGCCTTTGCAGATTAATATATGCCTCGCGTGCCGCAACCTTGGAATTCATCACGCGACCATCAGCTAGAACCAAGTCCACGCTTTCACGAGCCTGCATTGCGGACTTGAAATATCCCGCTGCTTGCTCAGTCTGCCCCATTCGCGCATAAGCGCGTCCAAGGTTAAGTAGCTTTGCAGGGTCATGCTTGCTTACCTGATCGCTCGTAATGATCTGGGAGATCGCGCGCGCATTATCGCCGCGCATCAGGGCCTCATATCCAATCGAGCCTTTCGGGTATGAAATTTCGCTAACTGCGTCCGGTTGAGCCTGGGCTGCAACTGAAATAGTTCCGGCGACTAAAGCGCCTAACAACAACATTTTCATAGCGTCTCTCCTTATCCTCGATGCAATGTTACACTTTCATGACACCAGTGCAATATTAATGTCATAAAAATGTAATGATGTGAATGAAGCGTGGATGCGAGGCGCGTGACCGTAACATTTTAGCCATAAATATTATACAAAAACAGCATGGTAAACGCATCAAACGGCCATGGAATTTACCTAATGCCCCTAGCCTTGCAAAGGCGATGGGGTTGAAGCTTGCGGATGCAGAGGTTCCCGTCATTGAGTAACTGGGTTGATATAAGATCGATGGCAAGAAAACTGTCATCGATCTGCAACGCACCTGACCCATCGAACAGCTACCCAAAATACATCTGATGGGGGTAAAAACAGATGACATATACAGCATTTAGCGACACCGGAACAATCGACACGCCGCGCCTTGAACATGATGACACGCGGCCCAAGCTGCCAACATGGTTCGATAAGCCTGAGCCGCGAAGTTTTCAGCCAAAGATGAAATTGCGCACCATTTGGATATCCGACGTGCACCTTGGTACTGCCGGTTGTCAGGCGGGGTTGCTGAGCGATTTTCTGCATTCGGTTGAGTGCGACACGCTATATCTGGTTGGCGACATTGTGGACGGTTGGCGCTTGCGTAAGGGCTGGTATTGGCCGGACCAACATAATGAAGTTATTCGCCGGGTGTTAAAAATGGCGCATCGGGGTACCCGCGTCATCTACATTCCCGGAAACCATGACGAAATGTTCCGTGACTATGCAGGCCTCAGCTTTGGGGGCGTAGAGGTGCAGCTGGAGGCGATCCACACCACTGCTGACGGGCGCAATTTGCTTGTCACGCACGGCGACGCTTTTGACGGCATTGTCCTATATGCCCGTTGGCTCGCCTTTCTGGGGGACCAGGCTTATACATTGCTGTTGAAGGCCAATATCGTCCTCAATGCCGTTCGGCGCAGGTTCAACCTGCCATATTGGTCACTTTCATCTTACTTAAAAAAGCGTGTTAAAAATGCCGTACAATATATTGGCCAATATGAAGAAGTTGTTGCACGAGAGGCATCGCAGCGAGGCGTGCAAGGCGTAGTCTGCGGTCATATCCATTGCGCCGAAATCCGCCAATTTGGATCCATTACTTACTATAATGACGGTGATTGGGTTGAAAGCTGCACCGCATTAACGGAAGCCAAGGACGGGACAATGTCCATCATCGACTGGGCAGCGCATGTCCGCGATCGCGCAGTGAAGCAAGCGGTCGTCGTAGCATGAGGTTGGCTATCGCGACGGACGCTTGGGCACCACAAGTCAACGGTGTAGTGCGCACTTTAACCGAAACGATAAGCCGCTTGAAAGCGCGCGGACATACGGTTGAGGTTGTCGCACCTGACAGGTTCACGACCATTCCCTGCCCCGGCTATCCGGAAATACGTTTAGCGCTAGCTCCGCGTTTCGGCGTGCGTAAGGCGCTAGGAGCGTTCAGCCCCGACATTGTCCATATCTCAACCGAAGGCCCCATTGGCTGGAGCGCGCGCGCATGGTGCATAAAGAACAACGTGCCTTTCACAACGGCTTTTCATACCCGATTTCCCGAATATGTCGCCGCACGGACGCGACTGTCACCGGACTTCATCTGGCCCATCATGCGTAAATTCCATAAAGGGTCACGGGCGATCTTGACGGCGACACAAAGCCTGCGGGACGAGCTGGAAAGCCGGGGCATACAGCCCACACAACTTTGGTCGCGTGGAATTGATCATAGCCTGTTCCATCCAGCCCAGCCCGAGCATCCAAGCTTAAAGCATCTTAAAAAGCCGATATTATTGTCGGTCGGAAGAGTGGCGATAGAAAAGAATCTTGAGGCCTTTCTTACCGCCGATGTCCCGGGAACGAAGGTCGTGGTCGGCGACGGCCCTGCCCGCGCGCATCTTCAGGCGCAATATCCCGACGCCGTCTTTCTCGGCACACGTCATGGCGCGGAACTGGCCAGCATTTATGCTTCTGCCGATGTTTTCGTATTTCCCAGCAAAACCGACACCTTCGGTCTTGTCATGCTTGAGGCACTGGCAACTGGCGTTCCGGTGGCTGGTTATCCCGTTCAGGGGCCACTGGACATTATCGGGGCCGAGGGTCGCGAACCGCAGGGTAATTTGGGCCGCCCGATTGGCTGCCTTAAGCCCGATCTGGCAGAGGCGATCAACGGCGCGCTGTTGCTTGATCGTGCCGATGCTGCAAATTATGGGGCCCAATTTTGCTGGGACACATGCACGAACCAGTTTGTGAACGGCATTACGAAAGCAAATAATAGAGGTGCGATGGCCGCGTAAGCAAAATGGCGATCAATACATCGCGGTTCTGTAGTGATTTCGCAGCCATATTTTGGCGCTGCGCTCCATCGGTCAGGTTGGACACACCGAACTAACAAAGGGAGGACTCGCAGGCAGTGTGTCCGAATAGCTAACATTGAAAAGCCACCATTGTTCCCGCAGGATGCCCGTCAACTGGCCTCAAGGCCGTTCGCAATGCAGAGCATATGCGCGCCCTAACGCGCATAGCACAAAGGCTGATGCCTCCAGCAAAATGTCCGACTAACGTCAAACATCAACATCACAGGAAAAAAATGGTCGGGGAGACAGGATTCGAACCTGCGACCCTCTGGTCCCAAACCAGATGCGCTACCAGGCTGCGCTACTCCCCGACATGGGATCACTGGTATAACAATGTCCGCGCGGCTGGCTGCCTGCCAACTTCGCGGTGCGAAACTGGTGGGCCCGGAGGGACTCGAACCCCCGACCTAGCCGTTATGAGCGGCCAGCTCTAACCAACTGAGCTACAGGCCCTGACCGGCTCGCCAACTACCTGCGCGCCGATAGCCGAACTTTAGGAGAATGCGCAAGTCTTTATCTTACATAATAGACGCAATTTGGTCGGCGATCTTGTTTTCGTTCATTCCTGCTCCCCATTTTTGTAATTTGACCGTCCATCGCTTACGGCTGGGACGGACACTATGAGCGCTTGATGATAAAATCGTAAATCCCCGCCCAGGCTCCGCGCGAGGCTGCGCACAAGTCGCAGAGAGAAACCCAAACCGAGCAAAGGGGCCGCATCATTATCGTCGATCGATCCTAGCCCTGAACCCAAAAGCGCACTTTCATCAAGATCGAGCAGCTTCTTAGGCAGAGCCAGCACAAAACGATTGGTAGCATGAAGGCCTAATTCCGTTCGAAAACGGCCATCAAGCACTTCTCCGGGTTCACAGCCAATCATTACCGCCGACAACAAACGCGAAAACAGGCGCTCCGCCGTTTGATGGTCAACTGCAAAAGGCCGAACCGCGTCGGCGTGGACAAGGTTGAGCCTAACCTGAAGCAAATCAGTCAGTCCATGCAAGCGATCAGCAAGTTTCTGCGAAAGCCAGTCACATTCCGTCACCCCTTCTTCGGCAACATAGGTTCCAGTTTCGATCGTCGCCGCGATGGACAGATCGTCAAAGCCAGACAGCAACCGTCCTGCATCATGCAGAATGTTGCCCGCCAAAATCCGATAATCCTCCGTCACCGGCCCAAAAAGCTGCTGCTCGATGATTTCGGAAAAACCGATGATGGCGCTTAAAGGTGTGCGCAGTTCATGCAATAGCTGCTGAATATGTTCGGCGTCATCGGCGTAATTTTTCGGAATTACCGCAGTTTCGGAGAGATTGGGTCGCCGCAAAATACCACGATAGCCATTGAAACGTCCACTTAGACCATCGAAAAACGGAACGGCGTTTATGCGCCAGTCCCCAGCAATAGCAGGAGCGCCACACAGCCGCATGCGCGCATTTTCCAGCGGCATTTTCTGTCGGAAGGCCGCCGCTCCATAGGCATCTGGCCCCGGACCATCATCAAAAGCAGGTTCAGCAATATCAACGCCAACAATCGCGCCCAAAGGCGCGCCTTCTACCCAGCAAATTGTACCATATTCATCTGCCTCAAATCGGATCACATCGATGGGGTCTATCGTAACATCGAACTGCTCTTCTTTGCGCTGATCGGATGCTGATGTTTCCAGCGCGGGAACGACGGGCTCTAATGTGGCGTCAGGCGTAGATGGATCGGGCGCTTCGCCCGGCAGCACAAAAACGGCGGAAGACCAGTCATTCAGGGCGCGCAAAGTCATTGGGCCAAGATCGCGACGGCTGCTTAAAAACCCACGCGCCCGCGTCGATAGTTGCGGCACAATCTCTGCCCATTCGTGATCATCCAATTGCGCCCCACGGATCGCAGCCGATGCAACAGCGGGGACATCGCCAGATAACAGCAACATTAAAGGCACAGATTGAAGCCGCCCTGCCAATGCACGAACTATTTGCTCGCGAATATCAGCGGGAATAGTATCCATGAAATGCCGCACTTTTTGCAAACCGAGCACGACCAATTCTGGGTCAAAATCCTGCGAATTCTGTGCGAGTATATCCAACAGCAACTGCCATTTGGTAGGCAGCCCCAAAGCCGGATCGTCGGTCTGACGCAAGGTGGTTTCAAGACGATCGTCAAAACGCAATGATATTCATTCCCAATGGACGGGTGCCCGCAATGATCGCGCGTTAAACGTGATCTCGGCCGCGCGAAAGCGGCAATTTGGAGGCGTCACACTATGGGACAATTGCAATGCAGCATAATTATATTATAAGCATGAGGCAGAATAGAAATGGAAATTACCAAATCATGGCTAATACGAACCTTGATGCGATAGATATGAAGCTTTTGGCCGAATTGCAGGCTGATGGTCGCATAACCAATGTTGAGCTCGCGACCAAGGTCGGTTTGACCGCGCCGCCCTGTTTACGCCGTATGCGCGCGCTTGAGCAATCGGGTACGATCAAATCCTATCATGCCGATGTGGACGCAAGCGCGCTGGGCTACACCATTACCGTTTTTGCCATGGTGAGCCTAAAAAGCCAGGCTGAGGACGACCTAAAGGCGTTTGAACAACATGTCCGCGCATTACCAGATGTGCGTGAGTGCCACATGCTCAATGGAGAAATTGACTTTATTTTGAAGATTGTAGCACGCGATCTTCAGTCCTTTCAGGAATTTTTGACCTCAAAACTGACGTCAGCACCCAATGTGACCAGCGTCAAAACATCGCTGACGATCCGCACGGCCAAAGACGAGCCCGGCGTCCCTATTCGCCAGGCATAAAAAAAGGCCCGATTGCGCGGGCCCTTTTTACTTTATAGGTGAAATCTCAGGTGACTGGCGCTGCCGCAGCTGGCGTTGCTGCGGCATTGGCACGGTGGTTAATGAACACCACCCAATATTCGGCAATTGCCTTGCGGTTCGCACCCGTGATCATAGCGAAATCGGCCTTCGCACCCGCATAATCGCCGAGCATCGTCTTTGACATGGCAAGGCGGAAACGTGTGCGGTCCGTCTGGTCACCCCCATCCTTGTCTAAAACGGGTGCCTTGCTCAACGCCGATTCATACAGTTCCTTCGCGGTCTTGTAATCCTTATGCGAAAAGAAGGAGTCGCCGGTAAGCGAGGCTAACATGCCCCTCGGACTTGCTTTCGCGGGAGCGATTGTCCCGGCCAAGGTGCGCGTGTCTTCTGCAAGACGTGCCTTCGCTTCGTTATACCGCTCGCTGAACGTCACATTGTTACGCGAGATCAAACCCTTGGCGAATCCTTCTTCTAGCACGGAAACAGCTTCTGCGGGATAACGCACACCGATATAACTCAGGCTGTCGAGATATCCTGCATATTCCTGTTGAAAGCGAATGCCATCGGTGGCGCGCATTAAACGCATGATGTCCAGCGTTTCTTCTGGATTGAAGTCACGCGAGCGGTCAAAAAACGCAAGCGCATCATGCCAATAATCCGAGTTATTTTCCAGAACGATCAGATCTTTATAAAAATTAGCCGCACCGGCGTAGTTCTTCGCCTTGGCGGACAGGATGGCGGCACGCACGAAATACGTCTTGTTTACCGAACCCGCGGCCTTGCTGGCATCAATAGCCTTGCCGATCCATGCGACCGCGTCTGCATCCTTGTTCTGCTGCGACATGGCGTTGGAAATCAGAAACTCAATATTATTCGTGCGGTGCCCCAAATTATAGGCGTCGATCATATTTTTTTCGGCATCTGCAAATCTCTTGCCATCATATGCAATGGCACCCTTACGGAACGTATATTCCCTCTTGAAATCGGCAGGGGTTGATGCAGATGCAAGCAACAAATCGATGCCCTGCTCTTGAAACGCTAGGTCCTTTGACACCGCGCCGATGTTAATGGCCAATATGCCTGCTTCGTAACGGTCATCGTCATTGCCGATGGCAGCAACAACCTTTGGAAATTCTGCCTTAGCAGCCACAGGATTCTTGGCTTTGTTTAATAAATCCGCCACAGGGACATAAGCGGCGATGAAAGGTTTGGAGTAATTTTTCTTTGGCGCTGCTGCCGCTGCCTTACCCTTTTTTTCCTTCTTGGGCTTTTCATCGGACTGCGCAAATGCGGCAGGCGCGGCAGACACCGCTACCAACGACAAAGCGAGGGCAAATTTTGAAACCAGTTTCATGTAACTCTCCGCTAATTATTAAGCCTTGGGCCTTCTAAAGGTCGGTTTATAGGACCTTGCTATCGTCTGTGCAATTGCCTTAGCGCCATTGCATGAATTCCCGTTGAACGAACCGGAGCAAAAAACAAGTGGGTGAAAGTAGTGCAATGATTTTTGGCGCGCGTGGTGGCATTGGGGCCGCGCTGGCAGATGCTTTGGAACAAGATCCAAATTATGCCCAAGTCATCCGGCTTCATCGCGAGAGCGACCCGCTTTTGGACATAATGGACGAGGCTAGTATTGCGGCCGCCGCCGCTTCTTTAGCGGGAACATATCCTCCCATAAGCATGGTCATTGTTGCGACTGGAGTGCTGCATTCAACCCAAAAAGGTCCGGAGAAGAGCCTTCGCGAGCTTGATCCTGACTGGATGATGGAAAACTTTCGCATCAACGCGGTCGGGCCTGCTCTAGTCGCCAAGCACTTCCTGCCTATCATGGCGAAGCAAGGCCCGATTTGTTTTGCGGCCTTGTCCGCGCGGGTGGGCAGCATCTCCGACAATCGCTTGGGCGGGTGGCACAGCTATCGTGCATCAAAATCTGCACTCAATATGTTTATCCGCAATATCGCGATCGAATGGCAGCGTAAAAATCCGCAATCCGTTGTCGTTGGCCTACATCCCGGTACCGTCGAGACGGCACTCAGCGCCCCATTCAAGGGCAATCCCGCGCATGAACGCTTCACCCCTGCCCGCGCCGCTGGAGACATGCTCAATGTGCTCCATGGACTGAAACCGGAACAAAGCGGGCAAATTTTTGCATATAACGGAAGCCTGATAGCACCCTAACCGCCACCAAGGTGTGAATCTGTGGATAAGCTGGTGAAAAAAGCGCAATTAGGGCAGTCGCATGTGGCCATTTCGGCGCGTTGGGTCTAGAGTTCAGTCATTATAAAAATATAAGGATTATCGCGGCGTGACCGACGACACAGTTACCTTGGACCCATCAGACATTTCACCGGTCGACATTGTCGATGAAATGAAGTCGAGCTATCTCGATTATGCGATGTCG
>NZ_JBIIBA010000039.1:0-12012 GCF_044239665.1 Sphingorhabdus sp.
AATCTGGGCAATTTGTGGCATATTACGCGCTCATCCTATTGAGGAAATGCCCCGGCGGTTGCCGGGGCGAAACCGTCAATTAGGCAACGAAGATCAGGATCATCGCGATAACGAACGCGAGCAGACCAAGAAGTTCGACGGCGGCGAAGCCGATGAACAGACGGCCCTGCTGGCTGTCAGCTGCTGCTGGGTTACGCAACGCGCCCTGAAGGAACGAGCTAAAAACGTTACCAACACCGCCAGCGGCGATACCGGCACCAATTGCTGCCAGACCGGCACCGATCATTTGGGCTGCTTCTGCGTCCATGATAATAACTCCTGTTAAAAATAAAACTTAGTGGTTGAAATCTTAGTGCAAATTGACGGCGTCGTTGATGTACAGCGACGTCAAAAGTGCAAAAACATACGCCTGAATAGCACAAACGAGCAGTTCAAGCAGGGTAATACCAATCATCAAGATAAAGGCTGGGAAGCTGACAATCAGCGGCACCCAAGCGGCTTCTGCGTTCAAACCGTTAATCACAAATCCGGCAAGCACCTTCATCAAGATGTGCCCTGCGGTCATTGCGACGAACAAACGCAGCGCAAGGCTGAATGGGCGAATCATGAATGAGAACAGTTCAATGACCGGGATCAGCCACATCAATGCCAATGGCGTACCTTGTGGAACAAACAGGCTGAAGAAATGCAGGCCATGCCGCCAAAAGCCAACGACCAATACGGTGCCAAAGCTGAACAGCGCCAGCACGGCGGTAACGGTCAAATGGCTTGTGATCGTGAAAGGATGCACGCCGGGGACGATACCGAACGGCATCATGCCCATGAAGTTAGCCATCAGGATGAACATGAACAACGAGAACACCAAAGGCACATATTTCTTGCCTTCGGGACCGACATTTGCGGTCAGCATGTTGTTGATGAAGCCAGTCACACCTTCGACAGCCATTTGCCAGCGACCAGGAACCATCTCGCGCTTCATTCCGCCCGCCATGAACAGCCATAAAGCGCCAAGGACAAGCACCATGAACAACGAAGAGTTGGTGAAGGAGACGTCATAACCAGCAAGTTCAAGCTGCGCGAGCGGCTCAATCTTGAACTGGTACATCGGATCGATTTTGCCGCTTTCGCCTGCCACGTTCACTACCCTGTTAAATACACGTCAAGCGCCCGGTTTAGTCCGGACGCTCAGCTGAAATCTTTATAATATTCCTGAAGGCGACCGCGATGCCCAAAAACATGCACGTCAACAGGAGCGCAGGTGCGATACCCAGCCAGCGGTCCAAGACCCAGCCAACCAAAGCACCACCAGCAGGACCCGCAATCAGCTCGGTCAAAACCCTGTTCCCTTGCCGCATTCCTTTGGCCGGAACCTGATCCTTACCAGCGCGAACCGCTTCGGCCTTCCGCGCCGCTTTCAGCTGCAAATCTAACGAATCGAGCCGAGCGTCACTTGTGCCGTCATTGTCCTGCCCGGGATTATTTGAATTCATGTGATTCCGGCCTTTCTAAACAAGGGAAACCACCTCGAAATCGGGCAAACCCCGCCTAGGCACGGGCGCTTTAGGAGAGCCCCCGCGCCAAGTCAACAGCGCGCCTGCAAGAATGTTGCGACGCAATAGAAAAGGCCGCAGCATCCCTGCTACGGCCCGTCCAAACTATGTGGTCAGTCTTACTGCGGGCAACGCGCGTCCAATTGCGGCGGGCTATCGTCTCGGGTTTTCCACGCACCCGACGGTGTCTGGTATTTTTCACCGGCAACGGTGCGCTCCGCAATCAAACGGCACCCCGTGCGCAACGCCATTTCTTCAACGGTTGCACCATTTGCCAAAGCCTCCTTCGAATACACGGCCTTACGCTTGATGTTAATATCCTCGACCAAGGCACGAACCGCCGACGAAGGCGGAACGACAAAGCCGAGATAACCGTCTGATTTTTCGCCCACCAGGCCGCTTTCCCGCGCAGTTTGATAGGCAGGGTCTCGCCCTGACTGAAAGGCCATTGCGCTGGTTGCGGTCGTACCCAGCAACACCGCTGCGATGATCATTTCAACAGAATCTCTCATCAAAATACTCCTGGATTATTTTCAATCACTTTTTGAGACGCGGGGCCTAGCTTGTAGAATATTTCCTGCCGGATCGCGATGTTGAGGTTGATGACAATTGGCTTGTCGGGCGCCGTGACCTGCACGCATCCCGTCAGAACTGACGCCATCAACGGCGTGCACAACAATATCCTTTTTTTCATGTTGGGACGAATCGCATTGTCCGTGCGGTTCGTCAATTGATCGCGGTTTTGCGCCATGTTCGCTTTCCCTATGCTGAATGGTTCATTCATATACTGGTTTGTCCTTAGTTTCTTTCGCCTCCGGTTTTGCGTCCTGCTGTTTCTGCTCTTCCAGCAAATATTGCAGATCGCGGTCCGCCGCATAATTGGCGTCATAAAGCCCCCGGATAGAGCCGATAAGTTTCAGGAACTCCGCAGTCACACTGACGTTAAATTTTATCGGGATACGCGCCAGTTGCCGCGTGATGAAGTTGCGTTTGGCCAATGCGCCCTGTTGCAAGCCTGTAAAGCTGATGTCCGTGACAATTTCCCCGCCAAGGTCTCCCCCCACGCCAATAGTCAGCGTGGAGTAGCGGATCGAGCGTAAGGCGTTAAAGGCATAATTGGCGAACCTACCCATATCTTCATAGGCAAGTTCACCGAGATAGCTAACCTCCCCACCGCCAGCACGCGACACGAGAGCGCCCCCGACGATGCGGCCGCCATCTTGGTTGAACACCATCGGCAAAACCCCGTCAAAGACCCCGGTCACGCGCAGATTTTGAAAATCATATCCAGCCAGCAGCTTTTCCGCATCAACACCAATGACGCGGAAGGTTAAGCGGCGTTCGGACTCAACCCCAAAATCGAGGACAGTTGGTTCAAGCACCAATTCTCCGCCCGCAAATGGCCAGCGCCCAGATTCAATCGCTACCTGCCGATTGGGCAGTAAACGGTAGCTGACCGTTCCGCCCAGTGCAGGAATGCCTGGGTTGACCGACCCAAGCGTTGCGATTTGGCCCGATGCGGTTTCCAGGCCCAAAAGGTCGGAGAATATCACCTCGGTCGTCAGTCTCTCGACCGGGCCAAAGGCAGCGGCCAAGTTCATGTCGCGGGTCGCAACCCGGCCAGTGCTGCGCACCCCTAATGTGTCCCACTCGATACGGCCATCGCCCGAGACGCTACCATAGACATTGGCGGCGACGCCCAAGACAAGCGCCGTGAGTAAGTCGGGTTGGAAGCCTTCATTAAAGCGCAGGTCGTCCACAGCGAGCAAGGCGCGGCCGCTGTTATTACCTAAATCATGCCGGATATCGACATCTGACACACGCATACTGGTGGTTGGTTCGACCAAATGGCCGGTCGCGGTAATGATGTTGTTTTCGAGCGACAGCCGCATATCCGGCACCAGCATAGGCATGAACCGGTCGACCTGATCCGCATCCAACACATTCAGCCGCGCGTTGAGCGTCAGCGTCTCGGCAAGGTA
Organism: Sphingorhabdus sp.; assembly: GCF_044239665.1. Classification (GTDB taxonomy): domain Bacteria; phylum Pseudomonadota; class Alphaproteobacteria; order Sphingomonadales; family Sphingomonadaceae; genus Sphingorhabdus_B. Next base: position 3,533 of record NZ_JBIIBA010000039.1, read on the forward strand.
GCGCCATTCGCCCGATGCGGCCTCAATCAGCAGAGGTACATTGCCAATCTGCCCCGCGCCGCCAGTCAATATTCCCGAAGCGCCGCCTTCCCCAAAACTGCCATTTAAGCTTGCCACGTTGAAGATAGACCGCGCGTCGGGTTGGCCCAATTCAACGACGACGTCTTTGGCTGCAAAACCGTCGGTCAGGCTGAAACGGACGCTGCTGCTGCGCGCAGCGAGGGGCGCGCTGCCAAGCGTGCCCAAAGCTTTGAAGTCTGCGACATTGGCCGAAAAACGCATGTTGCCATCACGCAAGATCAACATTGGCCGTCCTGCGTCGGGGCATAAGCGCAGCGACTGGCCGCGCAAGGCTAAGCTCGATAGCCGCAATGCGTCAAAGCGGACATTTTGGCAGCCGTCATACAAGGTGAAGGCCCCAGCATCATAACGCCCCGATATCGGCATATTTAGACCATTTACGAATCCACCCGGCAACGGTCCGGACATCCGCGCCTGCCCCGCAAAGCGCCAAGCACCATCAGGCGCAATGTTGAACGCAAGCTTTGGCACCGATAGGCTTGCCCCGCCGGAAGCATAAGGCGCGATGAAAAGGTTACCCAACCAAGCCTGCCCCGATTGCGCAAGGCGAAGGGTAGTGGCCGGCACATAAGGTCCGGACAGCGCCAATTGCGCAGGCGCGTCCAGTCGCCAGCCCGATGCAGTGCCTGTCATGCCAACAGAACCGCTCTGCCGCAGACGGACGCCTGACACGCTGGTCACGGCAAGATTGGCAAATTTGGCCCCGCGGCGGCCCTGAAAATCCTGATAGACATCAAAGCCGAGCCGCGCGGAGAATTGATCGCCAGCGCGTTCCACGACGGGCATAATGCGGGCGACAATTGGCCCAATTGGCGTATCCTTGGTTTGCGCGGCTAGACCCTGCAGGCTCGGAAGGGTGCCACGGTCCAATGCGCCATTGCCGATAGACATTGCGCCGCGCGCCGACAAAGCCATGCGGCCATTGGCAAGCCCCGCTGTTCCCTTGGCGTCCAAAACCAACTGGCGCATCGACAATGGGCCCGAACGCAGCCCCCCCTTGTCCATCGTAAAGTCGAAATTGGTGCGCGCCAATTTGCCATTGACCGATAATATGCCGGACATGCCCTGCAACTGAGCTTGCGATATTCTGAGCCCATCTGCGGCATAAGCGAAGCTGCCGTCCCAAGCATCAAGCCGTTCGGACAGCTTGAGATTAGTGTCAAAACGCGGCGCGACCAGCGCGATGCCTAAACTGCTGCACTTTGCATTGGTGGCCGTAATTGGCCCAATCAAACGCGGTTCACGCCATTCGAGCAGCAGTTTACCATCAAATTTCATGTCCGCCGCAGTACATCCCCTCGCCGAAATAACTGGTGCGCGCAGGTACAGCTTGGCTGCAAATCGGTTTCGCAGCAGGCCGCTGCCATTAAGGCCTGCATGCATGACACCCCAAGGTGTATCAAACCGCGCGCGGGCGTTCTTAATGCTTACCGCGATATCGGGCCACTCAAACGGGTCGGCGGACTTTGGGTCGATGAATTTGTCGAGTTCACCAAAGGACAATGTGCCATCGGCATAACGCCCACGCAGCATCACGCCGTCCGCGTGGACGTCCCGCACCTGTGCGCCGGAGAAGTTCAAGGCCATGTTGATTTCGACCAGCTTTGCGGTCAGGTCAGGGCGGGCCGGATCACCGATGACAAGATCGCGGATACGCTGGGTGCGAAAACCGATGGTGTCGATTGTGTAGCGCGCCTTGATACCACGCTCTGCAAACGCATTTTGCACAAAATGGTCCGCAATATTGTTACGCTGGCCCCATGCAAACAGCAACAACAGCGCGAGCAAGATGCCGACGCCGCCGAAAATGCGTCGCTGCCACTGTGCGCCTTTATCGGGCTGCACATTGACATCGCCCGTCGGTGTTTCGTCGGCAGCATCCTGCATGTCACTCAAATGCGGGAAAGGGCGACGGGTTGCAACGGCATTTGCGTGATGTGACTTGCACCACATGAAAAAATCACAGAAAAGGGTTTTGTCACAAGAGGATAGCAGCAATGCAGGATATTGCGGACAAGACGGTACATCATGGCACGGGCCACCGTGCGCGTTTGCGTAAACGCTTGCTGGAGAAAAATGGCGAGAGCCTGCACGACCATGAATTGATCGAATATCTCCTTGCACTCGCCATTCCACGGCGAGATACCAAGCAGATCGCGAAGGATTTAATTCACCGTTATGGCAGCCTGTCGGCTTTGTTGACCGCCGATGCCGACAGTATCCTGCAAGAAAAATGGATGGGCGAAACCAGCGTTGCGGCGTTGAAGATAGTCCAAGTGGCGGCAATTCGCCTGTTGAGTGCGCCCGTGCGCGAACTGCCGATATTGTCGTCGTGGCAATCGTTGCTGGATTATCTGCGCGCCGACATGGCGCATCTGACAATTGAGCGCGTGCGCACGCTCTATCTCAACAGCAAAAACATGCTGATCCGGGACGAGGTAGCGAGCGAGGGGTCCGTCGACCAAGCTGCCATTTATACGCGCGAAGTCATCCGACGGGCGATGGACCTTGGTGCGGCAGCGATTATTCTTGTCCATAACCATCCCAGCGGAGACAGCGCGCCGAGCCGCCAAGATATCGCAATGACGCGTGACATTGCGGATGCGGGGAAAAAGTTTGGAATAGCCGTGCACGACCACATCATCATTGGCAAAAACGGTTTCAGCAGCATGCGCAGCTCGGGACTTATTTAGGGTCAGGACCACTTAAATCCATCATCGCGGCGTCGAAATGGCCTCAAACCGCGAAGGCGCGTTTAACTGGTCCTGACCCTAGGGGTGGCAAAATGGTGGCCGCTGCCGCATAGCGACAAAATGCCAACCCAGACTCCCGTTCATAAGTCCATCGGTCCGCGCGAGCTGACCGTTATGATGTCGTCGCTTATGGCGCTCAATGCGCTGGCCATCGACGCGATGTTGCCCGCCTTTCCGGCTATGGTGCGCGGCCTTCACCTTACCGAGCCGAATCAGATCCAATATATCATCTCAACCTTTCTGGCTGGCACAGGAATCGGTGCACTCATTTACGGTCCATTGTCCGACCGTTATGGGCGAAAGCCGATATTGTTGATCGCAATTATTGGTTCGGGGATCGCTTCTTTGGCATGTTCCTTTGCACCTGATTTTGAAACCATGCTGATCATGCGCTTTATCCATGGGCTATTAGCTGCGGCGATGGGCGTTCTTGTGATCTCGGTCATACGGGACCAGTTTGAAGGCGACGCCATGGCGCGGCGTATGTCGACCATCTTCCTCATCTTCATGATCGTCCCAATTGTCGCGCCGACCATTGGCCAGTTGGTGCTGCTTTTCGCTGGCTGGCGGGTTATTTTTGACCTGATGGCCTTCATGGCGGTCATCGCCGCTATCTGGGTCTATCTGCGCTTGCCGGAAACCTTGGCCCCCGAAAATGTCATTCCCATCCAACCAAAGGCGCTCGCCAAGGCGTGGAAGATTGTTTTCCTCAACCGCAACGCTGCTGGCTATATGATTGGCGCCGGCGTTACGCAGGGCGCTTTGTTCGGCTATCTCAACAGTTCGCAGCAGATGTTCGACAAGGTGTTCAACGCGGCGGATTTCTTTACCATTGGATTTGCAATCATCGCCATTGGCATCGCGGTGTCCAACTTCACCAATTCGCGCATCGTCGAACGTTTTGGCGCGCGCCGCGTTTCGCAGACCGCTTTGTTGACCTTTATCGCCTTGGGCGCGTTGCAATTGCTTGCGGCCAAATTTGCACCAACATCCTTGCCAATCTTCCTGATATTGCTGACCGGTAACATGGCGATGATTGGCTTTATCGGCTCCAACTTCTCGTCGATTGCGATGACCCCCTTTGGTCATGTCGCAGGGGCGGCTTCGTCCTTTCAGACTTTCGTCCGCACATTGCTTTCGGCATCGCTTGGGGCATTTATCGGGCAGCAGTTTGACGGCACGGTCTATCCGGTGGCGCTTGGGTTCCTATGCTGCGGGCTGGTGGCGCTTGGCCTTGTGCTGTGGTGCGAAAAGGGGAAGCTGTTCACGCGCCCCGGCACCACATTGCCCCTGCCCACAAACCCGCGCAATTAAGGCAAAGAAAAGGGGCACCGAAGCGCCCCTGTCCTTTTGTTATTTGGTCACTAAATCACGACATTGCCGTTAAACCGCTTTTCAGCTGGATAACGTTACGCAATTCCTCGGCCAACATGGCTGCGCCGACGGCTGTATAAGAAATACACGACCAACCCAATTGTTGTCCATCCTAGGAACATAAGTTCCGTGTAACCTGAAAGTTGGAAGAACAGGAACACGCAACCCACCGCAGCCAAGGGGCAAACCAAGAAATACAAAGGTGTGCGGAATGGACGGGGGCGGTCGGGATTGGTCCGACGCAAAATCATGACACCGACAGCAACCGTGAAGAATGCGAACAAGGTGCCAGAGTTTGAAATGTCAGCCAATTTACCCACAGGGAAAAGCGCCGCAAACAAGGCCACAAATACACCTGTGCATATCGTTACCACATGCGGCGTTCCATATTTCGGGTGAAGCTTGGAAAAGACGTCAGGCAGCAAACCGTCACGCGCCATCACAAAAAAGATGCGGGTTTGGCCGAACATCATCATCAAGATAACCGACGGCAATGCAATGGCGGCTGAAATAGCAACGAGCTTACCGGCCCAGCCATGACCAATTTCATTCAGCACGAAAGCCAAAGCTTCTTTCGATTGCGACAGCTCACCACCAGGCTGAGCCCCAACAGCGCCGGTCGCACCGGCCGCAACCAGCATGTAGATAACGGTGCAAATCGCCAGCGAACCGATCAAACCGATCGGGATGTTCCGCTGCGGATTTATTGTTTCTTCTGCTGCTGTCGAAACGGCGTCAAAACCAACATAAGCAAAGAAAATAGAAGCCGCCGCAGCCGCAACGCCGACCGTGACCATGTTATTCGTAATCGGATCGACCACTTCCTTCGCAAAAAAACCGTTCGGGCTAAATGGCTGGAAGTTTTCTGCGTTCATTGCTGGCAATGCCAAAACAAGAAAGAGCATGAGGGCCGATACCTTGATGGCTACCAAGATTGCGTTAAAGCGCGCGCTTTCCTTGGTTCCAATCAACAATAGCGCCATGCATAGCAACGCTATGAGCATAGCGGGCACGTTAATAATGCCAGGATTCGCGTCAAACGGCCCCGCAACGAAGTCATTACCGACCTCTATCGCGAATATGTTTTCGACCAACCCAACCATATATCCGGACCAGCCAACTGACACAGCCGAAGCGGCAATGGCATATTCAAGAACAAGCGCCCAACCTACAATCCACGCAATAATTTCGCCAAAAGTGGCATAGCTATAGGTGTAAGCTGACCCTGAAACGGGCACCATTGATGCCAATTCAGAATAACATAATGCCGCCAGTCCGCAAACCACGGCGGCGATGACAAAGCTAATCATCATCGCAGGGCCGGCCTTATTTGCAGCCTCAGCCGTCAAAACAAAAATGCCGGTACCAATAATGGCACCAATGCCCAACATGGTAAGCTGAAAAGCCCCCAGCGTGCGCGTGAGCGATTTTTTCTCAGCCGTAGCCAAGATCGCATCAAGCGGCTTTACGCGCCCGAAAATCATACTCATCTCCCAAAAAATTATAGCTCCACAAACGAACTAAACACTCCGTGCATTAGCGCAACTTAATTTCACCGCATAAGCATGGGTCCGAGCGGTTTTCCACCAAAAATATGGACATGCAGGTGCGGAACCTCTTGATGCGCGTTCATTCCAATGTTGGCGAGCAAGCGATATCCAGGCTCAACCAGCCCCAATTCACGCGCAACATGCCCAACGGCGCGGATAAAGCCGCCAATTTCAGCATCGCTGGCTTTGGCGCTAAAATCGTCCCAACTGACATAAGCGCCTTTGGGTATCACTAGCACATGGAGCGGTGCTTGCGGGTTGATGTCGTCAAAGGCCAAGGCCCATTCATCCTCAAACACCTTGCGGCACGGTATCTCGCCACGCAGGATTTTGGCGAAGATATTCTGGTCGTCATATTCCAGTGTCGGATCAATCGGCATGTATCACTCCTTGGCTTATGTCCGCGCGGCTTTTTCGACCAAGCCAGAAACGCCTTCCCTGCGATCCAGTTCAGCAAGCACATCGTCCAGCGTGACACCCGCATCGCGCAGCAATATCATCAGGTGAAAAATCAGGTCCGCCGCTTCCGCCGTCACATGCTGTGCGTCCCCCGACAGCGCGGCGATAATGGTCTCGGTCGCTTCTTCGCCGACCTTTTGCGCGATTTTGCCGCGGCCCTTGGCGAATAAGGATGCGACATAGCTACTGTCCGGGGCGGCGTCCGCGCGCTGCGCAATGATATGTTCGAGCCGTATGAGTGTATCGCGCATCAAATATCTCTCTGTAAGGCGACGACCATGGCCTTGTCCTCAGCAGGGATCAAGCCTTCGAGGACGCGCCAGAAGCCTGTGACCGATTCCTGCCCCGCCGCAGCATAAGCCGACGCCAAGCTGTTGCGCAACGCATCAAACAATTGCGCTTCGAATTGGACCCCCTCGGGCGTGAGGCGCAAGAGTTTCTGACGCCGGTCGACATTCCCTGTCCGCGTTTCGACAAGTCCCCTATCCGCTAAATCGGTAAGCACGCGGCCGAGCGATTGTTTCGTGATTGCGAGGATTTTAAGTAACGCGCTGATCGGCAAATCGGGCTGGCGCGCAATGAAATACAGCGCACGGTGGTGCGCGCGGCCAAGACCATGTTCCGCCAACCCTTCGTCAATAGCGCGGGTGAGCCGCGTATATCCGAAGAACAAAAGCTCAACCCCACGGCGCACTTCATTCTCACGAAGGAACAGGGGCGACGCGGTCGGGGTGACAGAAGCAGAAGATGGGACAGCCATATTGACGTATCTTGGCCTAGGCCATAGGACAGTGCAAGACCCTAATGAACGAGAGCATCGATGAACGCTGGCGCATTTCCTTTTGAGGCAAACCCGAATCCGGTAGATCCTTCCGAACGCGCCGCGCGGCTGGTCGACCCCGGTTTTGGACGGGTGTTCACAGACCATATGGTGACGATCCGCTATTCGGACGACAAGGGCTGGCATGACGCGAAGGTAGGGCCACGCGGGCCCTTGACACTCGACCCTGCGACGGCCGTTTTGCATTATGCACAAGAGATTTTTGAGGGGCTAAAGGCCTATCGCCTCGCCGATGGCGGGATGGCGTTATTCCGCCCCGAACAAAATGCCCGTCGTTTTCAACGCTCGGCAAAGCGCTTGGCAATGCCCGAGCTGCCCGAAGAAATGTTCCTGCAAGCGTGCAAGCAATTGGTTGAGGTTGATAAAGACTGGTTTCCACCTGTCGACGGCGGCTCCATTTATCTACGCCCGTTCATGATCGCGAGCGAAGTGTTTCTCGGCGTGAAGCCGTCTGCCGAATATTTGTTCATGGTCATTGCGTCTGCGGCGGGCAATTATTTCAAAAGCGGCGCGCCCGCAATTTCGATCTGGGTGTCCGAACAATATACCCGCGCGGCACCGGGCGGCACGGGCGCGGCAAAATGCGGTGGCAATTATGCCGCCAGCCTCGTCGCACAATCCGAAGCCATTAAGCAGGGTTGCGACCAAGTCGTGTTTCTCGACGCCGCCGAACATCGCTGGGTTGAGGAACTGGGCGGCATGAACCTGTTTTTCCTTTTCGATGACGGGTCAATCATCACGCCGCCAGCCGACGGTACAATATTGGAAGGCATCACCCGCGATTCCGTGCTGACTTTGGCGCGGGCGCAAGGGTTGAACGTGCGTGAGGAACGCTACGCCATTGACCAGTGGCGGGCCGATGCAGAATCGGGGCGATTGGTTGAAACCTTCGCCTGCGGAACGGCGGCGGTCGTCACGCCGGTTGGAAAAGTCCAGTCCGCCAAGGGTAGTTTCACCATTGGCGCGGGCGGTGCAGGGCAGATGACTCAGCAAATCCGGTCAAAACTTGTGGATATTCAACGCGGAATTGCCGCTGATGCCCATGGCTGGGTGCAACGCATTGATTAAGCAGTTGCGCAATAAGATTCCCGCGATATAAGCCGCCCGCACCGGCCAGATTACTGGCTTGCTGGGGCGTCGCCAAGCGGTAAGGCAGCGGCTTTTGATGCCGCCATTCGCAGGTTCGATCCCTGCCGCCCCAGCCAATTATGTACATTCTGCAGATGTATAATTTCCAAAATTTCCGTAACCGTATGTAAAAATAGGTAAAACTTTTTGCACCATCTAGTAACTAAGTAATACCAGCGTGCGCTGATGCTGACTCAGATTTGGGATTCCCAATCGGTTGAAAGTCTGATTCTATGTTGTTCTTCATTTGGAGGAGGTGACATGGGAGCATCGATTAGCTTGCGGGATGATTTT
>NZ_JBIIBA010000059.1:0-2958 GCF_044239665.1 Sphingorhabdus sp.
TTAAGAGTTATATTGAGATACTTCATGCCGACGATATGACATTCGATATTTTTGATACTCATCCCAGCCCCTATTTTCAAAGTTGTCGTATGTTAGGCCTCTAACTCAACGGTGGAAAACCAATAATCGGCAGCCGCAATTGTCTTATACCATGTGCTATTGGGTCACCCAAACGGATAGACCTTGCCGTTGCCATCCCCAACAGTCTGGTTACCCTTCGATATCCGAGCAGCCAAGGCTGAAGATACAGTCTGCCCGTAGAACTTCTCCAGCATCTCAACTGATGTCCCCATCTGCTTTGCCAACAGGAAGGGTGAAGTGTCATTCGACAGCCGCATCGTGGCATAGAAGTGCCTAAGGGAATAAAGCGTCCGTGAACCGCCGTTGCGTTCAACTGGCACTCCAGCAAATTTGAGAAGCGCATTGAACCCAGTCTTCATTGACTGAATGGGCGTTCCGTCCTTGTGACAGAACAGGACCTCATCGGTAGGTGGGTTCTCGCCCAGTTCTTCAATACGCCGATCATATAGCCGTTCGACATACTTCTGGGCACCAGCTTGGAACACAACTTCACGGGCACCGGTTTTGCCTCTGACCTCAGCAATCAGCCTTGTATCGTCCTCGGTTTTAACGGTACGCAGATCACCCCAGCGTAGTCCCCGAAGCTCACCGACCCGCAATCCTGTATTGGCGAGTATCAAGATGTAAAGTTGTGTAAAATTGCGCTGTCGGCTGGTCGCCTTGGTCTGACCTTCGGTTACCCACTTGCGTGCTGCCTTGTAGATCTTCTGCCACTCTTCGAGTGTGAAGGTAGGTCGCCGTTCCAATGTAGCTTTTGGTGGATCGGTATCTGGGACGGCAGGAATATAGCCTTTTGATACGGCATATTTGAACACGGGCAGGATAGACGTCCGTTCCCGTCGCAATGTGCCGTTGGATGGCTTGGTACGGTTGTAGTTCTTCTTCCGCCATTCCCAGTAGTCCGCAAACTGGACAGGTCCGATATCGTTCATTCGCATCGGACCAAAGAAGGTGAGGGCATAGACCCGAATACGTTCAATGGTGGCTTCCCAAGATCCACCCTTGCGAGTGTGTCCCATCGTAGCGACGTGCTTTTCCCATTCGGCAAAGACCTGTTTGAAGGTCTTGGATTGGATGCTGCCGCCCGTTTTGACGTGGATATACAGCTCTTCATAATAGTTGAGAGCAAAGCGTTCGGCTTCACGTTGATCCGAGGTCTTGGTTGTGATTCTCTTGGAGCCAGTGGAGTTTGGAACACGGACACGAGCCTGCCAGACCGGATCTTTCAGCCCTAATCTTTTGTAGAGAATGACCCGCCCGTCACCCCGCAGATCAATCCGAATATCACCGTCTTTAGCCATAATCCGCCTTCCTTCGACTCTCTCAGCCTAATCAGGAAGTTGGCGAATGAACACAGAAATTTGTGCACGATTTGTGCATAGCTAAAATGCGCTATTTAAGCCGCAATCTGCACAGAGATGCGTTTAAATATTGTTATATATCAATGGTTTGAATGGCGCACCCAAGAGGATTCGAACCTCTGGCCTCTGCCTTCGGAGGGCAGCGCTCTATCCAGCTGAGCTATGGGTGCGGATTAGGGCCGGTTAGCAGGCATGACGCCATTGCGCCAAGTTTTTTTTGGGTCCAATTTGTATTTGCGCCCGTACATTGACGCGGCCGCATGAAAAAAGCGGTGTTTGTGCGCACGCACTGGCCGAATGCATTGCGGGCGCGATAGCTGTTTTATTCCAAGCTAATGGCTGGATAACTCAAAATGACGATGCTACGGCGAACGGATGCAAAACCAGTTTGAACTCACGGACGATCAAATCGCCATTCAAGATATGGCGCGCAAATTCACAGCGGATGCGATTACGCCATTTGCTGCGGAATGGGATGAAAAGTCGCATTATCCGGTCGATGTGTGGAAAGCGGCTGGCGCGCTTGGCTTTGGCGCGATTTATGTGTCTGAAGAATCGGGTGGCACGGGATTAGGCCGGTTGGAAGCGGCGCTAATCATGGAGGCGATGGCTTATGGCTGCCCCACGACCAGCGCGTTTATTTCGATCCATAATATGGCAGCATGGATGATCGATTGTTTTGGCAGTGCGGAGCTTAAGGCGCGCTATCTGCCTGACCTTGTGCCGATGCACAAAATCGCCAGCTATTGCCTGACCGAACCTGGCAGCGGGTCGGATGCAGCGGCGCTGAAAACCAGCGCGCGGCGCGATGGCGATCATTATGTGCTGAACGGCACGAAGCAGTTCATCTCGGGCGCTGGCTATAATGACGTCTATGTTGTCATGGTCCGCACGGGCGAGGACAAGACCAAGGGCGTGACCTGCCTTGTCGTGGACAAGGATACGCCGGGGCTTAGCTTTGGCGCGCAAGAGAAAAAACTGGGCTGGAACGCCTCGCCAACGGCGCAGGTGATATTTGAAGAGTGCCGCGTGCCTATTGCCAATCGCGTGGGCGCAGAGGGCGATGGCTTCCGCTTTGCGATGATGGGGCTTGATGGCGGGCGTTTGAACATTGGCGCGTGTTCTTTGGGCGGCGCGCAGCGATGCTTGGATGAATCGATCGCCTATACCAAAGAGCGTCAGCAATTTGGCCAGCCCGTGTCCGAATTTCAGAATACGCAATTCATGCTGGCGGATATGGCGACCGATTTGGAGGCAGCGCGCGCGTTGCTTTACATTGCTGCGGCCAAGGTGACGGCGAACGCACCTGACAAGTCGCGTTTCTCGGCGATGGCCAAGCGCCTGTCGACCGACAGCGGCAGCGCAATTGTCAATCAGGCGCTGCAGCTTTTTGGCGGCTATGGCTATTTGCGTGATTATCCTATCGAACGTTTCTGGCGCGATTTGCGCGTACATTCCATCCTTGAAGGGACCAATCAGGTTATGCGTATGATTATTGGCCGGGACCTGTTGCGCC
>NZ_JBIIBA010000021.1:0-39633 GCF_044239665.1 Sphingorhabdus sp.
CCCTCGATGTCGGGGGATTGACGTGTTTGACATTGCGTCATCCGAACTGTTGCTTGTCGTCCTTGTGGCGCTTTTGGTCATTGGACCAAAGGATTTGCCAAAGGCATTGCGCTTTGTCGGCAAATGGGTAGGCAAAGCGCGCGGTGTCGCCTCGCATTTTCGGTCGGGCTTTGACGAAATGGTGCGCCAGTCGGAACTCGAAGAATTGGAGAAAAAGTGGAAGGCCGAAAATGAACGCATCATGCGCGCGCATCCGGCGGATCCACGTGCAGACGTTATCGGCGATGATGCGCAGGCACATATAGCCGAACCCCCCGCCGACACGCCGCCAACCGAAACGGCGACCAAGATATGAGTGATGTAGACGACAGCAAAATGCCTTTGCTGGATCATTTGATTGAGCTACGCAGCCGCCTGCTCTGGAGCTTTTTGGCGCTCGCCATCGCCTTTGGCATCAGCCTCTATTTCGCGCGGCCGATCTTTGGCTTTCTTGTGCAGCCTTTGCTCGCATCGGGCCAAACGAAGCTAATTTATACCGCAATATTCGAGGCATTTTTTGTCGAGATTAAGGTCGCGTTTTTTGCCGCCACCTTCTTCTCCTTCCCGGTATTTGCAACGCAATTATGGCGCTTCGTTGCGCCCGGCCTTTACAGCAAGGAAAAGCGGGCTTTTCTCCCATTTCTGCTCGCAACGCCGGTGTTGTTCATCACCGGCGCGTCCATGGCCTATTTCATGGCTATCCCCGTTGCGTTGGAATATTTGCTTGGCTTTGGCGGCAATGTCGGCGGTGTGGAGCAACAGGCGCTTCCCGGTGTCGACAATTATCTCAATTTCGTAATGAAGTTCATTTTCGGCTTTGGCATTTCGTTTCTGCTTCCGGTGTTGCTGATGCTGCTGGAGCGGGCAGGGATTGTTACGCTGGAACAGCTTAAGAGCGCGCGTCGTTATGCCATTGTCGGTGCCTTCGCCATTGCCGCCGTCCTCACGCCGCCCGACGTTGTGTCGCAATTGCTGCTCGCGATCCCCTTGTGCATATTATACGAGCTTGCCCTGATCGCCATCTGGTTCACCCGCCGCCGCCGCAAAAAGGCCGAGGCCGCTGAAGAGGCTGTGCTGTAGGTTTGACCGCGCTGCCGTCCTGCCGTCACCCGGAACCCCAACCGTCATCCTAAACTTGTTTCAGGATGACGAGTTTGGTTGTGTTGGAACGGGGTTGGGAATTGTTTACTTTACCCTCTTCGTCCTCTGCGCCTCTGCGTGCAAAATGAACTCACGCAGAGGCGCAGAGGACGCAGAGGGTAAACGCCAGGATATATGCCGCTCGAGTGACCCCCTTGCCACTAACCCGTTCGTGTCGAGCTAAGACGAGACACCCCTGCGCGCGATCCAAACCAAAAGGGCCGGAAGTTCCCCTCCGGCCCTTTGTGTAATTACGACCGGCCATCTATCAGATCGCGCGGTCACCGGCTTCACCAACGGATTCAATGTCTTCGCCCACGCCCTTGACGGTGTTGCAGGCTGCTGCCAGCAAGGATACTGAAAGCAGGATGATCGTTGCAATTTTGCGCATGATATTCTCCAAGAGCTTGGCCTACAAATTAGGCCTAGCAGGCTAACCCGCTGATCGCGCGGAGGTTCCGTTTTTTTTTAGCGCGCGATCATCGAATCAGCCCCTTGGCGGGGTTTCATGAACACGATCGGTGGATCAGAAACTGACCCGTGCCGTCACCCGGAAATCACGACCGGTCAAAGGTACGAAATCCTTGGTAAAGGACGCGGCACGTCGGGCGTTTACGTCGAAGATATTGTTCGCTGACGCAATCAGCGCAATGTTGCGATCCCGCCCGAATGGCCGCCAAGTCGCCGAAGCATTGACCAAAGTAAAGCCATCAGTTGGCGTTTCAAACACTGCCGTTTTCGTCTGGTCATCGCTGAATTCGACTTCGCCGCGCAGGTCAAAGCTTGCATTGGTCAACTCAACGCCGCCCAGCAAACGCAAGGGTGGGATGCGCGGGACATTGCCGCCACCGGAGGAGATTTTGGCGCGTGTATAGTCTGCAACGCCATCGACCGACAGGTTGGAACTGCCAAAGCTGGCGAGGCGCTTGGCCGCTTGAAATTCCACGCCCCAGACCTTGGCGTCATTTTGGAAATATTGGAAGACGGGCAAATCATCTTCAATGTCGCCGGTCTCGGCCTCATAAATGAAATTGTCGAAGCGGTTGGTGTATAATGTTGCGCTGAACGCGGTCCCCAGCGTTTCGTACCGTGCGTAGAGTTCGCCATTCCAAGCCCGCTCGCTTTTCAGATCGGGATCGCCTATTTCATAGGCCTGCGTTGCGATATGCGGCCCGCTGGAGAATAACTCCTCCACCGCTGGTGCACGGCCCGTCCGCGAGATATTCGCGCCGATCTTCAGATCGCCAATATGGTAGCCAAGACCAAATGCGGCGGAGATATTGTTGAACGAGCGCGTTAAGCCCAAAGTGTCAGCGCGCAGATCTGCGGTGTCAAAACGCAAAGCGACTTCGGCGTCCAGATTGCCTTTGGTATATTCCTGCAAGGTGAACATGCCAAATTGCCGCGTAATGTTGGGCGGAACGAAGGCCTCGGCACCAATGGCTTCGAAATCGCGGGACTGATATTGGACGCCGCTTGCCCCGCGCCAGCCGTTGCGGTCATTCTGCACAAATTCTGCCCGCGCCTCGATACCCTGGCTGTTAAAGAGGGTGCCGACTTCGTCGCCTTCAAATTCAGTATGGGTATAATCGGCGTAGCCCGCGCGCAGGCGCAGTTTTTCGAATAAGCCATCGCCCAAATTGACTTCACCGCGAAAGTCGAGGCGATATTGCCGCAAGCCAATGGTGACGGGCGCTTCGCCTTCTGCATGTTCTTCATATTCTGAATGTTCTTCGTCCGCATGCGCATGCGCATGGGATGCGCCGGGACGGGCAGGGATACCGTAATTTGTGTCGTAAATGCTATAAGACACGCCAATATTGCCATTGTCGTCGATAAAGGCGATGCCACCGCCAGCAGTCCAGCTTTTCACCGCGCTGTTGGGAATGCGGCCGCGCTGATCCGCCAGTTCGCGGGCTTCGGCAGCTTCTTCCAGATGGCCTTCGCTTGCTTCCTCTGCTGCTAAGTCCAGCATCTCCGCGCGCAAATTGGGGGATAGAATATAGCCGCCGGTGCGCAGATCATCGCTATTGCGGTAGCTGCCGTCGAGATGGACGATGACTCGGTCAGTGATCGGCATATCAATCGACGCGCCGCCGGACCAGTCGCGTGCGGCGCTGCCATATCCGGCCAAGGCGTCGATGTGAATGTTTTCGTCGGGGATGGATCGCGGAATTCGCTTGTCGAGCGCGTTGACCGCGCCGCCTACGGCCTGACCGCCGAACAACAGGACGGCGGGGCCGCGCAGCACTTCAATCCGCTCGACCGTCAAGGTGTCGATAGTAACCGCATGGTCCGCCGATGTGTTGGACGCGTCGATATTGCCGATACCGTCCGTTAAAACAGCGACGCGGTTCCCTTGATAGCCACGCAGCACGGGGCGCGATGCGCCGGGGGAGAAGCTCGTCGCCGAAACGCCCGGCAGGCTGGTGAGTATATCGCCCAATTGCGCGCGCGTTTTTTCGGCGAGCACTTCGCCTGAAATCGCAGATGTGCCGGAAAGAATGTCGAGCCGTTCAACAAACGGCGCGGTGACGACGATATCCTCTGTCCCGTGAAAATCGTCGGACTGTATATTGGTTTCGGTCGAAGCTGGACCAGTTTGCTGCGCATAAGCGGGCACGGCCAAAGTCAGCGATAATGCGGAAATGCTGGCGGAAATTCTAAGAAGCGGGGCAGATTTCATAAGAGAACATCATCCATAAAAGCCAAAGACAGAGCGACATGTTAGACGCAATGATATAATATAACAATACCTGTAATGCATTTTGCTATCATATCCGCTTTTGCCCCGCATATTGTTGTGCCCAAAGCCAGACCGTCTTGCGATTGGCCATGAACGCGCCTAGCTATTGGCGATATGAACATGCTTGGCTCAACACTTGATTTGATTGGCAACACCCCGCTCGTCCGCCTGAAAGGGCCAAGCGAGGCAGCCGGATGCGATATTTTTGGCAAATGCGAATATGTGAACCCCGGTGCGTCGGTAAAGGATCGCGCCGCGCTTTACATCGTCCGCGATGCCGAACGGCAGGGCCTGTTGAAGCCCGGCGGGACGATTGTTGAGGGCACGGCAGGTAATACCGGCATTGGCCTTGCTTTGGTGTGTAATGCGCTGGGGTATAAGACGATCATCGTCATGCCCGAAACGCAGAGCCAGGAGAAAAAGGACACGCTGCGCGCATTGGGTGCTGAACTCGTGCTTGTGCCCGCTGCACCTTATGCAAACCCTGGGCATTTCGTCCACACATCCCGCCGGCTGGCCGAAGAAACCGAAAACGCCGTCTGGGCAAACCAGTTCGACAATATCGCCAACCGCCGCGCGCATATCGAAACGACAGCCGAAGAAATCTGGATGCAGATGGATGGTGAGATTGATGGCTTCATTTGCGCTGCTGGTACGGGCGGGACGATTGCCGGCGTTGGGCTTGGGCTAAAGGCAAAGGATGAGGGCGTCACTATCGCCTTGGCCGATCCGCATGGTGCGGCGCTCTATAATTTTTATGCATGCGGCGAATTAAGCGCCGAAGGCAGCTCAGTCGCTGAAGGCATCGGGCAGGGACGCATTACCGCCAATCTCGACGGCGCGCCGATTGATACCCAATTCCGCATTTCCGACGAAGAGGGCCTAATCTGGGTTCGGCGGCTTTTGGCGGAGGAGGGGCTATGCCTTGGGCTCTCATCGGGCATCAACGTGGCAGGTGCCATCGCGCTGGCAAAGCATCTGGGGCCGGGTAAGCGTATCGTGACGATATTGTGCGACACCGGCTTCCGTTATTTGTCCACCATTTATAACCCAGCGTGGATGCGCAGCAAAAACCTTCCCGTGATGCCGTGGCAGCAAGACAGCTAAAAGCCAAAATGGGGTAAGGAGAACGCATATGGTCGAACAAAAGCAATCCGCAATTCAGCGTATTCAGGTCGGGCTGGTCGGGCTCGTGGTAGTGCTGTTGTTCGTGACATTGGCCAATATGGTCTTGGACCGGGTAAGCGACGGGCCAAAAACAGGCGGCGTGCCTGACGCTGCGCCCCTGACAGCGGACAAGGATGCGACGCCGGATGAACCGCTGGCGGAATTGGGCGTTACGCCTGTGGCCAAGGAAACGGATGCCGAAAGAGCCGCTAAGGATGCGGCAAAAACCCCGCTTTCATCTGCGCCCGCGCGGTAATATTTGCTTGGTGATTGATAGATTAGCCCAGTTCGGCGTTAAAAAGTGGCTGCTTGTCGCTTTGGTAGCGGCATGCACGGTTTTGCTATTGCTCGCTGGCTTTGCCACGACGCGTCCTGCGGACAATCGACCAAAGCCGCCATTGGCAATGATGACTTCGCTGCCGCTGGTATGGAGCGAGGGGGGTATTGAGGCGGATTTGGCCAAGGACGCCGCGCCGCATCCTGCCTTTAAGCGGCTGAGTGCGCATTATGACATCACGCCCATAGACGATTTGGAGGCTTGGGTGCCAAAGCCTAAGCAGATGCTTTTGCTTGCGCAGCCGCGGGCCTTTGCACCACGCGAACTGGTCCATCTGGATAATTGGGTGCGCCAAGGTGGCCATGTGTTGATACTTGCTGACCCTGCCTTGCAATGGGGAAGCCTTTATCCCTTGGGCGACAAAAGGCGTCCGTTGTTTACATCGATGCTCTCCCCCCTTTTCGCTTATTGGGGAATGGAGCTCGTCTTACCGTTGGAAGATGAGGTTCCCGCTTCCATGCGCAAAATTGGCGGTTTGCCTATCCGGACGGTAACGCCCGGGGAATGGCTGCCTAAAAAGAGCACTGCCAAGGGCCGCTGCAGCATATTGGCGAAAGGCCTGTTGGCGGATTGCCGAATGGGCAAAGGGCGCGCTATTCTTGTGGCCGATGCCGATTTTCTCGATGCCGCCTTTTGGCAAGGGCGCGGGATGCGGATACTCACCGGCAAAGACGAATTTGCCAATATCGCCCTGTTGCAAGCGCTTTTGGCCGCTTTGCACGACGATCAGGGATTGAACGGGGATTTTGTGGGAAAATGACGAATGATGGGAGAAATAGGGCCGCCACCATCGGTAAAGCCGTCGATTTTGGCGCTTTTAGCGCCATGAAATTATGTCCATTATGCAATCTATATCTGGAGCCTTGTTTAAGAAGTGACGGAATTCCGACGTTAATGCCGAAAATAAGATAGTTTTTCCATAAAATCCCTCTTTTCATCCATGAAATCCCTTGCTATGCACAGTCATCAAGGGGTGGTTTCCTGATTCTAACGGACGTTAAGACGTCCGCGCGGCGATATGTTTCGCCATGATTAGAGATCTGCGCCCTTTTTGTAGGGGTGTGCGGTTAGTGTCAGCGTTGGTCGTCTATGCAGGTTCAGGGGTGTCGAATGTCGACGCCAAAGGCCGCACGACGATTCCAGCAGAGCTGCGCGACAGCGTCCAGCAATCCAGCGGCAGCAACAGCGTGTGCATATCGCGCCATTCCACCTTGCCGTGCCTCATCGGCTTTGGTGGCTCCGAACGCCTTAAGCTGCGCGCCGACATCGAGGCGCAATGGCAAAGTGCTGTGAATCGCGGTACCGAATTTGACCGCGAAATCGCTGGCGTTTCGGCATCCTCCATTTTTGAAACCGCTTTTGAAGCCAGTGGCCGTTTCGTGCTCTCGCCGATGCTCAAGCATTTTGGTCGCATTGACGATCGCGCCTTCTTTTTTGGTGCGACAACGCATTTCATGCTGTGGAACCCCGACGTCTTCCTGAAAGAAGCGCCTGCAGCCTTCAACCCTGTTAAGGACGAGCTGAATTATTGGCTGTCTCAGGCGAAGCGCGACAAATGAGCGCTCTAGCCCCCCATATTCCAGTCTTACTGGATGAAGTGATTCACTCTCTCGCCATCACCCCTGGCGCTGAGATCGTGGATGGTACCTTCGGTGCAGGTGGATACAGCCAAGCGATACTGGCTGGCGGTGCGCGCGTTTACGCGTTCGACCGCGATCCCGACGCCCTTAAAGAAGGTGCTGACCTTGCAGGCCGCAGCGAAGGCGCTTTGCGTCTTTACGCGGCCTGTTTTTCTAACATGGACGATGTCTTGATTGCTGACGGCATTTCGTCGGTCGATGGCGTCGTATTGGATATCGGCGTTTCGTCGATGCAGCTTGATCGCGCTGAACGCGGCTTTTCTTTCCAAAAGGACGGTCCGCTCGATATGCGCATGGGTCAGGACGGCATGACGGCGGCGGACTTCGTCAATGAAGCTGAAGAGGCTGATATTGCCGATATTATTTACCGTTATGGCGAAGAGCATCGCTCACGCCGCATTGCCCGTTCGATTGTCGCCGCGCGGCCCATAGAAACCACAGCGCAATTGGCCGCGATTGTCCGCAAGGCCGTTGGTCATAAGCCCGGCGCGCCCAAGGATCCTGCCACCCGCGCCTTTCAAGCCATTCGTATCCATGTGAACCGCGAATTGGACGAGCTGACCGACGGCCTTGAGGCTGCCGAACGTATGTTGAAGCCAGGTGGCCGCTTGGCTGTTGTCACCTTTCACAGCCTTGAAGACCGCATCGTGAAGCAATTTTTGCGTCGCCGTAGCGGCGCAGAAGCCGCAGGCTCGCGCCATGTGCCAATGGTTGGCAGCGACGGCCCGTCACCTACTTTTGATAAAGCCGACAAAGCGGTCCGGCCATCGGGCGCTGAACTGGCCCGTAATCCACGGTCAAGATCGGCAACCTTACGTTCCGCAACCCGCACACAGGCGCCCGCATGGGCAACAGGAGGACTTGCAGCATGAGTCTCGCTATGAAAAGGCTTCAGAATCTGGGCTGGTTGGCTTTGGTTTTCATGGTTGCCATTCTGTTGTATCCATTGTCGCTCAATGTCGCAGCTACGCATAGCGACTTGGTTGCGGTCGATCGCGAAATTCTGGAAACGAAGCGGGAAATCAGCTTTCTTCAAGCGGAAATCCGGACACGTGCCAGCCTTCAGCAGCTTGAGGAATGGAATGAGCTTTTGTACGGCTATCAGCCGCCATTGGCGCAACAATTTGTCAATGGTGAAGCTGCGCTCGCAGAACTGACCGGAGATCTGCAAGAGACAAAGCCAGTGATGATGGCTTCTGCAGATATCGACGTTGCGCCCAGCGCGAACCAAGCTAACCCTGCGCCGACGATTGAGGCTGTGGTGAAGAAGTCGACGGCGATTGCCACAGCTGTTGCAACCCCGATTTTTGCTGAGCCGGCAAAGCGCGCCGCGCCAAAGCCTGTAGCGCCAAAGGTGGAGCAGACCCGCACCGAGCGACTTGCGCGTATGGACGAAACGCTGTTGTCGGATGATCTGTTGCGGGACATTTCGGCTAAGTCCGCGAATGAACGCCGCCGGTAATGAACCCCCAACTGGCCCGCACAACCACACGGAAAAGCGGCGTCAACCCGCCACCATTTGCCGCGCACGGGTTTTGGCGCATGCTTATCTTGTTGCTGGCCTTTGGCATGTTTGTCGTGCTGCTGATCGGTCGCCTCGCCACCTTGGCATTGTTTGAGAGCACACGTGCATATGGTGCGACGAGCACTGAATATGTGCCGGAACGCGGTGACATTGTGGACCGCAATGGCATTCCTTTGGCGCGCAGCATCTATGGCTATGCGATCTGGGTAAAGCCTGAGGATATCTTGGGCGATCGCAAACAATTGGCGAACCAGTTGGCGGCGATTTTCCCCGATACACCCGCTTCAGAATTTTATGCCAAATTGACCGCTGGTAAGCCCGGCTATCTGCGGAAACGCGCGTTGCCAGAGCAAGTCCGGCAGGTGCACAGCCTTGGCGAAATCGCCATCGAGTTTCCGCGTGAGGCCACGCGTCTATATCCGCAGCATGATATGGCGGCGCATGTCCTGGGTTTTGTAAATCGCGACGGCAAAGGCGCGATGGGCATGGAACGTGTCATGAATGACTATTTGCGCGACCCGTCAAAGCGTTCCGCGCCATTGAACCTTGCATTGGACGTTCGCGTGCAAGCCGCGCTTGAAAGCGAGCTTGCATCCGGCATGGCGGCAACGTCCGCTAAAGGCGCGGCAGGTGTCATCTTGGATGTACAAACAGGCGAAGTCATTGCCATGGCAACATTGCCATCGTTCAACCCGAACCGGCCTTCATTCGCCAACATTCCTGATGACGGGCAGCCTATCGTTGATGGTCGCTACCCGATTACGCGGCAGACCAACAATGTGACCAACCGTGTCTATGAGCTTGGTTCCACCTTCAAGCCGTTAACGGTTGCCGCAGCGATGGACGCAGGCACCGTGCGTGACCTTTCGGTGCGTTATGATGCGACAAGGCCGCTGCAGGTTGGCAAGTTCAAAATTCGGGACTCGCACCCTTTGGATCGCTGGATTAACGCACCTGAGTCGCTGATCCACAGTTCGAACGTTGTGACCGCGCAGATTGCCGATAATTTGGGTGCCGCCCGCATGGATGCGATGTTGCGTGCGATGCATTTTAATGCGCGGCCCGAAATTGAGCTCGCGGAAAAAGCGATGCCATTGTATCCCAAAAAATGGGATCGTCTGACAAATATGACCGTTGGCTTTGGCCATGGCATTGCCGTTACGCCGTTGCATTTGGCGAGCGGGTATGCCGCCATGGTCAATGGCGGCATATATCGCCCGGCGACGATGTTCAAAACCAAGCCCGGCGCCAAAATCCCCGGCAAGCGGGTATTTACGGCGGCAACCAGCGCGCGGATGCGTCAAATGATGCGTATGATTGTCGTCGATGGGACCGGAAAGAAGGCCGATGCCTTGGGCTACCGTGTGGGCGGTAAAACCGGTTCAGCGGAAAAACCCGGCATTGGCGGATATAGCCGCAATCTGGTCGTTGCGACCTTTGCCGCTGCATTCCCGATGGACAATCCACGTTACGTTGTGCTTACCATGCTAGACGAACCACAGGGTACCGAGGCATCCAGCTTTCAGCGGACCGCAGGCTATACCGCTGCACCGGTTGTGCAGAAAACCGTGACGCGCATTGGTCCGTTTGTGGGAATCATTCCAGATATGAAACGCGATGTTGATGTATCCGAACTGATGCCTTTATTGTGGAAGGCGAAGGGAGAGCAATAGTGAGGCTCGGGCAATTGGTAAGCGGTGCCGATACGGCATTTGCCGACAGAATAGTGACCGGCTTTGCCATCGACCATCGGAAGATTGCGCCCGGCACCGTTTTTGGTGCATTTGAAGGCGCTGCATTTAATGGCGAAGATTTTATCGACGATGCCATTGCGGCTGGTGCTGTCGCTGTGGTCGCGCGTCCGGAAGCTGTGGTGCGCGGTGCGGTGCATATTGCGGATGCCAACCCGCGCCAAGCTTTCGCGCATCTTGCGGCAAAATTCTTCCGGCCTTTTCCCGACTATGTTGCGGCGGTTACCGGAACCAATGGCAAGACATCAACCGCAGAGCTCACGCGTCAACTGTGGCGGATGGCGGGGCATAATGCGGCGTCGATTGGCACTTTGGGAATCACCACGGCGTCTGATCAGGCCAAGACCGGTTTGACGACGCCGGACATCGTCACATTTCTTGCCAATATGTCGGGTCTGGCGCGCGAAGGCATTAGCCATGCCATATTCGAGGCGTCGAGCCACGGCCTGTCCCAATATCGCAGCGAAGGCGTGCCAGTTTCGGTCGCGGCCTTTACCAATTTAAGCCGCGACCATCTTGATTATCACGGGACCATGGAAGCGTATTTCGAAGCCAAGATGCGGCTGTTTGACGAGGTCGTCGACGAAAACGGTTGCGCCGTCATTTGGGCCGACGATGTCTGGTCGGACCAAGCGATTGCCCGTGCGCGCAAACGCGAACTCCGCCTGATTACGGTCGGGGAAAAGGGCAAGGGCATCCAATTATTGTCGCGCCAACCGACGCAGCTTGGGCAGACGCTTGAACTGCGCATTCAAGGCGATGTGCATAAATTGAAGCTGCCGCTGATCGGCGCGTATCAAGCTGCGAATGCTTTGGTTGCGGCTGGCGTGGTTATGGCAAGCGGTGGAGAGGTCGAAAGCCTGTTGTCGCATCTGGCCCGATTGCAGCCAGTGCGTGGACGTTTGGAACGCGCGGTGATTACCAAAAGCGGCGCGCCCGTTTACGTTGATTATGCGCACACACCCGATGGCTTGCGCGCGGCCATTGCCGCCTTGCGTCCCCATACCAAGGGTAAGCTCATTACCGTATTCGGAGCCGGCGGCGACCGCGACACTGGCAAGCGTCCGGAAATGGGCGCGGTGGCTGTGTCAGATTCCGACATTGTGATCGTCACCGACGATAACCCGAGAAGCGAAGACCCATCGCTCATTCGCGCCGACGTCATGGCGGGTGCAAAGGGTGCACATGAAATTGGTGACCGGCGTTACGCGATTGCCTTTGCCATTGAACATGCCGAGCCGGACGACATCGTCCTGATTGCGGGCAAAGGTCATGAGCAGGGACAAATCATCATGGGCCGTGTTTTGCCCTTTGACGATGTCGAAGTTGCACGGGAATGCGCGGCATGACCCCATTGTGGACCTTTGAAGAACTGCTGGCGGCCACAGGCGGCACAGCATCGGGGCATTTTGATGCCACTGGCGTTGCCTTTGACTCGCGCGAAATCGGCAAAGGCGACTTGTTTCTGGCGTTGAAGGGCGCGGAGACCGACGGGCATTTGTTCGTCGACAAGGCCTATGCCAATGGCGCAGCAGGCGCAATTGTGTCGCAACCAGTGCCGCACCCGCATATCCTTGTCGCCGATACGATGCAGGCGTTGGAGGCATTGGGTCACGCGTCGCGCGCGCGCACCAAAGCAAAGATCATCGGCGTTACCGGTTCTGCGGGCAAGACAGGGACGAAGGAGGCGTTGTTTGCCGCATTGGACCGATGTTCACGCGGTCGCGCGCATCGTTCGGTGAAAAGCTACAACAATCATGTCGGCGTGCCCTTAAGTTTGGCGCGGATGCCCGCAGATTGCGACTTTGGCATATTCGAAATGGGCATGAACCATGCAGGCGAAATGCTTGCGTTGAGCCATATTGTTCGTCCCGATGTCGCCATAATCACCACGATCGCCCCGGCACATATTGAATTTTTCAAGGACGAAAGCGGCATTGCCGATGCCAAGGCGGAGATATTCGAAGGCTTGGTCGACGGCGGCACGGCCATCCTGCCTGCAGACAATGTGCATTATCCGCGTCTGCGTGCGGCGGCAGAACGCTATACCAACTCAATCTTATCCTTTGGTTTCAGCCCCGACGCCGATGTTCGCGTTATCGACCATGTCAATTCGGCCCATGATGGAACACTGGTCACCGCAAAAGTGTGTGACGCGATGCTGTCGTTCACCCTGTCGCAACCCGGTGAGCATTGGATTGCCAACAGCATGGCCGTGTTGGCTGCTGTGCTCGCCGCAGGTGGTGATCTGGCGTCTGCAGGTTTGGCCATGGCCGAAATGGGCGGACTATCCGGACGCGGCGCCCGGCATGATGTGGCCATTGCTGGCGGCAATGTGCATGTGATTGATGAAAGCTACAACGCCAATCCAGCGTCTATGGCCGCAACCATTGGGCAATTGGGACTGTCTGGCGGCGGGCGGCGTATTGCGGTTTTAGGTTCGATGAAAGAATTGGGCGACAAGGGCGATCATTATCATCGCGCGCTTGCCGTGCCCTTGGCCGCCGCACAGGTAGATTTTGCGATCCTCGTTGGTAAAGAGATGAAAATTCTCGCCGATGCGTTGAATGCAGGGGTTGAGGGACCAAAGGAATTCGCGCATTGCGCGACCGCGCAGGAGGCTCTGGCCATTCTGCAACAATATCTTTGCGCATCAGACACGGTTTTGGTCAAAGGTTCCAATAGCATGGGACTTTCCAATATCGTGGACGCGCTGACGAGTGGGAAAAACTGATGCTATATGTTTTGGCCGAATATCTTGGGTTTCCCGGTATATTAAACCTCATCCGCTATCTCAGCTTCCGGTCGGGGGCGGCGATTGCTACCGCCCTGATTATCGGCCTGCTGATTGGACCACGCTTTATCAGCATGCTGCGCGTTCGTCAGGGCAAAGGGCAGCCCATTCGAAGTGACGGGCCACAATCGCATCTGGCCAAGGTCGGTACGCCAACGATGGGCGGCTTGATGATCTTGGTGTCGGTCGGCATTTCGATGCTTTTGTGGATGGACCTAAAAAACATATATGTCTGGGCCTGTTTATTGGTGACTGCGGGCTTTGGCTTGGTCGGTTTTCTCGACGATTATGACAAGGTTAAGAAGCGCAGCCACAAGGGCGTGTCTGGCAAAGTCCGCTTATTGTGGGAATTTGCCATTGCCGGCGTCGCGGTATCGTTGATTGTCTGGCAATCCGGCGGCAATTTATATCTGCCCTTTGTCAACGGTCCGGTTATCGACTTGGGCTGGTGGTATGTGCCATTTGGCGCGTTTGTGATTGTGTCCTTTGGCAATGCCGTGAACTTAACAGATGGTTTGGATGGGCTTGCGACCATGCCCGTCATCATTGCCTCCATTGCATTTATGTTAATCGTCTACATGGTCGGTAATGTTAAATACGCAGAATATCTGGGCATTCCGTTCTTTTTAGGGGCAGGGGACCTCGCCATGCTCTGTGGCGCGATTGTGGGCGCTGGCCTTGCCTTTTTGTGGTTCAACGCCCCGCCCGCCGCGGTGTTCATGGGCGACACCGGCAGCCTTGCCTTGGGTGGCACGCTGGGCGCAATCGCCGTTGTGGCGCACCATGAATTTGTGCTCGCCATCATCGGTGGGCTTTTCGTGGTCGAGGCGCTATCGGTTATCATTCAGGTGTTTTGGTTCAAGCGGACCGGCAAGCGCATTTTTCGTATGGCACCAATTCACCACCATTTTGAACAGCTTGGCTGGTCCGAACCGACCGTTGTCATTCGCTTCTGGATTGTGGCTTTCGTATTGGCGCTTGCGGGGCTATCAACCCTCAAGCTTAGATGATCACTACCCCTGCCTTTAAAGACCGGAAGTTCGCAATATTGGGACTTGCGCGCTCAGGCCTTTCGGCTGCACGTGCGCTTGTCGCGGGCGGGGCCGAAGTTTTGGCATGGGACAATGACGAAGGCGCG
This sequence comes from Sphingorhabdus sp., assembly GCF_044239665.1. GTDB lineage: Bacteria > Pseudomonadota > Alphaproteobacteria > Sphingomonadales > Sphingomonadaceae > Sphingorhabdus_B. The sequence continues at coordinate 14,278 of NZ_JBIIBA010000021.1, forward strand.
CGCGCCAAGGTTGCGGACATCGCCACGATTGCCGATCCGTTGCTAAGCGACTTAACGGGCTATGACGCCATTGTCGTTTCGCCCGGCGTTCCCATCAACCGCCACCCGATCGCTGATAAGGCAAAGGCAGCAGGCATCCCGTTGATTGGGGATATCGAATTATTCGCGATGGCGCGGCCGAACCTGCCGCCACATCATGTTGTGGGCATTACCGGGACCAATGGTAAATCCACGACGACGGCGTTGGTGCATCATTTGCTGGAAAGCGCGTCAATTCCCGTCCGCATGGGGGGCAATATTGGCTTGCCAATATTATCGCAAGCTCCGCTGCCTGCAGGCGGCGTTTATGTGCTTGAGCTTTCCAGTTATCAAATTGACATCACGCACAGCCTTGCTTGCGATGCTGCTGCGCTTATCAACCTCTCGCCAGACCATCTCGACCGATATGATGGCTATGACGACTATATAGCGTCGAAAGCTCGGTTGTTTGAAATGCAGACGGGCAAAGATTTTTCTGTGTTTGGCAAAGGCGACGCGGATACCGAACGTGTGTACAACGAAGTGCTTGCGCGGCGTGGGGCGGAATATGTGAAACTGGCCGATCCGCAATTGGTAACGGGCCAGGCCGAATGGCCTTCGCTTCAAGGGCCACATAATTTGCAGAATATCGCAGTGGCCATTGCCATCGTCGAAGCGCTTGGCGTGACGGAAGCCCAATGGCGGCCAGCGATGCGCAGCTTCAACGGCCTTGCCCATCGGATGGAAGTTGTTGCCGAACGTAATGGCATATTGTTCATCAACGACAGCAAGGCAACGAATGCGGCGTCGACTGCGCCCGCTTTGGCCGCTTATCCCCGCGTGCATTGGATCGTCGGTGGCTTGCCAAAGACTGACAATCTCGATGAATGCATTCCCAATTTCGGCCATGTTGTAAAAGCGTACACTATTGGTGAAGCTGGTCCGTTGTTCCATGAATTGCTGTCGCCGTACATGCCTGTGGAACGCAGCGAGATGATGGGCGCAGCGGTGCATTCGGCAGCAGCCCAAGCACAGCCGGGCGACGTTATCATGCTCTCGCCTGCTTGTGCGTCCTTTGACCAGTTTAAAGATTTTGAAGCCCGCGGCGATGCGTTCCGCGCGATTGTGGAAGCATTATGAGCGACCGCAAAGAAGCGCCCTGGGTCCTCGCCGCCAAAACCGGCAAGATCGGCTTTGCCAACCGTTTGGGCCGTGGCGACCGTTCGCCCTTGGGTGTCTGGTTTTGGGAACTCGACCGCGTGTTGTTGTCGTTAATGATGGTGTTGATCGCCATTGGGTTGCTCGCCGTTGCTGCGGCGTCTCCGGCGGGTGCGCAGCGCCTGTCATCGTCAACGACTGAGCTTTCTTCGCTCTATTTCTTTTATCGGCAATTGATGTGGGTCCTCATTGGTGTCCCGATCATGCTGCTTGTGTCGATGTCTCCGCGCGAACAAGCCCGACGCTTTGCGCTCTATGGCTTTTGCGTCTTTTTTGTTCTGCTTGCTTTGGTGCCTTTATTAGGACGCGAGGTGAACGGGTCACAAAGATGGATTGGTCCGGGTTTTGCGGGTCTCCAGCCGTCTGAATTTCTGAAGCCCTTTTTTGCGGTCATGATCGCGTGGATTATTAGCTGGCGGTTGAAAGACCCAAGCTTGCCCGTTCTTTTCCTTACCAGCATCGCCACTGGCCTTGTCTGTTTCTTCCTGTTGCTTCAACCGGATCTTGGGCAAACTATCTTGTTCATGGGCACTTGGTTTGCGCTGATGATGGTCGCTGGCGTGCCCGCACGCCGTTTGTGGTTCCTCGTCATCAGCGGCGTTGTATTCATCCTGCTGGCCTATAATTTCTACCCCGTCGCAACGCAGCGGATAGACGCGTGGATTTTTGGCACCGAGGGACTGACCCATGACAAAATGGCGCTGGCGACCCTAACTAACGGTGGCTTCATTGGCCTTGGCCCGGGTCTTGGCATAAAGAAATATTCGCTGCCTGAGGGGCATACCGACTATATCTTCTCGGTCATTGGTGAAGAATTCGGCCTTTTGGCCTGCATGGTTATTGCCATTTTGTATTTCGCGATTTTGGTCCGCATCATCATTCGCCTGTTGGATGAAAAAGACCAGTTTGTGGTCATGGCGGTCACCGGCCTCGGTGCGCAATTTTGCGGACAAGCGATGATTAATATTGCCGTGAATTTGGGTGTTTTTCCGTCAAAGGGGATGACTTTGCCCTTCATCAGTTACGGCGGTTCGTCTATCATTGCGCTTTCGATTACCTGCGGCCTGATACTCGCGTTGACGAAGCGAAACCCATATCTTGACCGTTCGCTGTATATGGTGAAGGGAGACAGGCCATGACCATTTCTCGGCATTATGTGTTGGCTGCTGGCGGTACTGGCGGACATTTGATTCCTGCCTTTGCATTGGGACAGGAATTGATCAGCCGGGGCCATCAAGTGGCGCTGATTACGGATGAACGCGGGGCGAAAATTCCGGGCTGCCCTGATGAGATGGCGACGCACAAGCTGCCCGCTGGCCGTATAACCAAAAATCCGGCGAGCTGGCTTCCTGGTATAAAGGCGATTGCCGAAGGGCGCGCGATGGCGCGGCGCCTGTACGATGATTTTGCACCGAGCGCCGTGGTTGGCTTTGGCGGTTATCCCGCGTTTCCAGCATTATTGGGTGCCTTTGCCGAGAAAATACCGACGATTATTCATGAACAAAATGCCGTGCTTGGCCGCGTCAATCGTTTCACCGCGCGGCAAGTGAACGCCATCGCCACCTCTTATCCCGACGTGCTCCGCCTGTCGCCGCGTTATGCCAGCAAGGTGCATCTGGTCGGTAACCCGGTCCGCGAAGAGGTGCTTGCGTTGCGTGATCAGCCTTTTCCAATGCTATTGCCTGAAGGCATTTTCCGCGTGTTGGTGACGGGCGGAAGCCAAGGCGCCACGGTGCTTTCTAATGTCGTGCCTGACGGATTGTCGAACTTGCCGATGAGTTTACGGCGGCGTTTGCAAGTGACGCAGCAATGCCGCGCTGAGGATATTGACGCTGTGCGGGCCGCTTATGCCGCCCATGATATTCCAGCCGAGCTGGCGACCTATTTGCCTGACCTGCCGCAATGGCTTGGCTGGGCGCATATGGTGATATCGCGGGCAGGGGCATCGACGATTGCCGAGCTGACCTGCGCTGGACGGCCAGCCATATTGGTCCCGCTGCCCAGCGCAACCGACGATCACCAAAGCTACAATGTCAAAGAAATGGTTGAAGCGGGCGGTGCGCGCGCCATCGCGCAGCCAGCCTTTACGGCAGTTGAACTTGCAAAGCAGATCCAAATGATCGCATTGGAGCCCGGTGCGATGGAAAATGCAGCCAAGGCCGCTAAAAGCTGCGGCCGGCCCAATGCGGTTGCCGATCTTGCCGATTTGGTCGAATCTTTCGGCCGTGCCCCGATCATGCATGGCATAAAATCAAAACCCCAATCGAGCGGCGGTTTCAGCTCGTCCCCCGCACTTGCCAGAGAGAATGCAGCATGAGAGGTGTTCCAACAGATATCGGGATTGTGCATTTTGTCGGTATTGGCGGCATCGGCATGTCGGGCATTGCGGAGGTCATGCACAATTTGGGTTACCAAGTGCAGGGCAGCGATATCGCCGACAGCTATGTCATCGACGGCCTGCGCCAACGCGGCATCAAGGTGATGATTGGCCATAGCGCCGACAATCTGGGCGAAGCAGCGGTGGTTGTGACATCCACTGCTGTAAAAGCGGGCAACCCAGAACGCGACGCTGCTTTGGAACGGCGTATACCCTTGGTGCGCCGCGCCGAAATGCTCGCCGAATTGATGCGGTTGAAGAATACTGTCGCCGTGGCGGGCACACATGGCAAGACGACGACGACATCTTTGATTGCTGCGATGCTTGACCATGGCGGCATTGACCCGACGGTCATCAACGGCGGCATCATAAACAGCTACGGTTCAAACGCACGCCTTGGTGCAAGCGACTGGATGGTGGTTGAAGCGGACGAAAGCGACGGCAGTTTCCTGCGGTTGGATGGTACGTTGGCGGTTGTCACCAATATCGACCCCGAACATCTCGACCATTATGGTGATTTCGACGCGATCAAAAACGCCTTTGTCGAATTTGTCGAAAACGTACCCTTTTACGGCGCGGCGATCATGTGCCTCGACCATCCAGAAGTGCAGGCGATTTTGCCCAAAATCCGAGACCGCCGGATCATTACTTATGGTTTTTCGGCGCAGGCCGACATTCGCGGTGAGAATGTCACCCCGCATCCCGGCGGTAACAGGTTCGACGTCGTAGTGCGCGCCCGCGACGGATCGCAACGGACGATAGAGGGTATCCACCTGCCGATGCCGGGCCGCCACAATGTGCAAAATGCGCTGGCTGCTGTTGCGGTTGGCCTTGAAATGGGGATGAGCGATGCGGCCGTTGCCCATGGCTTTGACAAATTCGGTGGCGTCAAACGGCGCTTTACCAAGGTCGGCGAAATAGCGCTTGTTGATGGCGCAGTCACGATCATCGACGATTATGGCCACCATCCCGTCGAAATCCGCGCGGTGCTGTCTGCTGCACGCGAAGGCGCGCAGGGCCGCGTGATTGCCGTAGCACAGCCGCACCGCTTTACCCGATTGCGCGACCATATGGATGATTTCCAACAAGCGTTTAACGATGCCGATATGGTATTCATCTCTCCTGTCTATGCCGCAGGTGAGGGGCCAATTGACGGCATTGATGCAGACGCGTTGGTGCATGGTATTAAGGCGCGCGGGCATCGTTCCGCCGCGACCGTGACGGACGCAGGTGACTTGGCGCGTAAGTTGGCGCAGGTGGTGCAGAGCGATGACATTGTCGTGTGTTTGGGTGCTGGCGACATCACCAAATGGGCTGCTGGCCTCGCCGACGCCATAAAGGCAGCGCGTGCATGACCACGCAGCTTCTGCCGCATGTAGAAGGGCGACTGACCCAAGATGCTCCGTTGGCGCCGTTGGTGTGGTTCAAATCGGGCGGCAGCGCGGACATATTGTTTGAACCCAAGGACGTTGCCGACCTGCAATCCTTTTTGCGCGAACTTGACCCTCGCACGCCTGTCATGGCGCTTGGCCTGGGTTCGAACCTGATCGTCCGTGATGGCGGTGTCAGGGGCGTTGTCATCCGGTTGGGCAAGGCCTTTGCCAAGGTCAACTGCACAGATGCGGTGACGCTGGCGTGCGGCGCGGGTGCGTCGGGCATATTGGTTTCATCCACTGCGCGCGACAAGGGCATCTCTGGCTTAGAATTTTTGCGCTGTATCCCCGGCACCGTCGGTGGCTTTGTCCGCATGAATGGCGGCGCTTATGGCGGCGAGGTAAAAGACATATTGCGTGATTGCGATGTGGTGCTGCGCGACGGAACGTTGACGACCTTGTCGGTGGAAGATTTGCATTACAGCTACCGCCATTCCGAACTGCCCGATGGCGCAATCATTGTGGCCGCGCGCTTCCAAGGACATCCGGGCGAATCCGAAGCGATCCAAGCCGAGATGGACCGGATTAGCGCATCGCGCGAAGCATCGCAGCCTTTGCGCTCGAAAACCGGCGGATCGACCTTCAAAAATCCGGACGGACATAAGGCGTGGCAACTGGTTGATGCGGCGGGATGTCGCGGGTTGCAAATCGGCGGTGCACAAGTGTCCGAAAAGCACACCAATTTCCTCATTAATACCGGTGACGCCACCAGCGTGGATATTGAATCGCTTGGCGAAGAGGTCCGCGCCCGCGTATTGGCGCATGCGGGCGTCGATTTAACATGGGAAATCCAGCGCGTGGGTGAAACGAAATGAGCAAGCAAATGCACGTCGCGGTGTTGATGGGCGGATGGTCGAACGAACGGCCAGTGTCCTTGATGAGCGGCAATGGTGTCGCCGATGCGCTTGAAAAGCTGGGCTATCAGGTCAGCCGCGTCGACATGGACCGCAATGTCGCACAAGTTCTTGCGGGCCTTCGCCCTGACATTGTGTTCAACGCCTTGCATGGTGTGCCCGGCGAAGATGGTTCGGTGCAGGGCATGCTAGATTTGATGGGCATCCGGTACACGCATAGCGGCATGGTGACCTCCGTCATCGCCATTGATAAGGAACTGACGAAACAGTGCCTCGTACCCGCCGGAATCCCGATGCCAAAGGGCACGATGGTCGACAGCGAAAGCCTATATGCGGCTGATCCGCTGCCGCGCCCTTATGTGCTGAAACCTCTGAACGAAGGCAGCTCGGTCGGGGTGGCAATCGTTACAGAAGCCAGCAATTACGGCAACCCGATTGCGCACGATGCCAAAGGGCCGTGGAAGGAATTTGACCGGTTGCTGGCGGAACCCTTCATAAAAGGCCGCGAGTTGACGGTGGCCGTGCTGGGCGACAAAGCGTTGTGCGTGACCGAGTTGAAGCCCAAGAGCGGCTTTTACGATTTTGATTCCAAATATACAGACGGGTTGACGGAACATATTTGCCCTGCGGAAATCCCTGCGGATATTGCCCAATATATGTTGGACACAGCGCTGCGCGCGCACCAGTTGCTTGGCTGCAAAGGCGCCTCACGCACCGATTTTCGTTGGGATGACGAAGCAGGCATGGACGGCGTTTTCGTTCTCGAAATCAATACGCAGCCTGGCATGACGCCATTGAGCCTTGTGCCCGAACAAGCGCGCCATGTTGGCATTAGCTACGAACAGCTTGTGGACATCATCGTCAAAGAGGCGCTGATTGTTAAAGGGGCAGTGGCATAATGGCTGGTGTCGCACGCAAAGCGCCCGCAAAACGCAAGGCAAAAGGCCCAAGCCCACGGCAAAGGGTGCCGCAAGCGTCCTGGGTTGATATGTTGATGCGGATGCTGCCTTTTTCCGAACGGGAACTGCAGCGCGTTTTTACCTGGATCATATTGGCGGCGCTCACGCTGTTGGCCTTTGTCGCTGCTCAATATGCGGGCCTGACCGCCGTTGCCTATCAACAATATGCCGCGCTGGCCGCCAAGGCTGGCTTCCAAGTAAAGAGCGTTCCGGTCACGGGCATGGAACGGGTGGACCAGTTGAAAGTCTATCAGTTGGTGCTCGCCGAAAAAGACCGCGCGATGCCCTTGGTGGATATCGAAAAAATACGCGCGGACTTGCTGCAATATGGGTGGATTAAGGACGCCCGCGTTTCGCGGCAGTTGCCCGATACGTTGGCAATAGAGATCATTGAGCGCAAGCCTGCCGCGATATGGCAACGGAACGGAAAATATTCTCTGATCGACGCGAACGGCATCGTTCTGGCAAATGTCCGCGCGGGTGAGGGCGGCGATTTGCCGACGTTGAACGGCAATGACGCCAATGCGCATATTGTCGCGCTAAACGCCTTGCTCGACAATGCTTCGGCGCTGAAATCGCAGGTTTCAGGCGCAAGCTGGATAGGTAACCGGCGCTGGGACTTGCAGTTCCAATCGGGCGAAACGCTGGCTTTGCCAGAGGGGGAGGCGGAAGCGGCCAAAGCACTGCTGAACTTTGCACGGTTGGACGGCGTCCACCGGTTGCTTGGCCGCGACCTCATCCATTTTGACCTACGCGACCCCAATCGCGCCTATTTCCGCAAAGCGCCAAAGGCAGAAGCTGTGAAAGTGGAAAGCAACGAAAACGCAGAAAACAAAGAAAACAACGAAATCACATCAAAAATTAATGGACTAACGGCATGAAGACGGCGCGGGTCGAACGGCTGATTTCGGCGATTGATATCGGTTCCTCCAAAGTGTCGGCGTTAATCGCCCGGCAGACTGAAAATGGCGACCTGCTGGTGCTGGGCACTGGCCAGCGCGAAAGTCGCGGGGTCACCCGTGGCTGCATTGCGGATGTCGAACAGGCCGAACTGTCTGTCCGCCACGCGGTGGAGCAAGCCGAACGCATTGCTGGCCTTAATATCGACAGGGCTTGGGTCGGCATGTCGTCGGGTGGGCTCGATAGCATGTTGGCACCTGTTGAAATCGAATTGGGCGGCGACCGCATTACGCAAGACGATGTCGACCAACTGCTTCAGGCCGGACGCGCCAATATCCAGACGGGTGGCAAAATTGCCTTGCATATCCAACCTACGCTATATGCGCTCGATGGTGTTGGCGGTGTGGCAAATCCGGTTGGGTTGCACGCAGATAGGCTTGGCGTTGACGTGCATGTCATTCTGGCTGACCAATCACCGGTCCGAAACATGGATATGACGGTGCGCTCGGCGCATTTGGATGTTGATTCGCTCGTGGTTGGGCCGGTTGCAACGGGTCTTGCCTGTTTGACGGCGGAAGAGCGCGACCTTGGCGTTGCACTTGTCGAATTTGGCGCCGCAGTGACCAACGTGTCGGTATTCATTGGCGGGATGCTGGTCGGACTTGAAACCATTCAGAAAGGCGGATCGGACATCACCGATGATATAGCGTCGGTCTTTGGCATTCGCCGTGCGCAGGCAGAGCGGCTGAAATGTTTTCATGGTTCGGCGCTGACCAGCCCACGCGATCATCAAGAAGTGCTCGATATTGGCCCTGACGAAAATGGCGTTGAACCTGGCAATCAAGCGCCACGCATCACCAAGGCGCAGTTGAATGCGGTCGTATGCCAGCGCGTCGATGGAATTGTGACCGAAGTTGCGCAGGCGCTAAAAACGCTCGGCTTTACAGGGCCATCTGGCCATCAGGTTGTCCTGACCGGTGGCGGCGCGGAATTAAAGGGTGCAGCCGAACATATGCAAAGCGCATTAGGCCGCACTGTCCGCATCGGCCGTCCCGCCGGGCTTATCAGCATTCCCGAAGCGCATTCCGGTCCTGCATTCTCAACGCTTGTCGGATTGATTCATTATGCAGCATCAGAGCGGGTCGAACTGCAATCCGGCTATGATTTACGCGCCGAACATTTGGGTGGAACGATGCCAAGTTTGATTGAACGGATAAAACGGGCGGTTCGTGAGAACTTCTGATAGAAAACTGTGCAAAAGGGTAATTTTCTGGTGTGCGTGTTTCGCTTTTGTGTAAAAAGCATGTAAATTTTCGAACGAGCCAAAGAGGCTAAGGGGATAATATTATGAGCATCAATATCGGACCACCTATGGTTGACGAATTGAAGCCTAAAATTGCAGTTATTGGTGTTGGTGGTGCCGGCGGAAATGCGGTTGCCAATATGATAAAAGCAAAGGTTGAAGGCGTCGATTTCCTTGTCGCCAATACCGATGCGCAGGCGCTGAACGCCTCGCCTGCGGATTATCGCATTCAGCTTGGGCCCGAGATTACGCAAGGTCTTGGCGCTGGTTCGCGCCCCGAGGTCGGACGCGCCGCTGCAGAAGAGACAATTGCGCAAGTGAAAGACGCTTTGGCTGGTTGCCACATGTGCTTCATCGCGGCTGGCATGGGCGGCGGAACTGGAACCGGTGCTGCTCCAGTCATTGCGCAAGCTGCGCGCGAAATGAACATCTTGACCGTTGGCGTGGTGACTAAGCCGTTCCTTTTTGAAGGATCGCGCCGGATGCGCTCGGCAGAATCCGGCATTGCTGAACTGCAACAGCATGTTGACACGCTGATCGTTATTCCGAACCAAAACCTGTTTTTGGTCGCCAACCCGAACACGACGTTCAAAGAGGCATTCTTGCTTGCTGACGAAGTTTTGCAACAGGGCGTTCGCGGCATCACTGACCTTATGGTTATGCCCGGCCTGATCAACCTTGATTTTGCCGACGTCCGGTCCGTCATGCATGAAATGGGCAAGGCGATGATGGGCACTGGCGAAGCCGAAGGCGATGGCCGTGCGCTTGAAGCTGCGGAGAGGGCGATCGCCAACCCATTGCTCGACGGCGTTTCGATGCAAGGCGCAAAGGGCGTTATCGTGTCGATTACGGGCGGCGAAGACATGCGCCTGATGGAAGTTGACGAAGCTGCCAACCATATTCGTGAATTGGTTGATCCGGATGCGAACATCATCTGGGGCTCGGCGTTCAATGAAAATTTGAACGGCAAAATCCGCGTTTCAGTTGTGGCCACCGGTATCGACAATGAAGGCATTGCTGCGTCACCTGTAACGCAGTCGCGCCCGCCATTTTCGTTCAGCCGTCCGGCAGCTGAGCCAGTTGCGGCGGCCCCTGCGCCAATAGCGCCGTTATTTGAACCGACCAATCCCGCGCCTAGCGAAGAACCAAATGCGGTTGCGGAACCAGAAGCTGAGGCGGAAGACGACAGCTTGGTCCTCGGCAGCGATTTCGAAGCGCCTGACGCGGATGAAGACACCACTGCGGGCAGCGAAGAAAATGCGTCTGGGTCGAGCACCTTTTCTTCTACGTCCTGGGCAGGTGCAGATGCGCTTGAGCTGAACACGCCGGCAGACGGAAATGCGAACGCACCTGCACCATCGCCTGCACCGGTTGATGTAACGCAGGCGCCTGAGCGTGCGGCGCCCCGCATTCCGATTGGTGGGACGTTGTTTGAACGCATGTCGAACCTGTCACGCGGTCTTTCCCGGTCCGATGATGAAGATGACAAGGGCCAAGATGGCGCAAGCAACAACGGTGTTCCGCGTTTCCTCGATAGGCAGAATAACTCCTAAGGTTAGCGTCACTTAGGGGCAGGACCTTAAGCTGCGTGCGCAGCGCAGTGTCATTTCGTCCGCTTTAGGCAACCGTCTGTCGGAGCTTTGCATAAACATGCTTTGCGTCCGGCCATCGACATTCCAATAAGGGCGAATGAATGTGACAATGTTACGTGGTGCAGGGATATTCTGTGCGCTCGCTTTATCATCCGGCGTGTTCGCGCAAGCCGTTGATGAAAGCGCGCTTGAGGCGCTTGATCAGGCAACGCCTGCTGCACCGATAGGTTCGGAGCCTGCTGGTGCAGCCGAGTTGCGTGCAGCCATGCGCCGGATATCCTTTAATCCTTCTGATGCTGACGCCATGGCCGATGCTGGCAATGCGTCGCTTGCCTTGGGCGATGCTAACGCCGCTTTAAACTTCTTCACGCGTGCCAATGCGCTTCGCCCCGGGAACAGCCGCATCGTGTCCGGTTTGGCGACGGCGACCGTGCGCACGGAAAATCCGTTCGAAGCACTGCGTTTGTTTGATCAAGCCGTCCGCCTTGGCGCGAGTGAGCGTTCAATTGCGCTGGACCGTGCATTAGCTTTCGACCTGTTGGGTAATTTTGGCCGCGCGCAGCAGGACTATAAATTGGCGCGGACAGCGTCCACCTCGGATGACCTCATTATCCGCCAATCGGTGTCCTTGTCTTTGGCGGGACAAAAAGAGGCTGCCGATGCAATGCTGGTGCCGCTGCTGCAACGCAACAGTGCAAGCGCATGGCGTGCCCGGGCGTTCATGCTGGCGGCCCGAGGGGAACTGCTTGAATCGTCGCGGGTTGCACAAGGCTTTATGGATGCAAGTTCGGCGCTGCGTATGGAAGGTTTTTTCCGGCTGATGCCCTCGCTGACGCCTGCGCAGAAGGCAGCGGCGATCCATTTGGGGCATTTCCCGACGCGCCAATCGGTCGGGCGTGACAGTGAACAAGTTCGCCAAATTGCAGCGGCGCTACCGCAGGTACCCGTCGTTTCCGGCGATAATCGCCTCATTCCATCTGGCGCTGCGCTTGGACCAAAATCTACGCTCGCGCGCGACAGCAAAAACACCCCGAAGCCGGATGTTAAACGTGACCAAAAGGCGCAGGATCGGACGGAAATTAAGGTGGCAGTCGCCAATATTCCCGAAGCACAAAAGCTGGCCAAAACAGGCACGTCCCGCCCGAGCACTGCCACCGCGCGTGCCAAAATTGAGGAAAAGCAAACCCCCCGGATTGCCAGTGTCAGCAATAATGCGCTGCCCGTACCTGAAACCGCGCGTCCATTGGGCCGTGCAGCATTGCCAAGGCCGGCAAGCACGCCGACGCCCACACCACTTCCGGCGCAGGCCAAGGCAATAGTTGCCGCAGAGCCTCAGCCGAACGTGCCTGCCATAACGTCAGCAGCGAAGGCGACGGCCGATGTGTCCGCCGTCGATGCACCCCCTATATCGCAGGCCGCCGCAATCGCCTCGCAAACCCCTGAAACCGTGCCTGCGGCGTCGGTTGGTTCCCGCAGCTTTGATCTGAGCGCTATTGTGAAGGCCATTGATATTCCGGAAAGCGAACAGCGGCCTTCGCAAGTAGCAGTCGATTTGAAAACATTGAAACCACAGGCACCCAAGGCGACGGCAGAATTAGTCAAGGTTGCCAAGGTTGACCCCAAGATTGCCGCGAAAGCCAAAGCCGAAAGGGACCATCCGGCGCGCTACTGGGTGCAGATTGCGACAGGAAACGCCAATGCTCTTGGCTTTGATTATCGCAAACTCATCAAGACATATTCGGCCTTGCTTAAAGGCCGAAGCCCATACACATCCGAATGGGGTAGGACGGACCGGCTGTTGGTTGGTCCGTTTCCAGACTTGAAAGCGGCGAAGAAATGGGAAGGCGACTATAAAAAGGCTGGTGGTGACGCATTTATGTGGAAAAGCCAGGTTGGCGAGGTCGTTAATCCGTTGAAAACAAAATAGCGGCTTCCGGTTCGCGGCACTTGGCGGCATAAGCGCGGCATGTCGCACCTTGCCCCTTATGCTTCCTTTCCTGACCGTAGCCGAGGTCGGCTGCATGCCGAACCGTCAAGCGATGTGCGCGGGCCACGCGATATTTTTCAGCGGGACCGTGACCGTATCATTCATTCGATCGCGTTTCGTCGCCTGCGTCACAAGACGCAGGTTTTTATCTCCCCCGATGGTGACCATTTTCGTGTCCGCCTGACCCACAGTCTTGAGGTGGCGCAAATTGGCCGGACGATTGCCCGCGCGCTGGGCTTGAATGAGGATTTGACCGAGGCCTTGTGTCTGGCCCATGATATTGGCCATCCGCCCTTCGGCCATGCGGGCGAGGATGCGCTTGAAGAAGCGATGAAGCCCTTTGGCGGCTTCGACCATAATGCGCAGACGCTGCGTACATTGACGCTGCTGGAATCGCCCTATCCGTCATGGCCGGGCTTGAACTTAAGCTGGGAACTGCTGGAGGGGCTCGCCAAACATAATGGTCCAGTGGCCAATCCCGGTTGGGCCTTGGCCGACGTGAACGCAGGATTTGACTTAAATCTGACCGATTGGCCTTCGTTGGAGGCGCAGGTCGCCGCGATCAGCGACGATATCGCCTATGACAATCACGACATTGACGATGGCATCCGAGCAGGGCTGCTCGACATGGAGCAATTGCTTGAGTTGCCATTTGTGGCGGAACGTTGGGAAGCGATATTGGCGCGCTATCCTGACGTGCGGCCACGCCGCTTGATCGGCGAACTGACCCGTGAGCAGATTGGCGTGATGGTCAATGATGTGATTGCATCGACGCGCGCGCGAATCCACGAATTGGGTATCAAAGACGCAGAGGATGTGCGCCATGCCGGCGTCATGATTGGCGGATTTTCGCCCGATATGGCGTTGCGGGAGCGGCGGCTCAAAAAATTCATGTATCAAAAGCTGTACCATCACCCCACGCAGACTGCAGCGGCGGTGGAGGCATCGAAAATCGTGCGCGAACTGTTTATGATCTATCGCAGCGATGTTTGCCTGCTGCCACCCGAATGGCAAGAGAATCTACCCCAGCAAGAACCCGCCCGCGCCCGCCATATCGGTGACTTTCTGGCGGGGATGACGGATCGTTACGCCACCGACCGGCACCGCCAACACTGCGGGAGCGCGGCGTGAAATCGAAAATCATCATTGCCGGTGGCTCTGGCTTGGTCGGAAAACAGGTGGCGGATCAAATGGCCCGCAACGGATATGACGTCCATTTGGTGTCGCGTCGACCGTCCGCGCAATCAATGCCCAATTTGCATGAACATGTCGCGCCGAGCGATGATTGGCCAGCGATTGTGGCGCGAATCAAGCCGGCCGTCGCCATTTCCTGCTTGGGAACGACGATACGTACCGCAGGGTCGCGTGCGGCTTTCAAGGCCGTCGATCACGACCTCGTGCTTGCCTTTGCCGAGGCCAGCCATAAAGCCGGAGCACAGCATTTTATAACTGTCTCGTCGGTAGGCGTGATACCCGCCAGCAGCAATTTCTACCTGAGAACCAAGGCCGAGATGGAGCAGGGGCTTCGCAACATTGGCTTTCAACGCCTTGATATCATGCGTCCAAGCCTGCTGACGGGTGGCAAGCGCGACGCGCACCGTCCGGGTGAGGCCTTAGGGATTTTATTGTCGCCTTTGGTCGACAGGTTGATGATTGGATCGATGCGGCGGTTTGCCTCCACGCCATCTCATTTATTGGCACAGGCCATCGCAGCGTTGGCAGATACGCCCGACGAAGGCGTTTTTATCCACGAAAATGATTCCATCCGCGCGCGCGCCGGTTGACACTGCAAAACGCTACCGCCAATAGAGCAACGTCGCTGACGAAGCGGGAGAGCGTTCCTTATAGGGACCGCCGAAGGAGCAACCGCCCCGGAATCTCTCAGGCAAAAGGACCGCTTCGGCTTTTGCGACACTCTGGAAAGCGCGTGTCTTGGCCTTTTGCCAAAATACGCCACCGAAGGTGTAACCTGCCATATACGCCATATAAGGGCGCATATCGCAGATAAAGCTCTCAGGTACCCGTGACAGAGGGGGCAGCAGACTTGGCGCTATCCGGCGTCGGTTGCTGCAACTCTTGAACGGACTGATATGAGCGACGAAGACGAATACGAACTCGAACCCATCGAAATATTGGAACTCCCGCTCGGCGCGTGGCATCGTGACAAGGGCGCGCGCATGGTCGAATTTGCGGGCTATCAAATGCCGATCCAATATGAAGGCATTATGGCCGAACATATCTGGACCCGCGAAAATGCCGGATTGTTCGATGTTAGCCATATGGGGCAATTGATGCTGACCGGCGACGGTGCCGCCGAAGCGCTTGAAGCGCTGGTGCCTGGCGATATCTCCGCACTGAAAGAAGGCAAGATGCGCTATTCGCTCTTGCTGGCCGAAGATGGCGGCGTGCTGGACGACATGATGATTACGGCGGCTCCCATGGGTCTGTATGTTGTCGTCAATGGCGCGGTGAAGTGGGACGATATGGGCTATTTGCGCGAATATCTGCCCGACGAAATCACCATCAACAATATGGAAGACCGCGCATTATTGGCGCTGCAAGGGCCCAAGGCGGTCGATGCGTTGAAGCGCGTCGTGCCGGGCGTTGACGCGCTATATTTTATGGAGGCGGGGTCATTCTTCTGGGGCCCCAAAACCGACCCTGAGCCGCTTTGGATCAGCCGTTCAGGCTATACGGGCGAAGATGGCTTTGAAATCTCCGTTCCGGCCACGCATGCACAGAAACTGGCGGACCAATTGTGCGCGCAGCCAGAGGTTAAGCCCATCGGCCTTGGCGCACGCGATTCGTTGCGGCTTGAGGCTGGCTTGCCGCTCTACGGTCATGACATGAACCCTGAACTGGAGCCGGTGGAGGCCAATGCCGCCTTTGCCATCTCCAAACGCCGCCGCGCCGAAGGTGGTTTTGCCGGGTCCGCGCGTATCCTGAACGCGCTTGCCAATGGCCCCGCACGCAGACTGGTTGGCCTGTCGGTCGAAGGCAAAATGCCGGTCCGTGAAGGCGCGCCGATTTTCGCAGGCGCAGCACAAGTGGGTGTCATTACCTCTGGCGGCTTTGGCCCAAGCGTCGGCGCGCCGATTGCCATGGGCTATGTTGCTGCGGCCCATAACGCCGTTGGCACCGCACTTGAGGCCGAAGTGCGCGGCAAACGCGTGTCTGTCACGGTCGCAAATCTACCTTTCATCCCACATCATTATCATCGCAAAGGAGCAAACACATGACCCGTTATTTCACCGAAGATCATGAGTGGATCGACGTTGACGGCGACAGCGCAACAGTCGGCATCACGCATTATGCGCAAAGCCAATTGGGCGACATCGTGTTTGCCGAAGTCCCTGCGGCAGGTGCAACGCTTAAAAAAGGCGGCGATGCAGCCGTCGTGGAATCGGTGAAGGCCGCATCCGACGTTTACGCGCCCGTCAGCGGCACGGTCATTGAAGGCAATGACGCCTTGGAAGGCGACCCCGCTTTGGTCAATAGCGATCCCGAAGGGGAAGGTTGGTTTTTCAAGCTGACCTTAAGCGACATCAGCGAGCTCGATAGCCTCATGGACGCCGCCGCATATCAGGCATTTGTTGACGGGCTTTAAGACATTCTGCTCGCACTGCGGGCTATGGAGATTGACATGCGTTATTTACCGCTAACCCCATCCGACCGGCAAGCGATGCTCGGCGTCATTGGGGCAAAATCGATTGATGATCTGTTCTGTGATGTGCCTGCGCAAGCGCGCCTAGATGGGCCTATCCGCGGGCTTCCCAATCATGCCAGCGAAATGGCGGTGGAGCGGCATTTTTCTCAACTTGCGCGCCAAAATATGACCGCGTCGCATCACCCGTTCTTCTTGGGCGCAGGGGCGTATAAGCATCATGTGCCCGCAAGCGTGGATCACATCATCCAGCGCGGCGAGTTCCTGACGGCGTACACGCCCTATCAGCCGGAAATCGCGCAGGGCACGTTGCAGATGCTGTTTGAATTCCAGACGCAGGTTGCGCGGCTGTTCGGCTGCGATGTCGCCAACGCGTCGATGTATGACGGCTCGACCGCTTGCTGGGAAGCCATTGGCATGGCGGGCCGCATTACCAAGCGGACAAAGGCACTGCTGTCTTCAGGGCTGCATCCGCATTATGTCAGCGTCGCCAAGACCATGGCGCAATATACCGGCGATACGCTCGACACCATATTGCCGGAACTGTCCGCCCAGACCGACGGCGCGCGTTTGCTGGCCGCCATTGACGGCGAGACAAGCTGCGTCGTGGTGCAATATCCCGACATATTGGGACGGATTGAAGACCTGTCCGCCATCGCCGCCAAGGCGCATGAACATGGCGCATTGCTGATCGCGGTTGTGACCGAACCCGTTGCCTTGGGCGCGATTAAGGCGCCCGGTGAAATGGGCGCGGACATTGTGGTGGGTGAAGGGCAGTCGCTTGGCGTCGGCCTGCAATTTGGTGGGCCTTATGTTGGCCTGTTTGCGTGCAAAGAAAAATTCGTTCGCCAAATGCCCGGTCGCTTATGCGGGGAGACTGTGGACGCTGAAGGCAAGCGCGGCTTTGTTCTGACGCTGTCGACGCGTGAACAGCATATTCGCCGTGAAAAGGCGACGTCCAATATCTGCACAAATTCAGGCCTTTGTGCCTTGGCCTTCAGTGTGCATCTGACGTTGTTGGGCGAAAAAGGATTGCGCGGATTAGCGCAGTTGAACCACGCGCTCGCGGTGCAGGCGGCCGATCGGCTGAGCCAAATCGCTGGCGTCGAATTGGTCAATGACAGCTTCTTCAACGAATTCACGTTGAAGCTACCCACAGACGCGCGACCCGTTGTGCGCGCATTGGCTGACCGAAAGATCCTTGGTGGTGTATCGCTCGGGCGGCTTTACCCCCATGTAGATGCGCTTTCGAACGGCCTGCTTGTGGCCGTCACGGAGACCGCCACCCAAGAGGATGTCGAAACATTCGCCGCCGCATTGCAGGAGATTTTGGCATGAACAGCATCAACCAAAGCGGATGGAAGCCTGAAATGGGCAATGCCGGCGACACCGCCCCTGCAACCTATACCGGCAACAAGGCATTGATGCTGGAAGAGGCATTGATTTTCGAGATTGGCACCGCTGGAACAACAGGCGTTGATCTCGCCGATGCGCCGCAAGTTGCCGCGCGCTTGGGCAATCTGGAACGGCACCGCGACATTGGCCTTCCCGGCCTGTCGGAGCCTGAGACGGTCCGTCATTATACGCGCCTGAGCCGTCAGAATTATGCGATTGATCTGGGTTTCTTCCCGCTGGGAAGCTGCACGATGAAGCACAATCCGCGCCTGAATGAAAAGGTCGCGCGCATGGCGGGCTTTGCCGATGTCCATCCGTTGCAGCCAGTCGAGACCGTCCAAGGTGCATTGGCGGTCATTCACGAACTGGCGCATTGGCTGATTACATTGACGGGCATGAAGGCCGTGGCGATGTCGCCCAAGGCAGGGGCGCATGGCGAATTGTGTGGCATCCTTGCCATTCGTGCGGCGTTGACCGCGCGCGGTGATGCGCGTTCGGTTATCCTTTGCCCCGAAAGCGCGCATGGCACCAATCCGGCGACGGCGGCCTTTGCAGGTTATGCGGTCGAGAATATTCCGGCGACATCGGAAGGCCGCGTGGATCTAGCTGCATTAAAGGCGCGCCTTGGTCCCGATGTTGCGGGTGTCATGATTACCAACCCCAACACCTGCGGTCTTTTCGAGCGGGATATGCGCGAAATTTCGGACGCGGTGCATGCGGCCGGTGGCTATGTCTATTGCGACGGCGCGAACTTCAACGCCATTGTGGGGCGCGTCCGCCCCGGCGATTTGGGCGTCGATGCCATGCACATCAACCTGCACAAGACATTCTCCACGCCGCATGGTGGCGGCGGGCCGGGTTCCGGGCCAGTGGTCTTGTCCGAAGCATTAGCCCCTTACGCGCCATTGCCCTTCGTCACGCGGGATAAAGATCAGTATCGGTTGGTCGAAGAAGAAACAGCAGATGCATGCCATCCGGACAGCTTTGGCCGCATGGTCGCCTTTCACGGCCAAATGGGCATGTTTACGCGCGCTTTGTCCTACATCATGTCGCATGGCGCAGATGGCCTGCGGCAAGTGTCGGAAGATGCGGTGTTGAACGCCAATTATATCTTGCGCAGCTTACAAGACGTGCTTGAAGCGCCGTTTGCGCACAGCGGCCCTTGCATGCATGAGGCATTGTTCAGCGATAACGGCATGGCCGAAGGCTTCTCCACGCTCGACATTGCAAAGGGCCTGATCGATGAAGGCTATCATCCGATGACGGTATATTTCCCGCTTGTCGTGCATGGCGCGATGTTGGTGGAACCGACGGAGACCGAGAGCAAGGCGACGCTGGACCAGTTTATCGGTGCACTGCGCAATGTTGCGGAGCGGGCCAAGGCGGGTGATCCGTCGCTCAAGTCCGCGCCGCATCATGCGCCGCGTCGCCGTCTGGATGAAACCCAAGCTGCGCGAAAGCCCGTGTTGGTTTGGCGTGAGCCCGAACAGGCGGTTGCGGCAGAATGAGTGGACCGCAGCCGTTTGTCTTTGAAGCTGGCGCGGAGGTAAAACGCCACGCGCCAGCGACGGAGCGCAACCGTGATGTGATTGCGGAAACCTTGGCCCGTGTGCTGCCGACAGAAGGCCTTGTGTTGGAAGTGGCGAGCGGGACCGGCGAGCATGCTGTGCATTTTGCAAAGCTGTTTCCTGCACTCACATGGCAGCCAAGCGACCCGGACCCCATCGCGCTTGCGTCGATCAACGCGTGGCGTGCGGATTCCAACGTGCCGAATATGCGGCCCGCAATGCTGCTGGACGCGTCAGCGGATTGGCCGGTAGCGCAGGCGGACGCGGTCGTCTGCATCAACATGACGCATATCAGTCCTTGGGCGGCCACCGTTGGTCTACTACGCAACGTCGCGCGCCTTTTGCCGCCGTCTGCCGTGCTTTTCATTTACGGACCCTACAAGCAACGCGATGTCCCGCTGGCCGAGAGCAATGCCGCCTTTGATGCTTCTTTGCGGCAACAAAATGCCGAATGGGGCCTGCGCTATGTCGAGGATATTGCAGAAGAAGCCCACAAATTTGGGTTGCGCCTTGACCCAGTCATCGCCATGCCTGCGAACAATCTGTCGTTGATTTTCCGCGCTTAGCCGTGGGTAAATCACAATATTGACAGGCCGCCATAATCTCACGAAACATGGCATCAGGCCTCTGCGAAAAAATGGCCAGTGCTAGGAGAGAATGATATGGCCGTTGCCAGCTACGACATACTGAGCTTTGATGGTTTTTTAGCGCATTGGGCGGTGGAACGGCCGGACTGGGCGGCGCTTTCGCAAGATAACCACCATTTCACTTATGGCCAGTTGGAGGAGCGCACCGCGAAGATCGTCGCGATGCTCCTTGGGTTAGGGCTAAAAAAGGGCGACCGGATTGCCTGGATTGGCAAAAATAGCGATTTATACTTTGCGCTTTTTTACGGCGCAGCGCGGATTGGCGTAGTGACGGTGCCCGTCGGATGGCGTCTTGCGCCTGCCGAATGGGCCTATATCGCCAAAGACACCGGCGCACGCATACTCTTTGCTGGGCAGGGGTTTGAGGCGGGTGTACACGCATTGGCCCGCGACATAGCTGGTGTTGATCGGGTCATACCCGAAGAAGAAGCGCGCGATATGATTGACGCGACGGCCCGCACCGCGTTTGAACCTGCTGGCCCTGACGACGCCGTGCTGCAACTCTACACCTCCGGGACAACGGGTAATCCCAAAGGAGCGGTGCTTTCCAACCGGAACCTGTTCGCGCTGCGCAAAAATGCTGCCGAAGAGGCGCATGCCTATAGTAAATGGGACGATGATGAAGTCGTTCTCATCGCCATGCCCTGCGCGCATATTGGCGGAACCGGACTGGGGATCATGGCCATGGCGTCAGGCCTGCCCGCGCTCGTACAGGCGGAGTTCTCGCCGGATGGCGTCTTTGATGCTATTGAAAAAGGCGGAGCAACCCGGCTTTTCATCGTCCCTGCCGCTTTGCAGATGATGGTCAACCACCCGCGTTGCCGCAACGTAGATTATAGCCGTCTTAAATATATCCTCTACGGGGCAGCGCCCATTCCACTCGAACTTCTGCGTCAATGCATGGACGTATTCAGTGCTGAATTCATCCAGGTCTATGGCATGACGGAAACCACAGGCACCATCTGCATGCTGCCGCCCGAGGACCATGATCCCAATGGCAACAAACGCATGCGTTCGGCCGGTAAGCCACTGCCTGGCGTCGAATTGCGCGTGGTGGATATTGCAGGGAACGACGTTCCGGTGGGTGAAGTGGGTGAGATTTGGACGCGGTCGTCGAACAATATGATCGGCTATTGGAACTTACCCGACGCCACAAAGGGCACGGTTGCTGATGGCGGCTGGATTAAGACCGGTGATGCTGGGTATCTGGATGAAGACGGATATATGTATATCCACGACCGCGTAAAAGACATGATCATCACGGGCGGCGAAAATGTTTATCCCGCTGAAGTCGAAAGCGCGATTTACGGACATCCTGACATATTGGAGGTCGCAGTGATTGGCGTGCCGGACGCCAAATGGGGGGAGGCGGTGAAGGCGGTATGCGTTCCCAAACCAGGCGCACATATTGATGCCGAAAGCGTCATTGGCTGGACGCGCGAACGCATTGCAGGTTTTAAGGTGCCACGTTCCGTTGACATCATTGCGGCGTTGCCGCGCAATGCGTCGGGCAAAATCCTGCGCAAGGACCTGCGCGCGCCATATTGGACTGGTTTTGAGCGGCAGGTAAACTGAAGCAGCGTAAAGTTTATATCAGCGCCCGACGCTCACATAATTGAACCCTGCTGCGATTGTATCTTCAGGGCGGTAGATGTTGCGCAGGTCGACAAGCACGTCGCCCGCCATCGCGGCATGCAGCTTTTTGAGGTCCAACGCACGATAGGCGTCCCATTCGGTCACCAAGGCAACGGCATGCGCACCTTGCGCCGCGCTGTAGGCGCTATCAGTCATCACCACATCGGGCAGAATCTTTGCAGCTTCCTCCATACCTTCGGGGTCATGCGCGTGGACGATCGCGCCGGCGTCAAGCAGGGTTTGTACAATCGCAATCGACGGTGCGTCACGCATATCGTCAGTGTTGGGCTTAAACGTCAGGCCAAGCAGGCCAATCTTCAGGCCGCGCACATCGCCACCCAGCGCGGTGATGATTTTGCGGCCCATAGCACGCTTTCTAAGGTCGTTTGCCTGCACGACCGCCTCGACTATCCGAACGGGTGTTTCATGGTCCTGCGCGGTCTTGAGGAGCGCGAGAGTGTCCTTTGGAAAACAACTGCCGCCATAGCCGGGGCCGGCATGCAGAAACTTCGACCCGATGCGGTTATCAAGGCCAATGCCGCGCGACACGTCTTGCACGTTTGCGCCCAGTTTTTCGCAAAGGTCGGCCATTTCATTGATGAAAGTAATCTTCGTCGCCAAAAATGCGTTCGCTGCATATTTGATCAACTCCGACGAACGGCGGCTGGTGAATAACAAGGGCGATTCATTGAGGAAGAGCGGACGGTACACAGCGCGCATGACATTGCGGGCCCATTCGACATCGCTGCCGACGACAATACGGTCTGGACGCTTAAAGTCCCCAATCGCTGCGCCTTCGCGCAAGAATTCGGGGTTGGATACCACCGCAAAGTCCAGATCAGGGCTTGTTTCGCGGATGATCCGCTCGACTTCGTCACCAGTGCCTACTGGAACGGTCGATTTTGTGACAACAACGGTGTACGGGTCGATCGCGCGTGCCAATTCTTCTGCAGCAGCATAGACATAGCTCAAGTCCGCATGGCCATCACCACGACGCGAAGGCGTCCCCACGGCGATGAAAACCGCATCACACCCTTTGACCGCTTCGGTAACATCCGTTGAAAAGCTTAACCGGCCTGCATCGACATTGGATTTCACAAGCGCGTCAAGGCCGGGCTCGTAAATCGGCATGATGTTGGCATGCAGGCGGGCGATTTTGGATTCGTCCTTGTCCACGCAGACAACTTCATGGCCGAAATCGGCAAAGCACGCTCCAGAAACAAGGCCGACATAGCCCGAGCCGATCATAGCAATTTTCATAAATTGTCTCTCTTAAAGGCGGCATCCGAATGAGTGCGCCTTATGATGTTATCCGCAAAGGAACAAGTCTTGGGACACTTGGTTTCGGAGCTAGGCCAGAAAAATCAATCAAATCTGCGCGTTGGCGCGACACCTTAGGGCCTTTGTCAACGCGCGTTCGAGATGATCTCTGCTATTCGCTCGCTCGCATGCCCATCGCCAAAGGAATATCGCCCACGGGCCATCGCGGCATAAGCGGCGTCATCGTCCAAAAGAGTCGAAATTTCGCGAATGATCCGCTGTGTATCTGTCCCGATGAGCTTCGCTATCCCTGTGGCGACGCTTTCGGGGCGTTCGGTGGTCTCGCGCAGGACCAATACCGGTTTGCCAAGCGCGGGCGCTTCCTCTTGAACACCGCCGCTGTCGGTCAGCATGATATGGCTGATGGACAATAGCCGCGCAAAGCATGGATAATCCAGCGGTTCAATCATGGCGACATTGGGTAAGTCCCCCAAAGTGGCATTCATGACCGTACGGACTTTCGGGTTCATATGGACAGGGAAAATACAGGCCACATCGTCGCGTACGGCAATGGCTTTTATTGCAGCCGCGATGTTCGCCATGCCCGCACCAAAATTTTCCCGGCGGTGGGCGGTAATTCCAATGATTTTACGACCGCGAAACCGCGCCTCCAGCGGGGCAAGGCAGCTAATGAGCGACGGATCGTGGGCGATTTTCTTCAAGATCCAATGCAGCGCATCAATCACGGTGTTACCGGTGACAAAGACGTGATCGGCGGGAATGGATTCTGCGCGGAGAGCGGCGGCGGACATCTCGGTCGGGGCAAAATGCTGATGGGCAATACTACCGATGATCCTCCGATTCACCTCTTCGGGCCATGGCTGGTAAATATCATGGCTGCGCAATCCCGCCTCGATGTGGCTCACTGGGATTTTGCGATGATAAGCGGCTAGCGCGCCGACCATGGCTGTTACGGTATCGCCCTGAACGATGACGCGATCGGGCTTCGCGCTGTCCAGAACCACCCCAATTGTTTGCAGCAGGCGCGCCGTGAGCGTGTCGAGTGATTGTTCTGGGCGCATGATATCAAGGTCATAATCTGGTACGATGCCGCTGATCGATAGCACTTGGTCCAGCATGTGCCGATGTTGCCCGCTGACCAGAACTTGGGTGTGCATATCTGGATATTGCGACAGCGCACTTATCACCGGGAACAGCTTAACGGCCTCGGGCCGCGTTCCGAAAATTACCAAATTCTTGTACATCCACGGCCCCTGCATTTTTGGCCTGCTCTAGGGTCGTAGATATAAATAACATTTTCAAAAGTAACGTAAATTTATAAAAAATCTTTTTCCGCACCGCAGACTAAGGCAATGGCGCTTCTTGCGTTTTCATTTCCTGTTCCAAGCGGCGTGATGTCGCCTCGGGGGAGCCGGTATATTTGGCAAGCCGCGCATAAATGAGGGGGATAAGCACGAGCGTGATGAGCGTCGCAAGCGTCACGCCAAAGACGATCACTACCCCAATGGCCGACCGCGCCGCTCCGCCGGCACCACCAGCAATCGCCAATGGAATAGCGCCGAATACGGTCGCGATGGAGGTCATCAGGATTGGCCGCAAACGCCGAGCAGCAGCTTGCTGAATGGCCTCGAGTATTTCCAAGCCCTCGTCGCGTAACTGGTTGGCAAATTCGACGATTAAGATGCCGTTCTTCGCTGCCAAGCCGACCAGCATCACAATGCCAATTTGGCTATAGAGGTTCAACGTCATTCCGGTGAGGGCAAGGCCAATGATGCCACCCCCGACCGCCAATGGTACCGTCATAATGATGGTGACTGGGTGAACGAAGCTTTCAAACTGTGCGGCGAGCACGAGATACACAAGAAGGATGGTCAGGATGAATACAAGCATGATTGAACCGCCTGTTTCTTTGAAGGCCTGACTTTCACCGCGATACCCAACCGCCAGAACCTCTGGGGATGCAGCGGCTTGCTCTTCCAAAAAGGCCAAAGCCTCGCCCATGGAATAACCCGGCGCCAGCCCGCCCTGAAGCGTGATTGCCCGCAGCTTGTTGAAGCGACCCAAATCACGTGCGCCTGCGGTCTCGGTGTATTTTATCAAGTTGGCGAGCGATACCAATGACCCGTCTCGCGTTCGAAGCTGGATTGCAGCAAGATTTTCGGCGGTGGCGCGATCCGCAGCATCGGCTTGCACGATGACGCGATATTCTTCGCCGCGATCCAAATAGGTCGATACGCGGCGAGAACCTAAAAGCGTTTGTAGCGCCTGGCTGACTTCCGCCACTGAGATGCCAAGGTCGCCCGCGCGGGCCGTATCGACCTGAATCTCCATTTGGGGTTTGGTTTCCTTATAATCGGAATCCATATTGACGAGACCGGGATTTTCGCTTGCCGCGGCTAATATGCGGTCGCGTGCAATACTCAGCGATTCATAAGTTGAGCCTGCAATAACGAAGTTTACGGGCTGACCGCGGCCGCGTCCGATGGAGGAGCGCACCGAAGCATTGCCGCGAACCGCAGGTAACT
>NZ_JBIIBA010000022.1:0-39281 GCF_044239665.1 Sphingorhabdus sp.
GCGATAGCCGCGCGCTTGCAAAAGGGCAGCAAGCGATGCCGCCATAAGACCTTTGCCAAGCGAGGAGACCACGCCACCGGTGATAAAAATGAACCGTGTCATGGGAGAAAAGGCCTAAGCTATCTTTGCACCAAAACACAAGCGCGCGAATCCGGCAGATGAAAATTAACCTGTGTAAAACGGTATTTCCGACCGAAATGATTATTTGTCGAGTGGCACTTCGGTTGCAGGCGCCGCAGGCGCAGGGGCAGTCGTCACGGGCGCAGTCGGCGCTGCAGGCACTTCGGTCCGTTGCAAGCTATTGTCGATTTCACCGCTATTGCCCTTTTTCGCAGCAACAAACGCCAGTGATATCGACAGCAGGATGAACAAGGTCGCCAATATCGTGGTTGTGCGGGTCAAAAAATCTGCTGCGCCGCGGGCTGACATAAGGCCCGACGGGCTTCCCCCCATGCCCAAGCCGCCGCCTTCAGAACGCTGCATCAAAATGACGCCAACGAGCGATGCTGCGATAATTGCTTGAACGACGATGAGAAAATGAAAAAGACCCATGAGAAAAATTCCGAATATAAAAGGCGATGTGCCAAAGTTTATGGCGCCCACATAGCGAGCGCATCCATATTCTTCAATGCTATTCGCCGCTGGCTTGAGCTGCGGCCAATATCGGTTGGAATTTGACTGCGCTTAGGCTCGCCCCGCCAATCAATCCACCGTCGACATTGGGTACCGCCAAAAGCACCGCGGCATTGTCACCGTTCATGGAACCACCGTATAAAATACGGATCTTTTCGCCTTCCGCACCAAAACGCGTCACCAAGGCAGCGCGAATGGCGGCATGCATGTCCGCAACATCGGCGGGTTCGGCAACACGTCCCGTTCCAATGGCCCATACAGGTTCGTAGGCAAGGCTCAACCAATCGCCTGCTGCAGCCTCCGGTAAGGAAAGCGCCACTTGGCCCAGAACAATGTCCAAAGCTTTGCCCGCCTCGCGTTCATCAAGCGTTTCGCCGACGCATATGATGGCTTTCAGGCCAGCCGCCTTCGCCGCCTCGGCTTTGGCGCGGATATCACTGTCCTGTTCCTGCTGCGCTGCGCGCCGTTCGCTATGGCCAATGATGGTCAGCACGGCGCCTGCATCCGATAACATCTCGCCAGAAACGCAGCCTGTATGCGCCCCTGCTTTTTGCATATGGCAATCTTGGCCGCCGATCGGAAACGCGCCAACGGCGGTGACTGCCCGTTCGATAAGCGTGGCCGGAATGCACAAAGCCGAATCCACAGATGGATGCAGCTGCGCCACTGCCGATATGGCTATTATTTCGTCCAGATCACTGGACATGCCGTTCATTTTCCAATTTCCGACGATAAACTTACGCATCTGACACCTCAAAATTTCCTCGGCTACGAATCTTTATTGGCTATCCATGCTTTCCGCCATTTGGGCAAGTCTATCCCTTGATTGCCAGCGGCTTGCCGCCTAAAGCGTCACGCAGAAGGCACTTAGCGCCGCATATGCAGGAAATCGCAGTTCATGATTAGCTCCATTCGTTCGCTCATTAATTCAAAATTCGGTGCGATTTTTGCGCTCGGTTTCATTGGATTAATCGCCGTTGCCTTTGCACTTGGCGATGTCAGCGGCTCGGGCAATTTCGGCGCATTAAGCGGCGGCAACGTCGCCCGCGTAGGCGATAAAAACATCACCTTAAGTGAGATGAATGACTCGCTGGAAAGCCAATTGAGAGCAGAGCGTCAAAATAATCCAACGCTTGATATGACCCAATTTGTCGATGGCGGCGGTCTTGATGCCACGCTTACGCAGTTGATCAATCGCTATGCCATCACGGTTTTTGGTGAAGAATATGGCGTTGCGGTCAGCAAACGCCTGGTCGACTCCGAAATACGCAAAATTCCCGGTGCTATGGGGCTGGATGGAAAGTTCAGCGCGGACGCATTCCGTGCCTTTGCACAACAAATCGGCGTCAGTGAAAAAGCAATCCGCGACGATTTCACCCAAAATTTGTTCGCACAGCAAATTTTGCCAGCAGCCGCTAGCGGCCCCGCCGCGCCGGACGGCATGGCTTTACCTTATGCGTCGTTGATGCTGGAGCAACGTTCGGGACAGATTGCGTCCATCCCTGCCACGGCATTTTTGCCAACACGCGCGCCAAGCGAGGCTGTGCTGGCGCAGTTTTACAGTGCCAATTCCGCAAAGTTCACCATTCCCGAAAAGCGGGCCGTTAGCTATGCGATATTTGGACGCGACATCATTGCGCAACGCGCAAAGCCAAGCGAAGCGGACATTGCCGCTTATTACAAAGCAAATGCCGCGCAGTTTGCAGCATCACAAACGCGCAACATCAGCCAAGTCATCGTCCCAACGGAAGCAGCGGCAAAATCCGTCGTGGCGCAAGTTGCTGCCGGTAAATCGCTATCGGCGGTTGCCAATGACTTGGGACTGTCAGTAACGACGACGGCTAATGTTACCAAAGACAGCCTGACAAGCTCGACAACGGCAGCTGTAGCCAACGCAGTATTCGCCACAGCAATGGGCCGCATTGCATCCCCTGCGCGTGGTAAGCTGGGTTGGACTGTGATCCGTGTCGATGCCATCAACACTATAGCGGCAAAGTCGCTGGCAGCGGCGCGCGCCGACATTGAGAAGGAATTGCTCAAAACGCGCAGCGAAGAAATGCTGACCGAAATGACCGCAGAGGTCGAAGACGCGTTCGCAGATGGCGCAACGATTGCCGATGTGGCGAAGCAAAATGGTTTAACCGTGAATACCTCACCTAAATTGCTGGCGACCGGACAGGACATCAGCAATCCTGCCTATAAGTCCATTCCGGAAATGCAGGTCATGTTGCCCGCGGCATTCCAGATGGAAACCAGCGGTGAGGCACAATTGATTGAGTTGGTGCCGGGTGAGAAATTCGCGATGATTGCCGTTGCCGATTTTGAAGAAGCCGCACCGCCGCCCTTGAATGACGTACGCAGCATCGTGCAGCAGCAATGGGCTTTGTCGCAAGGTGCAAAGGCTGCACGCGCTGCTGCCGATGCCATACGCAAGGCCGTTGACGGAGGGCAGCCGCTTCAAGCCGCACTTGCCGCCGCAGGTATCAAGGGCGCCCAAGTTGAGCGGATCAGCGGCACCCGCGCCGATATCTCACGCGAGGGTCAACCTGTTCCCCCACCCTTGTCAATGATGTTCGCCATGAAAAAGGGCACTGCAAAGACCCTTGCGGCAGGTGGGGATCGCGGCTGGTATGTTGTGTATCTGAACGACATTATAAAGGGCGACGCGCGCGGTAATGTCCCCATGCTTATGGCCCGCAAACAAGAACTCACTGGCATATTACAACAAGAATATGCCACGCAGATGATCGTATCTGCCGCTAAAGACGTCGGCGTTGAAAAGAATGACGGCGGTATCGAGGAACTCCGTACCCGCCTGACAAGCCGTGACGGAAACTAAGCCGCAGCTTATCTGGCGAAAGCGCATTGCTGACACCGAAACGCCGGTGTCGGCTGCGCTAAAATTGTTTGAGGCAGAACGCGGCGATTTCATTTTGGAGTCGGTTGAGGGCGGCGAAACGCGCGGTCGCCATAGCCTTATTGGCATTGCACCTGACCTTGTGTTCCGCGCCGCTGGGAACAAAGCCGAAATCAACGACCAATGGATGACTGATCGGGAGGCGTTTGTGCCCTCCTCGCTCCCGTCGCTCGATGCCTTGCGCGCCTTGGCAGCGCAATGTCGTATGGATGTCCCCGAAGAACTGCCACCTGCCCTTGCCTGTCTTGTCGGCTATTTCGGCTATGAGACCATTGGGCTTGTTGAAAAGCTTCCGCGCGCGCCGCAATCGGCATTGGAATTGCCGGACATGCTGTTTGTGCGGCCAACGGTCATTCTTTTGTTTGACCGCTTGAAAGACGAAATGTTCCTGGTGTCGCCGGTCTGGACAGGCATAAAGGACACGCAGGCCGTTGCACGCGCCTATGAGCGTTTGGATGAGGCGGAACGGCTGCTCGACGCGGGGCATCTCGCCCAAGCGGAACCCGCGGCACAATGCGATGACCAAGAGATTAAGCTACAACCGGTCCTGCCCGCAGGGCGCTATGCCGAAATGGTAGCATCAGCCAAGGATTATATAGAGGCTGGCGACATTTTTCAGGTGGTGCTGGCGCAGCGTTTCACCGCGCCCTTTAATCTGCCGCCCGTCCATCTCTACCGCGCGTTACGGCGGATAAACCCTTCGCCCTTTCTGTATTTCATCGACCTTCCAGGCTTTGCACTTATCGGGTCAAGCCCGGAAATATTGGTGCGTGCGCGCGGTGGAGAAGTCACGATCCGGCCAATTGCGGGCACACGGCCACGCGGGAAAACCAGCCTTGAGGATGCGGAAAATAAGGCATCCTTGCTGGCCGATCCTAAGGAGCGCGCAGAGCATCTCATGCTGCTTGACCTTGGGCGCAATGATGTTGGCCGCGTGACAAAGGGCGGCAGCGTGACCGTTACCGAAAGCTATATGGTCGAATTTTACAGCCATGTGATGCATATTGTGTCCAACGTGGTGGGCAAACTTGCCGATGATAAGGACGCGATCGACGCGTTGTTCGCTGGCTTTCCGGCAGGCACAGTGTCTGGCGCACCCAAGGTCCGCGCGTGCGAAATTATAGCGGAGCTAGAGCCGGAAACCCGCGGCGCATATGCAGGTGGGGTCGGCTATTTCTCACCCAATGGCGACATGGACAGCTGCATCGTCTTGCGCACGGCGGTGGTGAAAGACGGCATCATGCATGTGCAGGCGGGTGCTGGCATCGTTGCCGACAGCAACCCCGAATATGAACAACGCGAATGTGAGGCCAAGGCTGGCGCCCTGATCGCCGCCGCGCGCGAGGCCATTCGTGTCGCCAGCGAAGCGAAATTTGGGCAATAGCTTGACGTTCACGTAAACGCCGCTAGCTTGCCTCGATGCGTAGATTATTCCTTGCTTCACTGGCTGTTTTATCGGCCATATCTTCTTCTGCCTTGGCGCAGCCTGTGGCGCCACTTGAGGCCGATGCTGTCTTTAGCAATTATGTGTTCTCGACCGGTGAAAGCTTGCCCGAAGTGAAGCTTCACTACACCACATTGGGCACACCAAGGCGCGACGCACGCGGCGATATTTCGAATGCAGTGATGATCCTGCATGGTACTGGCGGAACAGGACATCAATTCTTCCAACCACAATTTGCAGGCGCGTTGTTCGGCCCCGGGCAAGTGCTGGATACGTCGAAATATTTCATCATTCTACCCGACAATATCGGTCACGGAAAATCATCCAAGCCAAGCGATGGCCTGCGCATGGCATTTCCGAAATATGACTATAGCGACATGATCGCGATGCAGCATGCGTTGGTGACAAAGACGCTCGGTATCAAGAAATTGAAGCTTATCCTCGGCACATCCATGGGCTGCATGCATGCTTTCATGTGGGGATCGATTCATCCCGAAGCTGTCGAGAAACTCGCACCTTTTGCGTGCTTGCCAGTTGAAATTGCAGGCCAGAACCGCATGTGGCGCAAGCTTTCTATCGATGCCATCAAGGCGGACCCGACATGGAACGGTGGCAATTACACCGCGCCGCCCATGTCCGGACTTCGAACCGCAGCAACACTTAACCTTGTTGCTGGCGCGAACCCGCTTGCACTTCAGGCGCAATACCCCACCCGCCAAGCAGCCGAAGCCTTTACCGATGAAGCTTTTGATCGCGTGGTGACGCGAAATGACGCGAATGACATTATTTATCAATTGGATTCATCGCGAAACTATAATCCATGGCCAAGTTTGGAGGCAATCACGGCCCCAACGCTTTGGATTAACTCCGCCGATGATTTCATCAATCCAGCCAATTATGGCATCACCGAAATGGCGATGAAACGGCTGCCCAATACAAAATTCATCCTCATTCCGGCCTCGCCCGAAACTAAAGGACATGGCACGCACACTTGGGCGAAATTCTGGAAGGACGAACTCGCAGCCTTTTTAGGGCAATAGTGCCTCTTCCACCCACGCGGCAAAGCCGCTAGGGACGCCGCATGATTTTAGTCATCGATAATTATGACAGCTTTACGTGGAACCTGGTCCATTATCTGATGGAGCTTGGCGCAAAGGTCGACGTTGTGCGCAATGACGACATTTCGGCTGGTCAGGCGCTATCATCGGGGGCGCAAGCGTTCCTGATTTCCCCAGGCCCAAAAACGCCGAACGAAGCGGGCGTGAGCCTAGATCTCGTTGCCGCATGTGCCGAAGCCGGAAAGCCACTGCTTGGCGTATGCCTTGGTCACCAGACGATTGGTCAGCATTTTGGCGGTACCGTTGCGCGCGGTGGATTAATGCATGGCAAAACCTCGCCTGTTACGCATGACAATAGTGGCCTGTTCGAAGGATTGCCCTCCCCGTTTCTGGCGACGCGTTATCATTCCTTGATCGTCGAAAATGTCCCTTCAAGCTTGGTTGTAAACGCAACCAGTGACGACGGCCATGTCATGGGTTTCCGCCACGCCACATTGCCCATTCACAGCGTGCAGTTTCACCCCGAAAGCATCGCGACGGAGCATGGGCACGCCATGCTGGCTAATTTCATGCGTATTGCGGGGATGGATGTCATTGATAAAGCAGAAAGCGAACGCGGATGAGTGCTCACGCCGACGTAGTCATGCGGGAACTGTTTCCGTGCAGTGAACACCCTAATCGCGTCATGCTGAACTTGTTTCAGCATAATGCGCCGCCGTCGCCTGTTATCCTGAAACAAGTTCAGGATGACGATATTGGGATGGGTGTCCTGAATGACGATATTGGTGCGGGTGTTCTGAATGACGATATTGGGGTGGGTGTCCTGAAACACGTTCAGGATGACGGAGCTGGGGCGTTGTTGCAATGAACCCCTTTGGCAAACTACCCGACCCGCGACATGCGTTCGACCATGATGAGGCGGCGCAGGCCTTTGCCGACATATTGGACGCACGCGCATCAGAGGATGAGATTGAGGCATTTCTCTTTGCGCTGACCGCGCGCGGCGAGACGATGGTGGAAATCGCGGCTGCGGCGCAGGCGATGCGCGACCGATTGATCCCCATAGACGCGCCAGCAGGTGCGATAGACGTCTGCGGCACAGGTGGTGACGGGCATCATACGCTAAATGTTTCCACCGCCGTATCTTTGGTCGTGGCCGCGTGCGAGGTCCCTGTCGCCAAGCATGGCAACCGGGCGGCATCATCCAAGTCAGGCGCGGCAGACACGTTGGAGGCGTTGGGCCTCAACATGGAACGCGCCGGACAGAACGCAGAAGAAACGTTGAAAGATTTGGGCATCTGTTTCCTGTTCGCGGCCAATCACCATCCTGCGATGAAGCGTATTATGCCCATCCGCCAACGCATTGGCCAACGCACAATTTTCAACCTGATGGGCCCATTGGCGAACCCAGCGCGCGTGACGCGGCAGCTTATTGGTATCGCCCGCCCAGCTTATGTGCCCATTTATGCCGAGGCGCTGCATCATTTGGGCACCGAACATTCGCGCGTCATTTCAGGCGACGAAGGCTTGGATGAATTGAGCTTGGCGGGCGGTAATGAAGTTGCGATCGTCGAACCTGACGGTGTTCGCTACCAGCGCATAACGGCGGCAGATGCGGGCCTATCCGCTTATCCTGTCGAAGCCATTCGCGGCGGCGATGCAGCGCATAACGCACTGGAACTGCGCAAATTGCTTCAGGGCGAACATGGTGCCTATCGCGACGCCGTCTTGTTCAACGCGGCGGCGGCTTTGATGGTCGCTGGTGTCGTAGATACTATGCCCGAGGGTGTGGAAGAAGCAGCCGAAGCTATCGACAAGGGCCTTGCCAACACATTGCTAAATTGTTGGGTGGCTTATTGATGGCGGACAAGCTTGCAGAAATCTGCGCGACCAAGCGCGTTGAAGTGTCGGCGCGTAAGCCTCTGGGCTTGACGCATTGGCCAATGCCCTCCGCCCAGCGCGGCTTTGAAGCGGCATTGCGGACCAAAAGCCAGACCGGAATCGCGCTCATTGCGGAGATTAAGAAAGCCAGCCCGTCCAAAGGCCTGATCCGTGCGGATTTCGATCCAGCGGCGCATGCTGCGGCCTATCAGGCGGGCGGCGCTGCCTGCTTATCCGTATTGACCGACGCGCCTTATTTTCAGGGGCATGAGGATTATCTGGTCGCGGCGCGCGGCGCATGTGACCTGCCGGTAATCCGCAAGGATTTCATGATTGACCCGTGGCAATGTGCAGAAGCGCGCGCAATGGGCGGCGATGCGATTTTGATCATCGTGGCGGCGCTAGATGATGTCGTGATGGCCGAAATTGAGGATGCCGCAGGCCAAGAAAATATGGATGTGCTGGTTGAGGTCCATGACGAGGCCGAGCTGGAACGCGCGCTCAAACATCTGAAATCTAAGCTGGTCGGCGTGAACAACCGCAATTTAAAAACCTTTGAGGTGGATCTGACCACAACGGAGCGTCTGGCAAAATTGGTGCCGGATGATATCTTGCTCGTCTGCGAAAGCGGCATTTCCACGCATGCCGATTGCCTGCGCATGGCAGAGGCCGGCATTCACACCTTCCTTGTCGGCGAAAGCCTGATGCGGCAGGATGATATCAAGACCGCAACGCAAAGGCTTTTGACCGGATATGGCTGATCTTACCCATTTGGACGCCGATGGCGGCGCGCATATGGTCGATGTGTCGGCCAAAGCGGACACTGCGCGTGAGGCGGTGGCCGAGGGGCGGATTTCCATGTCCGCCGAAGCGCTTACGGCCATTCGCGCGGGCAATATGAAAAAAGGCGATGTGTTGGGCACGGCGCGCATCGCGGGCATATTGGCGGCGAAGAAGACAAGCGACCTCATCCCTTTGTGCCACCCGTTGATGTTGTCCAAAATCAGCGTTGAATTTGCATATGAGGCCGCCGCCATTCGCGTTGAAGCCCGCGTCCGCCTGAACGGGCCGACGGGCGTGGAGATGGAGGCCTTGACCGCGGTCAGCGTAACCTTGCTGACCCTATATGACATGGCCAAGGCGCTCGACAAATCGATGATCATTTCTGACGTCCGCTTACTCTCCAAAACAGGCGGCAAATCCGGCGACTATCGCGCATGATTTCGGTTGATGAAGCGCAGGCCAGATTGCTGGCGCTCGTCACGCCTTTACCCCCTGTTGAACGAGACCTGATGCAGGCCGTGCGGCATTATCTGCACGCGCCGTTGATGGCCATGCGCACGCAACCTGCAGCGGACCTGTCGGCGATGGATGGCTATGCGATTGCCGTACAAGACTTTCCCGGTCCATGGCGCGTGATCGGCGAAAGCGCCGCGGGGCATCCTTTTGCCGGCGACTTGCAACGTGGCGAAGCGGTCCGCATTTTTACCGGGGCTTATGTGCCCCAAAATGCCGATAGCGTCCTGATACAAGAAAATGCCGCGCGCGATGGCGATATGTTAAACGCGACCCTTGATCACCCGCCGGTATTCGGAGCCAATATCCGCCGCCTTGGCGGTGATTTCCATGCGGGTGACGCCGTGCTGCCCAAGGGCACTTATTTGGACGCAGGGGCAATAGCCGTGGCCGCGATGGCGGGGCATGGCAGGCTCATGGTGGGCGGCGTCCCACGCATTGCGATTGCCGCCACGGGCGACGAATTGGTTCCCGCTGGGTCCGCCATTGGCCCTGCGCAAATCCCATGCTCCAACAGCCCGATGTTGCAAGCCATGCTCGCGGGCCTGCCCTGTGATGTCCGTGACGCTGGCATCTTGCTCGATGATTTGACGGCGCTTGAGACCAGCCTGTCCGCGCTTTGCGAACAAGTGGATATCATCGTCACCACCGGCGGGGCGTCGGTCGGCGACCATGATCTGGTGCAGACCGCGTTGATGAACATCGGTGCGCAGATGGATTTCTGGAAAGTCGCGATGCGTCCGGGAAAACCTTTGATGGCCGGCAAAGTTGGAAATACAGTGGTCCTTGGCCTACCCGGCAATCC
The DNA here is from genome assembly GCF_044239665.1 of Sphingorhabdus sp. Lineage (GTDB taxonomy): Bacteria > Pseudomonadota > Alphaproteobacteria > Sphingomonadales > Sphingomonadaceae > Sphingorhabdus_B. Next base: position 10,035 of record NZ_JBIIBA010000022.1, read on the forward strand.
GTCCTCTGCCTTCGTCACCGCCTTTCTGTTCCTCTTACCGCTTATCCGGCACATGGCGGGATGCAATGCGCCCCTGCCCGCATATTTTGAGGCGGCGACCTTTACCGACCTGCCAGCGGGAGGAGAGCGCGCCGAATATATGCGCGCAACGGTCGAGGGCGGACATATTACCCCGTTCCTATCGCAAGACAGCGGCCTGACGCGCACTTTGTCCCAAGCCAATGCGCTACTGGTGCAACAGCCAAATGTCCCGCCGCGAGCAAAAGGCAGTGTCGTTCAATATATGCCTCTGTCGTAAAATCTGGAGACCATAGCCGCGATTGCGCTTGACTTAACCGCTTTTGTTCTCTAATCGTTCCATTCATGTTCAACAGGATGGGACCCTGAATATGCTCACGGCGAAACAGCACGAACTGCTTTTGTTCATTAACCAACGATTGGACGAAACTGGTATTTCCCCTTCGTTTGAGGAAATGAAAGAGGCGCTTGATCTGAAGAGTAAATCCGGGGTGCACCGTTTGATCGGTGCGTTGGAGGAACGCGGCTTCATTCGGCGATTGGTCAACCGTGCACGGGCGCTTGAAGTTATGAAAATGCCCGAGGGCGGCAATGCGGGCGGTAACAATGTGGCCCGTTTTGCGCCTGTGAAGGAAAGCAAACCGCAAATTCAAATCCCTGTTGCCGCCAATGATGTCATGGAAATTCCGCTCCACGGCAAGATTGCGGCGGGTGTGCCGATTGAGGCACTTGAAGGTCAGAATTCATTATCCGTGCCGATGGCATTATTAGGCGCCGGTGAACATTATGCGCTTGAGGTATCCGGTGACTCAATGATTGAGGCGGGGATATTGGATGGCGATTACGCCCTTATCCGTAAGGCCAACACGGCGCGCGATGGCGAAATTGTGGTCGCGTTGGTGCGTGGTGAGGAAGCAACATTGAAATATTTGCGCCGTGAAGGTCAGCAAATCCGGCTTGACCCCGCCAATGGCAGTTATGAACCGCAATATTATGCGCCGCATGAGGTTGAGGTTCAGGGTAAGCTGGCCGGACTACTACGCCGATATCATTGATCTGACACTTCTGCCGCGCGCGCGGCATGAGCAGCCTTTACCCAAGGCATATGGCGACTGCCCTCATTGGCGGTAACCACGCGTTGATCATCCAGATAAAAGGCCAGGCCGCCGCTTTGTTCCAACAATCGGCGGTCGGCCTTTATCCATTTTGGGCGGCAGGATAATGGTAACCATCGGTCGCTTATGACAATGTCGGCGCGTTTGCAGGCTGCTGCCATTTCCATGGACGGTATCGGGTTCTTTGTTCTGGTGGCGAGTAATGTCCATGCGCGCTCCGCTCCCATCACAATAATCACGCAATTGTCCAACGTGCATTGGACGCCGGGCCAATCCTCAATCGGTGTAGCTTTTGCAAAGCTTCCCGCTTTTTCAGAAATCATCCCGCGGACAAAATCACCTGCCCTACCGCGCAGCAACGCCACCTCTCCATCTGCGCTGACTATGGCCAAATGTTTGCCGTCCCCCGTCACCAAGATATCAGGACGAGGGGCCGTGACCATGGCGATGATGCCAATCGCACACAAAAGAACACCGCAATAACGGACAGCAGTCGTCAACAAACCAAATATCAACGCGCCAACAACGAAAGCTGCAAAGGCCCATACGGGCATAGCAGGCATCATCGTGACCGCGCCGGGCAGGCTACTGACGCAATGCGCGAGTATTAATATCGCGGCAATGCCCTGCCCTGCCAGCCACCAAAATGGCTGCCCCAGACCCATCACATCAAAAATCAGCGCTAATGCCTCCAACGGCATGATCATGAACGTCGTCATCGGGATCGCCACCACATTGGCCAAGGCACCATAAAGCCCTGCCTTGTGAAAATGAAACAGGGCAATGGGGGTAAGCACAAGCTCGATGGCGACGCCGGTCAGCATGAGCGATCCAACCGCCCGCGCGGCTTTTCGCGACAGATTCTCGTCGCGCCGTTCGGTCAAGCGTTTAACAATTGGCAGATCATGCATGATGACGATAGTCGCAACGGCCGCAAAGCTGAGTTGAAAACTTGGACCAGACATGGCCTCGGGCCAAAATATCAATACAATGAACGCCCCAAAGGCCACCAATCGAAGGGTAAGCGCATCCCGCCCCAGCGCCAGTGCAATCAAAACGAGAAGTGCGGCAATGAAAGACCGCACCGTCGGCACTTCAGCCCCCGTCAACAAAGTGTATCCCAGCGCGACTAAAGCTGCCGTTGCTGCTGCAACCACGGGTATGGGGATCCGCAGTGCCAGCCATGGTGACAATGACAAAAGGCGGCTAACCAAGATGAAAATGAAGCCGACCACCGCCGTCACATGCAGGCCGCTAATCGATAATAAGTGCGCCAAACCACTGTCCCGCATGGCTTGTGCATCGGCCGCATCAATATGTCCCTGATCGCCAGTGACCAGTGCCGCGCCTATGGCGCCGCTCCCTTGCGGCATAGATGCCATTATATGCTGCGTCAGCGCTGCCCGCTGCGTCGCGAACCAATCCCCATTTTCTGCTTTTTGATACAGCTGCACCTTTCCTAAAACCGTCCCCGTTGCGCCAATCTGTTGAAACCACGCGCGCCGGGCAAAGTCATATCCACCGGGCAAAGCTGGCCCAGCAGGCGGCAATAGACGCGCGCGCAGGCGAATGATCGCGCTGGGTTGGAAATCGTCCTGATATTGTTCCGGCGTCAGATTCACACGTACAAAAGGCGGCAAGTCGGACTTGCCGCCAGTTGCGAGCCGTAGCCGAAAGACATTGCGCGCGGAGATATTTTCAACCGCTTCAATCCGCCCATAAAACTCCCCAACCCATATTTTTCCTAAAACGGGTTGGGCAACGGTCGTTGAACGAAAGGCAATCAGGAGAAACCCGAGCATTACCGCCATAGCCGCCATTCGGGCCAACTGCCGCAACCGGCTATAGGGTGGGGCCAAATTGCCGAAAAACAAAAAGGAAGCACATGACATTGCCAATCCTGCCCAAGCAGAACTGCCAAAAAACTGCCAGAATGCGACGCCGAATCCGATACCAACGGGCAACCATAAGGGTAATTGGTCGCGTTCGCGGTCGAGCCAGTTTTCCAGAACCGCAAACAGCGTTCTTGGAGCGCCGCATCCGACGTTTCCTTCGGCGACCAAATTGCCAAATTTCTGTTCCACCACAGATATTTAGCATCGAAGAACAAAAGCGCAATTCATCCATCATGCAGAAGCTATTGTTTGCCTTGACGCCCACGGAATTTCCTATCATGGGGCTAAACAGCGACATAGCCATTTTCTCCCCACGATAGATTGGCATTTAAACGGCCCTATATTGTCGTCACGGGCGTCTCCCGCGTCCCGTATCATTAAAAAAACATGCCTTAGTAAAGGGCAGTCCGGTAAATAGCTTAGTAGATATGGAGTTTAAAAATGGCCGATAAAAACGCAACGCTCACCGTTGGCGACACCAGCTATGACTTGCCTATCATGCAGGGTACAGAAGGCCCTGACGTGATCGACATCCGCAAGCTTTACGGAGCGTCGGACCATTTCACCTTTGACCCAGGCTTCACCTCGACCGCAAGCTGTGAGTCTGCGCTCACCTTTATCGATGGGGACAAAGGCGTTCTTCTGCACCGCGGATACTCCATCGAAGAGCTGTCCGAGCAGTCAAGTTTCATGGAAGTGTCCTATCTGCTGTTGAACGGCGAACTGCCCAACAAAGCGCAATTGGACAAATTCAGCCAAACTATTTCGCGCCACACCATGCTGCACGAGCAATTGGCAACTTTTTACCGTGGTTTCCGCCGCGATGCGCACCCTATGGCGATCATGTGCGGAGTGGTCGGCGCGCTTTCCGCATTTTACCATGACTCCACCGACATTAGCGACCCGACACATCGGATGATTTCAAGCCATCGCTTGATCGCGAAGATGCCCACAATTGCAGCCATGGCCTACAAATATTCGGTTGGGCAGCCTTTTGTCTATCCCGACAACAACTTGTCCTACACTGGCAATTTTCTGCGCATGACGTTCGGCGTTCCAGCTGAAAAATATGTCGTGAACCCCGTCATTGAACGCGCACTGGACCGGATATTCATCTTACATGCCGACCATGAACAAAACGCGTCCACCTCGACTGTCCGCTTGGCCGGATCATCTGGCGCAAATCCGTTTGCGTGCATCGCCGCTGGTATTGCTTGCCTTTGGGGCCCTGCGCACGGCGGTGCGAACGAAGCCGCGTTGAACATGTTGCGCGAAATCGGCACCCCTGATCGCATTCCGCATTATATTGAGCGGGCGAAGGACAAAAATGATCCGTTCCGCTTGATGGGCTTTGGCCATCGCGTTTATAAAAATTATGACCCGCGTGCCTCGGTTATGCAAAAGACAGTTCGTGAGGTTCTGACGGAACTGAACATCAGCGATCCTATTTTCGACGTTGCGATGCAACTCGAAGAAATGGCTTTGAACGACCCATATTTCATTGAGAAGAAGCTGTTCCCGAATGTCGATTTCTATTCCGGCATCATCCTGTCGGCCATTGGTTTCCCAACGGAAATGTTCACCGTGTTGTTTGCGCTATCGCGGACCGTGGGTTGGGTTGCCCAGTGGAACGAAATGATTTCGGATCCTGCTCAGAAAATTGGTCGCCCGCGTCAGTTGTATACCGGACCAAATCAGCGTCCTTACCCAAGCTTAGACGCGCGTTAAATTATCGCGGAAGGCGGAGCGTAAACATTGCGCCTCCGCCTTCCGCATCTCCGACGGTGAGATCGCCCCCCATCGCCTGAGCCAAACGGCGCGAGATATATAGGCCAAGGCCATTTCCGCCATCGCCTGTCCTACCCAATCGTTCAAATTTGATGAATATACGCTCCCGGTCTGCCGCACATACGCCGCTGCCTTGGTCGGAGACGGTTATAATAGACCAATCGGGTTCAGCGCGGATGTCCAAGCTTACCTCGGTTCCGTCTGGCGCATAACGGATAGCGTTTGTAACCAAATTTAGCAGGGCTTGCAGGACACGTCTAAATTCTGCGGTGGCATGCACCTGCGTTATGTCGTCCGGGACTTTCACATTGATACTATGTCAGCGGCTTTAAGAGCTAGCAGCCCAGCCACGCGCCGCGCCATATCGCCAAGTTCAATTCTATCGGGCGCAGTGGTAAATCCGGGCCTTTCCACAGCTTCTAAATCACCCAGATCTTCGACCAGAGCCGTGAGGTGGCGTGCAGCATTGGATATATCGCGCGCATATGTGGCGTAATTATACCGAACGGGTCCAAGAAGTTCATTTCCGATTGTGTCGGCATTCGCGATGATGCGGCTTAACGGCCGATGTAGAATGGGCGTAAGATTTTTCCCAAAGACAAAAGCGGGATCGACGAGTTGCGATCTTTTATATCCGATGGAAGCGCCTGCGGGGGCCTTAGAAATATATAATGTATAGCCCCTATAGGCGCCAGACACGCTGATGTCCGGTTCGCCCCATAACAACATATCGTTATTTGCATGTAAACTGACGCTTGACCGGTCAATTACAGTGAATTTTTCAAGGTCACGAAGATATCTGTCTCCTGCATCCCCAAAGAGCCGCGTGACGACATATCGCGCGCCGCAACCGAAATCTTGTCGATGGATGACATCGCCCACTGGGCCAGTTGCACGGACCAAACGCAAAGCTTGATCAAAGTGAAGCGTCATGGTCTCATCCATGACGCTTGCCCAGTGCAGCTTCACTGATGGATCAGGGTTTCGTGCCGTTTTGCTCCGCCAACTTAAAATGGCGATACGCACATTCTCGCCTGCTGGTTCCGCTTCTACCCACAGCTCAAAATTGTCGGTGCCATCTGACACGATCAGTGCGCGGGCCAAACGCATTTGAAGGCGGGAAACAATCTGGACCAGCCCGAATAAAGCGGGACAGGCAATGATGCCGCCGCGCGTTCCGCCGGCACGCGCATGCAAATTGGCCAGCCTATCGTCCGCGCGCAGCAAATGGCCGGCACGCGACAATTCACCCGTAACGGGAACTGACGAGATCGCCGTAATGGTCATTTCAGACCAAATGTTAAAAGCGAAAGCCGCGATGCCGACCAGGATGCGACCGTATTCAGCGCGTCTTGCCTGCTGATTCTGTCATAATTTGCTTCAAATATCGCGGCCTCACGCGGGGCAAGCATTTGACAACGGACATCCAGCAATATCGGCAAAGCAGCAGCTTTCGTTATGCCCATAGCTGCGAGCAGGATCATGAATGCCACCGCAGATTCAAAATCTATGATCCGCAATATATGGTCATGTTCCAAATTCAGTTCCGCACTCAATTGAGCGACAAAAAGATGCACGCCGCATGTCGCCGGGTTTAAAAGGTCACCGCGCAGTTCATCTTTAAGGAAATGAACGATTTTGCGAGCTGCGGCCGGTGCCGTGCTGGCCTCGTCATATAAGGCGATAAGGGCGTGGGCGGACCGTATAACATCTTCAGAACGCGCACCTTGCGACACCTCAAGCGCGGCGACGACACGCCAGCAGCTTTTGTACATAAGTTCAGGGGTCAGGTTTAGAAAAGTCCGCCCCTCGGCCCGCAAGTGCAGACTATCGGCGGCGAGTAGTATTTGTGCGGCATCTGCAACTTGGCTGTCGGGATGGTCCAACAACTTCGTGACAAATACCGGTTGGCCTTCGCCAAGACGATCATTTATCTTATCCTCCGCCACCCGCGCCATGGCAAACTCCACCAAAGCCGTTTCGCGTAAAAAGCCAGACCGAACCAACAACGGCCATGTCTTCGGCTCGCGAGCCTTGCCAGCAAGCTTTACTTCAATATCACGCACAAGTTGCAGCAGCTTGACCGAAACAGCGCTAATCGTCGCTTCTGAGGGAGAAAGCGTCGCAGATGGAAAAACAATGGCCGCCACATCAAGGCACAGGGCGTCAACGTCGCGCGCATGTGCGGTCGCGATTGTAAGCAAATCTTCGTGGTGGCCAAGCGGTAGATTCAACGCCAATCCCATATGGTTAACAACCACAGCTATAGGGATATTGGGTTAACGCGGTTTTAAACTTCGTTTGATTTTTTTCCTTCGGCGTCGCGCTTCTTGTTAGCGATTATCAGGACGCTAAGTTGGAACACCATAATCCATTGTAATACCGAAATTATTCCAACGGTGGCAGCGCCAATGATAGCTAAAAATGCCAAAGTAGCAGGGGAATGCAGCAACTGTTTCGCCCAGCTTGGAATGACCATTTTGTGGGAAAGATATGCGATTGAAGCCACTGCAAACGCAGCGAATAAGCCATTGTTCTGATCGGGTGTCGCGACATAAACGCTACCGAACATGGCCAATATAATCAGCGTCCAAGTGACAACCGACAGGTTTTGTATGTGATCACTGCCATCTGCATCATCTGTTGCCGCCAAACGTAGTGCGTTCGCAGCAATAGATAGAAATGCCGCGACACTTGCCGCCATTGCTTGGTTTCCAAGCCCCAAGGCAACGGCCGCCAACGCTATCACAGGGCTTGCGAATTTAGTCGCGGTTACGGCCGTCGGGCTCTGCCAGATAAGCGGCACGAGACGGGCAAGGATTGGCCCGAACACATATGCCTCAATATACCCTGCCCTGCTTGCCACACGTCGCCGGAGTATCTGGCGATTCAGTTCCGAAAAATCCTGCGCGCCCGTCAGAACGGTTAGCGTGCCATTTTCAACATGCTGTTGTGACAATGGACGGAACGGAACCTTAGCCAGCAACGCCTGCCGCAGCAGGGACGATATGATGCTCCAGTCCTCTGGCAGGTCACGCAGCATGGCAATGGCGTCATATCCAACAATCGATACACCAGCCCATCTTGTATTGATATCCACACGTTCAAACGCGCGATTTTCGTCACGACCATCGATGGTTGCGATGAAATTCTCGTTGGATTTTAAAAGCGTTTCAATCAAACCCAGTTGCACATACAACTGTCCTGATTGCACCCAAATGCGATCATCAGCGTCGATGTAACGCAGAATATCCGAGCCAGTACGGACAAAATCGACCGTCAGTTTGCGGAGGCGACAACGGTCGGCCAGCGCGGTTAACGCGCCGTCGATATTTTCGACTTCAATCAGGAACCTTTGGATACCAGCGCGCGCGAGCGTCATTATCTGATATTCAATCAAGGATTGGCCAGCCAAGTCCGAACGCACATTACCGGTCGCCATATGCTGTTCGCTGCCATTATCGCCCGCGACGGAGAGCAAAGCGATTGTCGGAAAAATCGGATTTCGAACGGAAGGCATCCTCCCGATATGAATGTTACGGCGATTTTGCCAACAGAAATATATGTTACCCACCTATTTACGCGCGATAATGCGCTCAATTGCGATAATATATTTGCCATAAGGGGAGCAAATATGCCCTCGCCCACGGCCATTTCATTTCCGTTTCTACAATTTGATAAGTTTGCGTTTCTCTCGCCGAATAATGTGTTAAATAGGGGCTATGACTACACGCTCCAAAATCGTCGGCCTGAACCGCGAAATCACTGAATCCGATCAAGAAACGGCCTTGCCGCCTATTGACAGCAACGCCCAAGACGCTGCTGAAGATGATCAAGCAGCGGCCTATGATTATGATGATGTTGCGGACGAAACGTCGCACCGCTTAGGTGTCGGACGATTTATTGCCCCGACCCTGCTGTTGATTGCGTTCGCCGGATGGTCCGCATTTTTTGCGCTGACTTATTGGTCTGAAGCGCAATCCGCCATGAACAATGATCGGGTAATAACGCTGATCGCGACTTGGGCCATGCCTACGCTTTTAATTGCTGTCCTGTGGTTGCTGGTCATGCGCAACAGCAGTCGGGAAGCCATGCGCTTTGGCCGGGTCGCAAACCTGTTGCGGACCGAAAGCGATGCGTTGGCCATACGGATGCGGACGGTTAACGAAGAAATATCCCTCGCGCGCCAATTTCTGTCGCAAAATGCGCGAGAGCTCGAAACATTGGGTCGCCAGTCTTCAAAGAAGCTGACGGACTCTGCGCAGATGTTATCGGCCGCTCTTGCCGATAGCGATCAAAAGGCAAAGACGCTGGAAACGGTGAGTAACGCCGCCAATATGAATTTGGAGCAACTCCGCAAGCATTTACCCGTGGTCACAAGCGCGGCCAAAGATGTCAGCAACCAGATCGGAAGCACAGGTAATGATGCCCAAGTTCAGATTAAGACGCTGATTGCTGCCCTTGAACGCGTCAGCGAGGCGGGTAAGTCGGTAAACGATTATATCGAGAATGTCGAAACGCGCGTGGATGATTTTTCCATCCGGCTAGAGCAATCCTTGGGTAACAGTGTGAAGCTGCTCGATGATACGAGCAGCCAAGCGCTCGACCGAAGCGCCGAAATGGCGACGCTGATGAACAGCGCTGCAGAAGCGATTTCCAATGGCATCGCGCAGACATCAAGCGATGTCGACACCCTCATTACCGGCAGCAAAGCGCAAATCCTATCCAACCTTGCCGATCTGCGTCGGGCTTTAGGTGACATAGAAGCCCAATCCAATCAGGAAGAAGCGCGCATTCAGGCCATGATTGCGAATATCAGCGAACATATTCAAAATAGTGCCGCACAGATTTCAGAGATTGACCGCGCGGCCACTGACCAGACGTCTAAACTTGCCTTTGCCGTCTCGGCGCTTGATCAAAGCACCCGTTCGTTGGGCAGCGCCCTGTCTGACAATCAATCAACCACAGCCGACTTGCTTGACCAATCGGACAAGTTGATTGGATCCCTTAACGCGGCCAATATGGACATAAGCCATAAAATTCCCGCCGCGATGGATAGCGTAAATGCGCGCATGACACAGGGCATAGAGCAAGTGAACGCAGCTCTTGCCGCCGCGGAAGCGCTGGACAATATAAGCGACGGAACGCTTGATAAGCTCAATAATATTGAGCAGTTAATCTCTGCGCAACATGACGCGGTTGGCGCGCTTATGGCCGAGAGCGATGCACATTTTGCCGCACGCCATGACCAAGTGGACGCCCTCGGCGCTGCGCTCAAGCAAACGCAGGCTCTGCTGCAAGACATGTCGGATCAAGCAAATGACAGCTTGGTAACGTCCTTGCTGCGCGTGCGTGAAACAACGCGCGCTGCGGCAGAAAGCAGCCGCAAGATCCTCGATGAGGAACTGGCGCATATCGCCGATCAGTTGACCGAGCAAAACCGCGCAGCATTGGCCAGTGCACTGGATGCGCAAGTCGCGTCAATGAACGAGGCTGTGCAAGAAGCCATATCGCGCAATATCGAATTGTCGCAAACCGCCTCTTCCTTGGTGACCAAACAACTTGGCGAGCTCAACGACATGACGACGAGCCTTGAAAGCCGAATTGCAGATACGGTCAACAGCTTTGAATCTGTCCAAGATGAGAGCTTTGCCCGCCGCATGGTGATTTTGACCGAATCTTTGAATTCGACCGCTATCGACGTCACCAAAATATTATCCAACGACGTGACCGATACCGCGTGGGCAGCCTATTTAAAGGGCGACCGAGGTGTGTTTACCCGTCGCGCCGTGCGCTTGTTGGATTCGCGTGAGGCAAAGATCATCGCCAAACATTATAGCGATGACAACATGTTCCGCGAACATGTAAACCGTTATGTGCATGATTTCGAAGGCATCATGCGCCTATTGCTCAGCACGCGCGATGGCAACGCGATCGGCGTCACCTTGCTGTCGTCGGACATTGGCAAGCTGTACGTGGCGCTAGCGCAAGCTATTGAGCGACTGCGTAAATAAGCTTTAAACGGGCGGGTTAAACAATCCGTCGAAACTGTCGCGGTTTATCCAGCCATAGCTGTAATTGGCGTAATATAACGCAAACAAAGCAGCCGAAAGCATTGTCGTTCTGAGCAATATCGTGCGGGGCTGAAAATTGCCCGGCGCACTATCTGCCTGCCCCGGGATTTTTGCCAGGCCTAATTCGTCATGCGTACGTACGCCGATGGGCAAGATGACGAACGCCGTCATCACCCAAAACAGCAGATAAATGGCAATAATCGAGGTCCAAGTCATACGGTCTCCACAATCAAAACATCCACAATCGGTTTCTTACCCGTCCAGCTTACCGCCACACGGCGCACAGCCAAACGCACAGTTTCGCGCAACTTGTCATAATCACCGCGATGGTCCTTCACCGCCTTAACAGCAGCGGCAGTCGCTTCTTCCAGAAAATCGTCCAGATCTTCTTCAATCGGCACACCATGCATTCGGATCTCAGGGTTGCCGAGCATCCGGTCTTTAGCATCCAGCGCGAAGGCGACTGAAATCAAACCATACCATGACAGGCGGCGCCGTTCATTCAATGTCGCGCCATCAGCGGCGATGATGGTGTCCCCATCAAGGATCAAGCGGCCAGTGCGTTCCTTGCCGATGATTTTAGGTTCGCCCGGCGCAAGGCGCACCACGTCGCCATTGGACTGAACCACGGCCTTTGGCACGCCGTGCGCCCGCGCAAACCGCGCCTGTTCGGCCATATGCCGACGCTCGCCATGGACGGGAATGAGGATTTCTGGCCGAATCCAATCGTAAAGCGCGGCAAGTTCCGGCTGCCCCGGGTGGCCCGATACATGGACATGCGCCTGCTTTTCAGTAACCGTCAGGATGTTACGTTCGGCGAGCTTGTTCATGATTACACCGATGGCGATTTCATTACCCGGTATCTGCTTCGATGAAAAAATAACCGTATCGCCTGCTTCCAGCTTCACCGGATGATTGCCCTCGGATATGCGCGCCAAAGCGGCGCGCGCTTCGCCCTGCCCGCCAGTGGCGACCACGATAACGTCGTGACGTGGGAGGCTATCGACGCTCTCCATATCCACCGTCTTTGGCATATCTTTTAGATAGCCATTGGCCTGTGCGGCTTCAATAATCCGGTGGAGCGAGCGCCCTGCGAAACATAAGGTGCGACCGCTCTCGCGCGCGACTTCGCCCAGGGTCTGCAACCGCGCGGCATTAGAGGCGAAGGTTGTGACAACGACCCTGCCCTTCGCGGCCTTGACGGACTTGAGCAAATCATCCTTCACGCTGCCTTCACTACCGCTGGTTTCTGGATTGAATACGTTGGTGGAATCGCAGACCATCGCCAACACTTTGCTATCGCCAATGGCGGTCAACGCGTCTTGGGTCGACGGCGTGCCCAATACAGGGCGCGGGTCCAGTTTCCAGTCCCCCGTATGGAAAATTTTCCCATAAGGCGTGTTGATCAAACAAGCGCTCATTTCGAGGATTGAGTGTGCCAAGGTGACCAATTTAAAGTCGAATGGCCCCAAGGAAAACGCGCCTTCCATCGGGATCACGTTGAGTTCCACAATGTCGGCAATGCCTTCTTCTTCCAGCTTGCCGCGGATGAGCGTTGCCGTGAAGGGTGTGGCATAAAGTGGCACGCCCAAGTCAGCGGCAAAATAAGCTACGGCGCCGATATGGTCTTCATGGCCGTGCGTCAGGACAATACCCAAAAGGTCGTCCTTACGCTTTTCAATAAATTCCAAATCAGGCAGAACAAGGTCAATGCCGGGATATTCCGAATTCGCAAATGTAAGGCCCAAGTCGACCATCACCCATTTGCCCTGACAACCGTATAAATTGACGTTCATTCCAATTTCATTGGACCCACCAAGGGCAAGAAAAAGCAGTTCATTTTTTGGGGTCGTCATGAGTTAATGTCTCTATTCCTGTATAAAAGCGCCAGCCCCCGCAGCGTCAAATCGGGCTCTACCCGGTCAAATAAATGGCCATGTTGCTGAAACAATATGGCCAAACCACCGGTCGCAATGACCGATACCGGCTCGCCAATTTCAGCTTTCATCCGTGCGAGTATCCCTTCGATCATCGCCACATAGCCCCAATAGATGCCAATCTGCATTTGTCCAACAGTCGTTGTGCCAATGACGCTTTCATTTGGCGGTGGTTCGATTGCAATTCGCGGCAACATGGCTGCCGCGGCATAGAGTGCATCAAGTGACAGATTAACGCCCGGCGCGATGCTGCCCCCGCGATAAGAACCATCTGGCCCAATATAATCAAAGGTGGTGGCTGTGCCAAAGCTGATGACGACCTTATGCCCGTCGGCCAAGGACTGCGCCGCAATGGCGTTCACTGCGCGATCAGCGCCAACGGCGTGCGGTTCCTTTACACGCAAGGGGATACCCCAACCAACGCCTCCGCGTCCGGCAACTAAGGCCTCACACCCAAAATAGCGCGTCGCGAGCAACTGCAGATTGTGCAAAGCACGCGGCACAACCGTGGCGATAATGACCGCTTTAACATCATTGCGGCGAAAGCCGGCCATTTGGATCAATTGATCCAACCATACGGCATATTCATCCGACGTCCGGCGCGCATCGGTCGCAATGCGCCATCGGTGCAATATTTCGCCTGCGTCATCGACCAATGCAAATTTCACATTGCTATTACCGGTATCAATCGCGAGCAGCATAGCCCACCCCTGCTAGATTAGAAAAACATCGGCGGCGTGAATGGCACGAATTGAACCATCCGCCAAGCGAAGCCGCAACGCACCATCATCATCCAGCCCGGAATAAAGGCCATCCACTTCCTCACCATCAGGCAGTTTTGCCGATAAGGCAGTGCCGCGAGGATGGGCGTGCGCGTCCCAATGCCGAATGATATTGCTCAACCCTGACTGCCGCCAGACATTGAGATAGCGCGCGAACGTCTCAGCCACGATCTCCAATGCTGTCTGCGCGTCAGGCGGCGTTGCGCCAAGCGTCAGCAGGTCAGACACCTTCCGGTCCAGATTTTGCGGGTGCCAGACCAAGTTAAGGCCAATGCCCACCACCACTGCATCTGCCGCACGCTCCAACAATATGCCGCATAACTTTGATCCATCATGCGCCAGAATGTCATTCGGCCATTTCAGGATGATATCAACTTGGGGCGCCATTTGTCGGACTGCGTCATACACCGCCACCGCTGTTACAAAAGCAAGACTCGCCGGCAAAGGGTCCGTATCGCGCAAGCGCACAATGGAACTGGCAAAGAGATTCCCCTTTGGGCTTTCCCAAACACGGCCAAGTCGTCCACGCCCGCCATCTTGCGCATCTGCGCGAAGCCATAGCCCTTCGGGCGCGCCTTGCGCCGCCCGGATTAAGAGGTCCGCGTTCGTTGACCCAGTGAGCGCAACCTCTTCAAAGATGGGCGTCAGAACAACGCCCTCGCGGCATAAGCTGTCAAAAGGCCAAGCGCAGGTATCGCGAAATAGCCCAAAGGTGAGTTCGCAGCGGCCAATAGGCCACCGGTCCAGACGAGAACCTTATCATCGCTTTCAACAATCACATCCGCAGCATCATCAAAATACATGACTTTGACGACCTTCAGATAATAAAATGCGCCAATCACCGACGCTGTGATGCCGATGACGGCCAGTGGCAACAGGCCAGCGGCCACAGCGGCGTTAAACACCACGAGCTTGCCCCAGAAACCGAATAAAGGCGGAATACCCGCAAGGCTGAACATGAAAATGGCCAACGCAGCAGCCAAGGCCGGACGCGTCTTGGATAGGCCAGATATGTCGGCAAACTCTTCACGATAGCCGCCGTCCTTATCCTTCAACTGCATCAGGCAGACAAAGCTGCCTAGGGTCATGGCAACATAGATCACCAAATAGACCAGCATCGCAGAAATGCCCTGCTCCGTTCCGGTGGCTAGGCCAATCAGGATGAAGCCGACATTGTTGATCGAGCTATAAGCCATCAGGCGCTTCAAATTTTGCTGACCAATGGCCCCAACTGCGCCGATGATGATCGACATCAACGCAACGGCGATAATGATTTGCTGCCATACCAATATTTGCGAACCAAATGCCTCAAGCACGATGCGGATCGTCAGTGCGATGGCGGCAACCTTTGGCGCGCTCGCGAAGAAGGCGGTCACGGGCGTAGGTGCGCCTTCATACACGTCCGGCGTCCACATGTGGAACGGCGCGGCGCTTATCTTAAAGGCAAGGCCAGAGAGGATGAATACAATGCCGAAAATCAGGCCGAGGCCGACTTCCGCATCCATGGCCGCGCCGATAGCAGCAAAGCTTGTCGATCCTGCAAAGCCATATACCAAAGACGCGCCGAACAGGAGCATGCCGCTGGCGAGTGCGCCAAGGACGAAATATTTCAGCCCTGCTTCTGCTGAACGCCCGTCCGAGCGCACAAAGCTGGCGAGGACATAAGCGGACAAGCTCTGCAACTCTAGACCGATATACAGAGAAATCAGGTCGGTTGCCGAAACCATCACGCCCATGCCAACACAAGACAACAGGATCAGCACCGGATATTCGGCCCGCATAGCCCCCGCATTTTCCAAGAAGCGCGGCGCAATCATCAACGAGATCGCGGCCGCAATGAAGATCAGTATCTTGGAAAAATTGCCGAAGGAATCATTGACCAAAAGGTCATCAAAGGCTGATGAATTTGTGCCATTCATCATATAGCTAATGACGAATGCGGCAGCGGCACCCAGCGCGGTAACCGCCAATATGCTGATCAGGCGACCGGCCTGTTCACGCCACGCAGCCACAAGCAGCAAAGCAAGTGCAGAAAAGCTCAAGACGATTTCTGGACGAACCAGAGAAAGAGAGGCGTTCAGTTCCATTATCAATGGCTCCCCTCAGCCAAGTTTTTTTCCGGACCATGCACCACACGATAACGTGCTGTTGTCGGGTCGACTAATTTCAGCTTGCTGTCACCAACGGGTGCCGCACGTTCAATGCGGGCGACAATCGTTGCAACGTCGCGGCGAATGGGTGCCAAGAATGTTTCAGGATATACGCCCATCCACAAAACCACGACAGCGATCGGCGCGAGCAACCACATTTCACGGCTATTAACGTCCGCCATTGCGGCAGCATCGGCATTGACCTGCGGCCCAAATGCAATGCGGCGGTAGAGATACAACATATAGCCAGCGCCAAGGATAATGCCCGTAGTCGCAATGAATGTGGCCCAAGTAGAAACCTTATACGCGCCAGCCAGAGCCAAAAACTCGCCCACAAACCCGCTAGTGCCGGGCAAGCCTACACTTGCCATCGTGAACAGCATGAACAGCAAGGCATATTTGGGCATATTGACGCTGACGCCGCCATAACGGCTGATCTCACGCGTATGCAGGCGATCGTAGATGACGCCGACGCACAAGAAGAGCGCGCCCGAAACGAGCCCATGGCTCAACATCACGATGATCGCGCCTTCGATACCTTGCTGGTTGAATGTGAACAGGCCAACGGTCACAATCGCCATATGCGCAACCGAGGAATATGCGATCAGCTTTTTCATATCCTGCTGCACCAATGCAACAAGCGAGGTGTACACCACGGCAACCATCGATAGGCCAAAGACCAATGGAATGAAGTCAGCGCTTGCCTCCGGGAACATCGGCAACGAAAAACGCAGGAAGCCGTAGCCACCCATTTTAAGCAGCACGCCAGCCAATATGACTGAACCGGCGGTGGGTGCCTGAACATGGGCATCGGGCAACCAAGTATGCACTGGCCACATGGGCATTTTCACGGCGAAAGATGCGAAGAATGCGAACCACAGCCATTTTTGGGCTTCTGCCGGGAAGTCGGTGTTCAGCAAGGTTGGAATATCTGCCGTGCCCGCAAATTGGATCATCCAAAGCATCGCGATCAACATCACGAGTGAGCCAAGCAAGGTGTAGAGGAAGAATTTGTACGACGCGTAGATGCGGTCCTGCCCGCCCCAAATGCCGATGATGAGATACATTGGGATCAGGCCAGCTTCAAAGAAGATGTAGAATAGCAACAAATCCTGCGCCGCAAAAACGCCAATCATCAGCGTTTCCATCAGCAGAAACGCCGCCATATATTCGCCAACGCGCTTTTGAATGGATACCCAGCTTGCACCAATACAAATGGGCATCAGGAATACCGACAGCATAATCAAAGTCAGCGAAATGCCGTCAATGCCAAGCCGCCAGCCAATGGGGCCAAACAAGGTCGCGCTTTCGGTAAACTGCCACTGCGCGCCCGCTGGATCATAATTGATCCAGAGCACGACACCAAGCAGCAGGTTCAATAATGTTGCGGACAGCGCAATGATGCGCGCAAGCTCAGCACGGACAAAAAGGCAAATTGCCGCTGCGACCACCGGAATGGCCAGCATGATCGAAAGTACAGGGATATCCGCGGCGTTCATTACACTCTCACCATCATCCAGCTAACCGCGATGACTAAGCCAAGAAGCATCACAAGCGCATATGTATAAAGATAACCCGACTGCATTCGCACAGCCAATTTGCTTCCAAAGGACACCAAGGCCGCCGAACCATTTGGACCAAAACGGTCAATGATACCGATGTCGCCTTGCTTCCAGAACAGACGCCCGAACCAAAAAGCGGGGCGTATGAAAACGAAATTATACAACTCGTCAAAATACCATTTGTTGAGGAAGAAACGGTAGATTGGCCCAAAGGTCGCCGCCAGACGTTGTGGCGCATCTTCCGATCGCTGATACATGAAATAGGCCGTCGTCAGACCAATGAGCATGGCCACCGTCGACGACAATTTCACCCACAAAGGCACTTCGTGCATGGCATGCATCAAATGCACGTTGAAATAGAGCGTGCTGCTTGCCCAAAACGCTTGGCCCGCTTCTGCATTGATAAACGCCTTGTGGAAGACAAAGCCTGCAAAAACGGCGCCGATGGTCAACAGCGCCAAAGGTGTAAGCATCGACCATGGGCTTTCATGGGGATGATAGCCCGCCGTGCCGTCACTGGCCCCGGCATGCGCATGTGGATCATGGTCGCTATGATCACGGTGATCATGGTGATCATGCATCGCGTGCTGAATATGTTCCGACTGATCCCAGCGCGGCTTTCCAAAGAAGGTTAGGAACATCAAACGCCAGCTGTAGAAACTCGTCAGCAAAGCCGCGATCACGCCGATGGCAAAGCCATACATATGATAGGTGGACTCGCTCGCAAATGCGGCCTCGATAATCGCATCCTTGGAATAAAAGCCTGCAAATCCGCCGACACCCAAAATACCAACGCCGGTTATTGCCAACGTGCCCGCCATCATGGCCCAGAATGTCAGCGGGATATGTTTCCGTAAGCCGCCATAATAACGCATATCCTGTTCATGGTGCATCGCATGGATCACCGAGCCAGCGCCCAAGAACAACAACGCCTTGAAAAATGCATGCGTGAACAGATGGAACATGGCCGCACCATAAGCGCCAGTGCCAGCAGCAAAGAACATGTAACCCAGCTGGGAGCAGGTCGAATACGCAATAACGCGTTTGATATCGGTCTGCACCAGGCCAACTGTGGCGGCAAAGATTGCAGTCGTCGCGCCAACGATCGTGACAACATCGAGCGCGAATTGGCTGGTTTCAAACAAGGGGGACAGACGGCACACCATGAACACGCCTGCGGTCACCATGGTCGCTGCGTGGATCAGCGCCGACACAGGTGTTGGACCTTCCATCGCGTCCGGCAACCATGTGTGCAACCCAAGCTGCGCCGATTTGCCCATAGCGCCAATGAACAGCAATATGCACAGCAAGCTCATGGTATCCACGCGCAAGCCCAAAAAGCCGATGCTTGATCCGACCTTATCCGGAGCGGCGGCCAATATTTCCGGAATGGAAACGGTGCCAAATAACCAGAATATGCCAAAAATGCCGAGCATGAAGCCAAGGTCGCCAACGCGGTTGACGACAAATGCCTTGATCGCCGCCGCATTTGCGCTGGGTTTCTTATACCAAAAGCCAATCAGCAAATAAGACGCAAGACCAACGCCTTCCCAACCGAAGAACATCTGCACCAAATTGTTGGCAGTCACCAACATCAACATCGCGAAGGTGAACAGCGACAGATAGGCAAAGAAGCGCGGCTGATCTGGATCTTCCTCCATATAGCCCCAGCTATAGAGATGGACGAGCGCCGATACGCTGGTGATGACGACGAGCATGACGGCCGTCAGCGCATCAACGCGCAATTCCCAATCAAAACTTAGATCACCCGACTGCACCCATGTCATCACGGGTTGGACATAAGCGGTTTCACTGCCGTTCAGGAAACCGATGAAGATCGGCCAGCTCAGGAAGGCGGCAATAAACAAACCAGCGGTTGTGATCGTCTTCGCCGCCAGTGCACCAATAACGCGCTGGCCTAGCCCTGCGACAAGCGCAGCCAAAAGCGGCAGGAAAACAATGAAATGGATTGCAGTCACTGGATGTTACCCTTTCATCCGGTTGACGTCATCAACGGCAATCGTGCCGCGGCCACGGAAATAAATAACCAATATCGCAAGGCCAATCGCGGCCTCGCCCGCTGCAACGGTCAAAACGAACATCGCGAAAATTTGCCCGGTCAGGTCGCCCAAAAACACGCTGAACGCCACCAGATTGATGTTCACCGCAAGCAATATGAGCTCAATTGCCATCAGGATGATGATGACATTTTTCCGGTTCAGGAAAATCCCAAGCACGCCCATGACGAACAATATGCTGCTGACGACGAGATAATGTTCGATACCAATCACTGGCCCGCTCCAATCCAAATTGCGTCATCCTGAACTTGTTTGTCATCCTGAACTTGTTTCAGGATAACAGTCGGCAGTGCGTTGTGCTGAAACAAGTTCAGCATGACGATAGGCGTGATATTCACAGCTCAATCCCCTGCCCGACGGGCTGATTAACATTACGCGTCGCGTCTTGCGGACGTCGCTTGACTTGGCTGCTGATATTCTGGCCGCGCGTGCCGTGGCTGCGGCGATGCGTCAGAACAATTGCGCCGACCATCGCGACCAACAAGATCAACCCTGCAGTTTCGAATAAGAACACATATTTGCTATACAGCAAGGCGCCAATGGCCTCGATATTTGGCACCGTTGCCGATACCGTCGCGTCCCCAACCTCAGGCGTGCCAAGCTTCACGGCACCGGCCTGATACGCACCGATGCCAAGCACCAACTCAGCCACCAAAACCACCGCGAGCAACAGGCCCAGCGGTACGTTTTTGACAAAACCCGCGCGCAATTCGGCAAAATCAATATCAAGCATCATGACGACGAACAGGAACAAGACCGCGACCGCACCGACATAGACAATGACTAACAACATCGCGATGAACTCTGCACCGATCAGCACCATAAGGCCTGCTGCGTTGAAGAAGGCGACAATCAACCACAGCACGCTGTGCACCGGATTGCGCGCGAAAATGACCATCGCGGCAGACGCGATGACGATGCTTGCGAAGACATAGAAGGATACAAGTTGGATCACGATGGGTCGCCCTTAACGATAGGGTGCATCGGCGGCAAGGTTCGCGGCAATTGCCCGTTCCCATTTCGCGCCGTTGTCGAGGAGCTTGGCCTTGTCGTAGAGCAATTCCTCACGCGTTTCTGTTGCGAATTCGAGGTTCGGACCTTCGACAATAGCATCGACGGGACATGCCTCTTGGCAGAAACCACAGTAAATGCATTTGGTCATATCAATGTCATAGCGCGTGGTCCGGCGGCTACCGTCCTCGCGTGGTTCGGACTCGATAGTAATCGCGAGTGCAGGACAAACGGCCTCACATAATTTGCACGCGATGCAGCGTTCTTCACCATTGGGATAGCGACGCAGCGCATGCTCACCGCGAAAACGTGGGGAAAGCGGGTTCTTCTCGAACGGATAGTTGATCGTCGCCTTTGCCTTGAAGAAATATTTCAAGGTCAACATATGTGCCTTGATAAATTCCCACAAAGTGAAGCTTTTGATGAGATGCGTGATCATGGTCATGCGAAATGTCCTGTGAACATAAGATAGCCGCTCACCAAAAATACCCAGAATAATGAGATTGGCAGGAATACTTTCCAGCCCAGACGCATCAATTGGTCATAACGGTAGCGCGGCACAGTTGCCTTCACCCATGCAAAGATGAAGAACATCAAAAGGATTTTGGCAAAGAACCAGATGATACCTGGAACGGCGTACAATGGCGCCCAGTCAACAGGTGGCAAATAGCCACCCCAGAAGAGGATCGCGTTCAGCGCGCACATCAACAGGACGTTGGCATATTCGCCCAACCAGAACAAAGCGAAGGACATGGAGGAATATTCGGTTTGATAACCGGCAACCAATTCGCTTTCCGCTTCGGTCAAATCGAACGGCGCACGCGCAGTTTCCGCCATTGAACTGATGAGGAACATCACCGCAATTGGGAACAGCAAGGGGTTGAAGGCATAAGCGTTGATAAAGCCAAAGATATGCCCACGTTGCCCCTCAACAATGCCGCCAACATTGAAGGTGCCCGCCCAAAGGACGACGCAGATCAAAATGAAGCCAATGGACACTTCATAGGAAATCATCTGCGCAGCGGCGCGCATCGCGGAATAGAATGGATATTTGGAGTTGGAGGCCCATCCGGCAATCACCACGCCGTAAACGCCCAAGCTGCTGATCGCCAGAATGTAGAGCAAGCCAACATTGATATTGGACAGCACGACGCCATCGGCAAACGGGATAACTGCCCATGCCATTAATGCGACGGTGAAAGTGATGATCGGCGCGATCAAGAACAAGCCACGGTTTGACGCGCTAGGGATGATGGTTTCTTGCAAGAACACCTTCAAACCATCGGCAAAGGATTGCAAGATGCCGAAAGGCCCAACGACATTGGGACCCCGACGTAGTGCGAAAGCAGCCCATAACTTACGTTCCGCATAAATGATCATCGCCACCGCCAGCATCAGTGGCAGCGCAATAAGCAATATGCCCGCAATGGTCGCGGTGAACCATGCGGCCTCGTAACTCATACCGAGATTTTGGAAGAAGGATGTCATGATATGGTCACCCAACGCCCCGTAGCGTCATGCTGAACTTGTTTCACCCCTGGTGACTGACGTTCCAGCATCCATCGTGCAGCACATACAGCCGCAGAAAGGCAAAATGGACCCTGAAACAAGTTCAGGGTGACGGTGGATGTTAGAATTGAGTTAGCGCTCGTCATTCCGCCGCCTCCAAAAATTGCGTGCCATGCACCAATTCCGCCGAGCATTTCTGCATCGTTTCGGACGCGCGGCAAATGGCGTTGGTCAGGTAGAAATCCTTAATCGGATAATCAACAATCTTGCCGCTTACATCCGCAGGTAGCGATGGTTCCGACCAACCATAATCCGCCAGCGCTTCAACGCCTAAAGCAGGTACGGCCTTCGCCATTTCAGCGCGCAAGGCGTCGAGGCTGTCAAATGGCAGGCGCTTGCCCAAAACATCGGAAAGCGCCCGGAATATCGCCCAATCTTCGCGCGCATCGCCCGGCGGGAACACCGCACGCTCGCCGCGTTGAACGCGGCCTTCCAGGTTCACATAAGTGCCCGATTTTTCGCTATATGCTGCGCCTGGCAAAATCACGTCCGCATGATGCGCGCCCTTGTCGCCATGATGGCCGACATAGACTTTGAAGCTATCCGCAAACAGGCTGTAATCCACCTCGTCCGCCCCAAGGAAAAACGCCAGCTTCGGCTGAGCCGCCGCCAACTTCTTGATGCCGCCGTCATGCGCGTAGCCAAGCATGAGGCCGCCCATCCGCGCGGCGGCAAAGTGCAGAACGTTGAACCCGTTCCAGCCATCACGCACCAGCTTATACTTTTTGGCCAACGCCAATGCCGCACCGTGGACACCATCGTAACGCAGCGCGCCACCGCCGACGATAATCGCCGGACGTTCAGCAGTCTTCAACGCATCTGCCAACGCCTTAGGCGCCTTTGTCAGCGCGCTGAGCTCATCGCCTAGCCACTCAACCTTATAGGTCAGGTCGGTCACGGGACCGATGGCAAACACCTTTGCCCCCCGCTTGCGCACTGCCTTTTGGATGCGCGTGTTCACCAATGGCGCTTCACGCCGCAAATCGCTGCCGACCAATAAAATCACATCGGCATTTTCTATGCCCGCGATCGTCGTATTGAAATTCACCGCCGAAAGCGACGATGTGTCATAAGCAAGTCCCGTCTGGCGGCCTTCTAACATCGACTTGCCCGCCAGTTCGCGCGCGGCAAACATGGTTTCGCAATCGACCTGATCACCTGCCAGCACCGCTGCTTCGCCGTTCCAATGCGCATTAATTGCGTCAAAGGCCTTGGCCCATTCTGCCGCAACCAGCTTCCCATCCTTGCGGATATAGGGCTTGTCCAATCGGCGATGCGTCAGGCCATCAACGGCATGGCGTGTTTTGTCCGACGCCCATTCTTCGTTCACATCGTCATTGATACGCGGCAAGGCGCGCAATACGGCCCTGCCCCGGCTGTCGAGACGGATGTTGGTGCCAACGGCGTCCATGACGTCGATGCTTGGCGTCTTTTTCAATTCCCAAGGACGCGCCTCAAAAGCATAAGGCTTCGCGGTCAAGGCACCGACGGGGCAAAGATCAACAACATTGCCAGAAAGCTCGCTTTGCATGGCGTGCTCGAGATAGGTCGTGATTTGCATATTTTCGCCGCGACCAATCGCGCCTACTTCTTCGATGCCAGCCACTTCTTCGGCAAAACGGACGCAGCGGGTGCACTGAATGCAACGCGTCATCACCGTTTTGACAAGCGGTCCCATATATTTTTCGGTAACCGCACGCTTATTTTCCTCAAAGCGCGAGACACCGCGACCATAAGCTACGCTTTGGTCCTGCAGGTCACATTCGCCGCCTTGGTCGCAGATCGGGCAATCGAGCGGGTGGTTGATGAGCAAAAACTCCATCACCCCTTCACGCGCCTTTTTGACCATCGGCGTGTCGGTGCGGATGATCTGGCCTTCTGTAGCTGGCAAGGCGCAAGACGCCTGCGGCTTTGGTGGCCCGGGGGCAACCTCCACCAAGCACATGCGGCAATTGCCCGCGATGGACAGCCGTTCATGATAGCAAAAGCGCGGAATTTCTTTCCCCGCCATCTCGCAGGCTTGCAACACAGTTGCGCCTGCAGGAACTTCGAGTTCGAGACCGTCTACAGTGACTTTAGGCATGTTTATTCCGCCGCCTCCAACATATTGTCGCCCTTGGCTTCGTGAATCCGCCGCTCCATCTCGGGACGGAAATGCTTGATCAGGCCTTGGATTGGCCACGCTGCTGCATCGCCTAATGCACATATGGTGTGGCCTTCGACCTGCTTGGTCACATCATACAAGGTATCAATGTCGCCAATTTCGGCATCGCCCGTGCGCATTTTTTCCATCACGCGCCACATCCAACCTGTGCCTTCGCGACAGGGGGTGCATTGGCCACAGCTTTCATGCTTGTAGAAATAGCTCAATCGCGAAATCGCGCGCACGATATCGGTCGACTTATCCATTACGATAACCGCCGCCGTGCCAAGGCCGGAGCCAACAGCCTTACAGCCGTCAAAATCCATCGGCACGTCCATCATCATGGCCGCAGGGACCAATGGCACTGACGATCCGCCGGGAATGACCGCAAGCAAATTGTCCCATCCGCCACGAACGCCGCCGCAATGCTTTTCAATCAGCTCGCGAAACGAAATGCCCATTTCTTCTTCGACAACGCATGGCTTTTCAACATGGCCGGAGATTTGGAACAGCTTGGTGCCATGGTTGTTTTCGCGACCAAAGCTTTTGAACCACGCCGCACCGCGCCGCAGGATCGTTGGCACGACCGCGATACTTTCGACATTGTTCACTGTCGTTGGGCAACCGTAAAGCCCTGCGCCCGCCGGAAATGGCGGCTTCAGTCGCGGTTGGCCTTTTTTGCCCTCAAGGCTTTCGATCATCGCGGTTTCTTCACCGCAGATATAGGCGCCCGCGCCGCGATGGACGAAGACGTCAAAGTCATAGCCCGACTTTGCGGCATTCTTGCCCAGCAGTCCTGCGGAATAGGCCTCAGCGACGGCTTTTTCGAGGATGTTTGCTTCGAAAATATACTCGCCGCGAATATAGATATAAGCCGCACGCGCGCGCATGGCGAAGCCAGCGATCAGCGCGCCTTCAATCAGCTTATGCGGGTCATGGCGGATGATTTCGCGATCCTTGCACGAACCGGGTTCAGATTCATCCGCGTTGATGACCAAGAAGTTGGGGCGATCGGGCGTCGGTGCCTTGGGCATGAAGCTCCACTTCATACCCGTTGGAAAGCCTGCACCGCCACGACCGCGCAGGCCGGAAGCTTTCACTTCCTCAATAATCGCATCCTGCCCGACCTTCATCAGGTCAGCGGTCTTGTCCCAATCACCGCGCGCCTGCGCCGCCTTCAGGGCAAAGTCCTGATAGCCATATAGATTGGTAAAAATGCGGTCTTTGTCAGCCAAGCTCATGCACTTACTCCAATGGCCATGCCACCTAACAGGAACCACGCACCGCCGGCGACCAGCAGACCAATAACGGCTAGCTTAATGACGCCCTTAAGCAATTTCCACGCGACGAACGCGGCGATAAGAATGCCGATGAGAGGGAGAAATTCCATTATTTTGGTCCCCCAAATACCGTTTCGTCGTCCTGAACTTGTTTCAGGATAACGAGCGGCAGTGCGTTGTGCTGAAACAAGTTCAGCATGACGAGAGGTGAGATGACAAACATCAATATTCCCCCCGATAATCATGGTTCTTGTCCACCATCGCATGCAAGGTCGTTGCACCGCCATAAGGCTCCACCGTGTGCCGGCCCGGCAATTGCGTGCCAATCTTCGGCTGCTTGCCCTCCGCCAAGTCGTTGAGAATAGCAGTCATACTGTTATAATCGAGATCTTCGTAATTGTCGTCGTTGATCTGCACCATCGGTGCAGACGCACAATTGCCCATGCACTCGACTTCGGTCAGCGTGAACATGCCGTCGGCTGTCGTCGCACCTTTCATTAGGCCATGTTTCTTGCACGCCGCCATAATATCATCCGACCCGCGCAACATGCAGGGCGTCGTTCCACACACTTGCACATGATAACGGCCCACGGGCGCGAGATTGTACATCGTGTAGAAGGTCGCGACTTCATATGTCCGCATATAAGGCATGCCGAGATAGCCAGCGACATATTCGATCACCGGCACTGGCAACCAGCCTTGAGTCTGCGTTTCTTCGCCTACCTGGCGCTGTGCCAAGTCAAGCAGCGCCATCACGGCCGATTGCTGACGTCCGGCAGGATAGCGGCCGATATACATATCGGCTTTGGCCTTATACGCTGGCGAAAAGGCAAAGCTGCCCCATTTCGCTCGGGTTTCGGCCTCGTTGGGGATTGCTACTGAATCAGCCACCACACACTCCGTCACCCTGAACTTGTTTCAGGGTCCATTTATCCGCACGCTCAATTTTTGAAATCGAACGCAATGTTTCCGATTCAGTTTTCCCACTGCACGCGCCGGATTGGCTGTACGATGGACCCTGAAACAAGTTCAGGGTGACGCATGAAGAGTGCGGAGGATTTGTCATCGCACAAACTCCACGCGACTGACTTTATCACCTTTAAAACTATAAATCGCTATAACTTCAAAGGGTTCGGACGATGCTGAGCGATACACTTTTTCGTGCAACACCGCATAATCGCCCAAGGCATAATGCGCCAATATCTCGGCCCTATTTTCTGGAAATTCAGCAAACATCGCTTTCAATCCCGCACGAATGCCCTCTTTCCCGTCGCGTACAACGGCCCCACGATATCCCGCCTCGGCGGCATCATCGGTCATCAAGGCCACATATGCGTCCGCATCTTGCGCATTATAATGCGCAATCATCTGCTGCGCGATAGCCACGCGCGCGCTCATGACCGGAAACCTCCAAGCGACAGCGATTGAACTGCGCCCCTTACAATTTCAGGAAAATGCGGATCAGCCATGTGCTTCTTTCCGTCCCCAAATCCGTCCGATATATGCGCCAAACATCATGGCAGCAGCGGTCGAACCCACTTCCTTTGCCGACACCTCGGCATGAAATAGATAGAGATAGGCCGCGACCAACGCGATCGAACCGAAGGCCGCAGATGCCAAAAACATAAGCTCGCGTGTCATCACCGGTCACACTCCCCAAACACGATGTCGAGCGCGCCCAATATGGCCGTCGTATCCGCCAGCATATGTCCACGGCTCATGAAATCCATAGCTTGCAGGTGCGAAAAGGCTGTTGGACGAATTTTGCAGCGATAGGGCTTATTAGTGCCGTCGGCGACCAGATAGACGCCGAACTCGCCCTTGGGGCTTTCGGTGGCGACATAGACGCTGCCTGCAGGGACTTTGAAGCCTTCGGTGTAGAGTTTGAAGTGATGGATTAATGCTTCCATCGATTGCTTCATTTCAGCGCGCTTGGGCGGGGCAATCTTGCGATCGTCGCTGCACACCGGACCTTCGGGCATTTGTTGCAAACATTGCTTCATGATGCGGACCGATTGGCGCACTTCTTCGACGCGGACCATGAACCGGTCGTAGCAATCGCCGCGCGTGCCAACTGGAATATCAAATTCCATCCGGTCATAGACGTCATAAGGCTGGCTCTTGCGGATATCCCACGGGATGCCCGCGCCACGGATCATCGGGCCGGAAAAGCCCCATTTGATTGCGTCTTCCTTTGATACAATCGCGATATCGACATTGCGTTGCTTAAAAATACGGTTGTCGACCACCAGCGACATCGCATCCTCGAACAAGCGTGGCATGCGGTCATCCAGCCATTCGGCAATGTCGGTCAAAAGCTTCAATGGCACATCTTGATGCACGCCGCCTGGACGGAACCATGCAGCATGCATACGCGCACCGCTGGCGCGCTCGTAAAAGCCCATAATGTCTTCGCGGATTTCATACAGCCATAAAGGCGGCGTCATTGCGCCAACATCGATAATGTGGTGCGCGATGTTCAACGTGTGGTTCTTGATCCGCGTCAGTTCCGCAAACAATACGCGCAGATATTGCGCGCGCAGCGGCACTTCCAAATCCAACAATTTCTCGATCGCAAGCACATAGCTATGCTCCATCGCCATCGGCGACGCATAATCCAACCGGTCAAAATACGGCAAAGCCTGCAAATAGGTTTTATATTCGATCAGCTTCTCGGTGCCACGGTGCAAAAGGCCGATATGCGGGTCAAGCCGCTCGACGATCTCACCGTCCAGCTCCATCACCAAGCGCAAAACGCCGTGCGCCGCAGGGTGCTGCGGCCCGAAGTTGATCGTGTAATTCTGAATGACTTCATCGCCAGTAGTAGGCGCGAGATCTTGCTGCATGCTCATAGCACCAACTTTCGACAATAAACGGCGTCATCCTGAACTTGTTTCAGGATGAAGAGCGGCAGTACGTTATGCTGAAACAAGTTCAGCATGACGAAAGGGGGAAGTGCAATACTCATGCCTTGTCACCCGTCGCCTTTGGCTTGCGCACGCTGCGCTTGACCGCTTCTTTGTTTGCAGCCTTACCGGCGCCAGTCTGCGTCGCGGTATCGGTAGTTTTGGGTGTAGGCGGCGGCGCGTTGTTGCCGGTGGCCTCGCCGTTTTTCTCATCGCCCGGCAGGACATAATCCGCCCCTTCCCAAGGGCTCAGAAAGTCGAAATTGCGGAAATCCTGCGCCAATTGCACGGGTTCATATTTCACGCGCTTTTCTTCTTCCGAATAGCGCAGTTCGACATAGCCCGACAGCGGGAAGTCCTTACGCTGCGGGTGTCCGGAAAAACCGTAATCGGTCAAAATGCGGCGCAAATCGGCGTTGCCGGAGAATAATACGCCATACATGTCGAAAACTTCGCGCTCCAACCATCCGGCGACTGGCCAGATACTGGTAACCGACGGCACCGGATGATCTTCATTCGTGGTCAGATGCACGCGAATACGGTGATTTTTAGTGAGGCTCAGCAGGCAATAGACAATCTCAAAACGCGGGTCACGATCCGGCCAATCAACGCC
Organism: Sphingorhabdus sp.; assembly: GCF_044239665.1. Lineage (GTDB taxonomy): Bacteria > Pseudomonadota > Alphaproteobacteria > Sphingomonadales > Sphingomonadaceae > Sphingorhabdus_B. The sequence continues at coordinate 38,956 of NZ_JBIIBA010000022.1, forward strand.
AGCAATTTCCATGAGCTGCTGATATTCGCATGCATCACGCAGTTGAAGCATGCACTCCACCAACGCATCGCGGTGAATGTGCACGGCAACTTCCCCATTGGCTTCTTCAATAGAAACCATATGCTGACCAAGCACTTTTGAAATTACTTCAATCATGCCATCGGGCGTCTTAATGAGGGGCGCAGAATGGGTCACCGTTCGATAGTCCCTGTCCGGCGGATTTTGCGCTGCAACTGCATGATACCGTATAGCAACGCTTCGGCAGTTGGCGGGCATCCGGGAACATAAATGTCTACCGGCACAACACGGTCGCATCCGCGCACAAC
>NZ_JBIIBA010000023.1:0-39004 GCF_044239665.1 Sphingorhabdus sp.
GCAGCTCGACTGAAATGGTGCATCCTCACGGATTTTGGCAACCGCAATCTCTGGCAATACGGTAAAGTTCGAAAAGGTCGAGCAGCCCATATAATGAAATATCGTCTGGCCCTTATAAGAGAAACGCGATGTACCATCGGGCATCAGGCCCTTGCCCTGCGTCGCGCGGATCGCGGTGCACAGGTTGGTCTTGCCCGACAGGCAGGACTTACACTGGCGACATTCCGGTGTGTATAAGGGTATAACATGGTCGCCCGCCTTGACACTGGTCACGCCAGCGCCAACCTCACGCACAATGCCTGCGCCTTCATGGCCCAAAACGCTTGGGAAAATACCCTCGCTGTCAAAACCGTCGAGCGTATAGGCATCGGTATGGCAAATCCCCGTTGCCATAATCTCCACCAACACTTCGCCGGCCTTGGGACCTTCCAAGTCCAACTCAACGATTTCCAAAGGCTTCTTGGCCTCAAATGCAACAGCTGCCCGGGTCTTCATGTCAGAAATCCTTCATCATTATCGGCTTTGCGCGAAATTTACTTGAACACAATAGTACGGTTGCCGTTCAGCATCACGCGATGTTCCAAATGGAGCTTGACCGCGCGCGCCAGAACACGGCTTTCGGTGTCTTGGCCTTGGGCAATTAAATCATCGACCGTGTCTGCATGGTCGACAATGGATACGTCTTGCGTGATGATCGGCCCTTCGTCGAGGTCAGCGGTCACATAATGCGCCGTGGCACCAACCATTTTGACGCCCCGTTCATGCGCGCGGTGATACGGCTTTGCGCCTTTGAATCCTGGCAGAAAGCTGTGATGAATGTTAATCACACGGCCATCAAGTTTACGGCAAAGCTGATCCGACAGGACTTGCATATAACGCGCAAGGATGATGAGGTCGACTTGCTGCTCCTCCACCATCGCTAGTAATTTGGCCTCTTGTTCCAACTTATTTTCTGGCGTGATCGGCAAATGGTGAAAAGCTATGCCTTCATGCTCTGCGCGGCGTTGCCAATTCAAATGGTTGGATACGATGCTGGTAACTTCCATCGGCAACCGGTTGGTTGAGGTACGGTACAGCAAATCGTTCAAGCAATGACCGCCTTGGCTGACCATGATCATGGCGCGGAGTTTTTTGCGCAGGTCGTGGATGCGCCACTCCAACCGGAATGCGGTTGCAACTGGCATAAATGCAGCGCCAAAGCTTTCAATCGTTGTTTCGGGCGTGCACGAAACGGCGATGCGCATAAAAAACCGATTAGTATTTTCGTCGCTATACTGCGAACTTTCGACGATATTACAATTCTGGCTGGCGATCGAGTTGGCGACAGCGGCAACGATACCTTTTCGGTCCTCGCACATAATCAGCAAAACAAAGTCTGCACCCGTTTTCATCTTCTATCCTACTCCCATAGAAATTGGGCACCGCCTAGCCGTCCAACTCCGCACTAACCATCTCGTTCCGATATATATTAGGTCTTCTAATCGGGATATGAAGATGATGTAATTGATTGAAGAATTTATTTTACCAATCGCGAAAATTTGGTCAGTTGCTTGACTGGGTCTCCAGTTTCAGTCTGTATGTCGGAGATAAATAGCCGCCGCTGTGTCGGGGGATGGTTGAGGGGAAAGAAATTGAAAAGTTACTTAAAAATTTCGACAGCTGCGATGGTCATCGCGTCGGCCAGCGTTGGCATCGGCATAAATCCTGCATTTGCGCAGCAAACAGCGGAAGAACAGGATCGCGGAATCGCTGATATTGTTGTGACGGCAACGCGTCGCGAAGAGTCGGTCAACCGGGTGCCGCTTGCTATCACGGCCTTGGGCGGTGAATCGCTGAACGAGCTGAACATCACTAAATTCGATAAGTTGATCGAGTATCTTCCTAATGTCCGCTCGGCTTCGCGCGGTCCAGGCGCATCTTCCATCTTCATCCGCGGTCTGTCGACAGACTCGCCTGGTCTGCAAATCGCAGGTACCGCTGGTGCGCAGCCTACGGTTGCGCTGTACATTAACGATGCGCCTGCATCGCTTGTTGGCCGTAACCTTGACCTTTACGCAGTTGACCTTCAGCGCGTCGAAGTGCTGGCAGGTCCACAAGGCACGCTCTTTGGTGCAAGTGCGATGGGCGGCGCGGTCCGCTACATCACCAACAAGCCAGACACGAGCGCGTTTAGCGCCGGCTTCAACTCCAGCTACGCCTTTACCAAGGGTGGTGAAGAAAGCGTTGCTGGCGACGCGTTTATCAACATTCCTGTAGTTCAGGACAAGCTTGCGGTTCGCGCTGTGTTTTATACCGACCGTCAGGGTGGTTACATCGACAATATCGCAGCAACATACCAAATGCCGTTCAACGGCAATGTGGGCGTCGCCGGCAAGTTGCCGACAGGCAATCCGTTGCTCGTGATGCGCGCTATCCAGTCTTGCCAAGCAACGGCAACCACCGTCGTGGCAAATTGTAACGGCAGCCTTTACCGCGCGCCGACCCGTCAAACGATCAACAACGACGCATTTGTTGAGGACAATTATAACGACGCAACCTATCGCGGCGGACGTGTTGCGCTGACGTGGAAAGTCACCGACGATTGGTCGGTCGATTTGATGCATGTGCGTCAGGAACTCGACACCGACGGTGTGTTCGATTTTGAACCCGATGTGGGCGACCTTAAGGTGACCAAGTTTAACGACAATTCGTTACGTGACCGTGTAAGCCTGTCGACTTGGGGCGTGAATGGCCGTCTTGGTGCGCTTGATATGATCTACACCGGTTCATTCCTAAAGCATCGTGCGACGCAGGTTGCCGATTATGCCGGATATTCAAACATCGGTCTGTATCTGCCATATTATGAATGCGATCGCGGCGTATATTACACCGCAGCGTATAACGGTAACATCGGCAATACCTGCTATGCGCCGAGCAAAAGCTATCAGGTTCGTAACCGGACTGAGCGTATGACGCATGAGTTCCGCGTAACAACGCCTGCTGATAAGCGTCTGCGCGGTACCTTTGGTTTGTTCTACGATGATAACAAATTGTTCGACAATACCGACTGGTCCTATCTGCAGCAGGCCGCTGGCTTCATTTACCGTCGTGCACCAAATACGTCAGTAAATGCGAACGACACCAGCATTCGTCCAGGCAAGGTTGGCTTCTTCAACGATATCCAACGCAAGGATACGCAGTTTGCCGCTTATGGTGAGGCGTCCTTTGATATCGTTCCAGACAAGCTAACTTTCACTGGCGGTCTTCGTTATTATGACGAAAAGGCTTCGATTAACGGGTCGTCCAACGGCAGCTTTGGCGGAGCACGTGGCGTATATAATGCCGCTACCGGAACATATTCGTCCGGAGCTACGCCGCCAACGACGTATAATGTGAGCGCCAACCTGAACGTACTTTATGCTGACGCATCGCCAGCAAAGTATAGCGGCACATTGTATAAAGCCAATTTGACCTACCGTCTGACTGACACGTCCTTGGTATATGCGACCTATTCGGATGGTTTCCGTCCAGGCGGCTTCAACCGTCGTCCGTGCCGCGTACCAAGTGCGATTTGCCCAACCAATGCCGACTTTGTCCGTTTGGGTACATATGTGCCTGATAAGGTACAGAATTATGAAGTTGGTGGTAAATTCTCACTGCTCGATCGTCGTTTGCAGGTTAACTTCGCAGCCTATCAGATCGACTGGAGCAACATCCAGATTACGGTTTTCGACCAGAATATCTCGAACCAGACATTCACCACAAACTTGGTGGATGCGCGGATCAGGGGTCTGGAAGGTGACGTAACGTGGCGCACCACGCCGGAATTGACGTTCAACAGCGCATTTTCGTTCAACGACTCTGAAATGACCAAGTACCGGAAAAACACAACGGTGCTCCGTCCGCTTGGTGGCCCGCTTGCTTTGAGCCCCAAATTCCAGTTCAATGCACGTCTGCATTGGGAAAAGGAGCTTTCCTCGGGTCTGACGCCATTTGCGCAAATCGGCATTCATTATGTCGGCAAGAGCGTCTCTGACGTTATCGACAATGTCGACATTCGCTACCAATCGTCGAACCCGACGCTTGGTTATGCGGCAGCGATCCCTGTCACCTATAACGGCGTAACTGTCCGTCCAGGTGACGTGATTGCACCGATAGATGCGGCGCAGAACCTCGCTTCCTACACCACGGCAGGAATGTCGTTCGGCGTGTCAAAGGATGAGTGGCGTCTGGAAGTATTTGGTGACAACCTGACCGATAAGCGTCCTGAGCTGTACAAGAGCGGCAATGACGGTGAACTGCGGACGACGACATCGCGTCCACGCACAATCGGACTTCGCTTCTCGTACAAGATTTAAGTGAAAAGGCGGGCGCCCCTGGGAAACTAGGGGCGCTTTGTCATTTCTGCATTTCTGCATTGCGTTAAGCGTGCAAAGTGCTGCAGGGTTCGCGCAACCGTTCGTCACAATATGGGAGAGTAAGTGACAATGTTGGCCGAGGCCTCGCCGGAAACCATGGACGCCAACTTGCGTGAAGCGCGGTCGCATTTGCAAAATGGCCGCTTTGCTGACGCAGAGGCCTTATGTGCTGCCATGCTCAAAACGGCGTCCGATAACATTGATGCACTGTATATTTTGGCCGTGACGCAGCGGATGCAGCGAAAAGTGCCGGCAGCACTCATTACGCTCGATAGATTGATTGCCGTTGATTCAGGCTATGGCCGTGCTTGGCAAGAGCGTGGCCATTGCTTTCGCGATGCCGGTCGTGTCGAAGAAGCGGTTGCTGCTTATCAGCGGGCCGTGACGCATAATGGTGCGCTTGTCGCAAGCTGGCGTATTCTTTCCGAATTACATGATGCGGCTGGGCGCGAAGGGCCAGCTAATTTTGCCCATGCGCAATTTACCCATCTATCTGCCCTTCCGGCTGAGTTGTTGAGCGTCGCGAGCTTTATTCAAGAAGGGCGCATCTACAAGGCCGAGCAATTGTGTCGCGCATTCCTGCAGCGCAACGGTCACCATGTTGAGGCGATGCGCTTGCTTGCTGATATCGGCATGAAATTTAATGCTTATGACGAAGCGGAGTTTCTGCTCGAGTCTTGTAAGGTGCTGGAACCGGACAATGTCAGCGCGCATTTTGATTATGTGAAAGTGCTGCGCAAGCGTCAAAAATTTGAACTGGCACTCAGCGAAGCTTCAGAACTGCGCGAAAAAGAACCGGGTAATCCCGAGTTTGAAATGCTCTACGCCAATGAAAATCTTGCCGTCGGCAATTTTGATGAAGCGATGTTGATTTATGAGGCCTTGCTTGGATCAATGCCCAATAATCCGGGTATAAATCTGACCTATGGGCATGCGCTAAAAACCGTTGGCCGACAAAATGAAGCAATTTCCGCCTACCGACGGGCGTATGAAGTGCGGCCAGACTGCGGTGATGCATATTGGAGCCTCGCCAATTTAAAAACCTACCGGTTCGATGACACCGAAATTGCGCAGATGCAGGCGCGACAAGCTTCGCCCATGACGGCGCTGGATGATCGATATCATTTATGTTTTGCGTTGGGCAAGGCGTTGGAAGATCGCGGCGATTATGACGCGTCTTTCGAATATTATGAACTGGGCAATCGGTTGAAGCGTGAGGAGCTGAAATATAATCCGAGCCGGCTGTCGAACGAAATGCGGCTGCAACGCGAACTGGTAACGCCGGAACTGCTGGAGACATTTTCAGGGGCAGGCTGTGCTGCCACGGACCCGATTTTCATTGTTGGCCTGCCGCGTGCGGGGTCGACGTTGCTGGAACAAATCCTCGCCTCGCACAGCCAAGTCGAAGGGACGATGGAGCTCCCGAATATCTTTGCTTTGGCCTTCCGCCTTGACCGGCAGCGCGTTGTGGGGGAAGAACCGGAATATCCTGCAAATTTAGCGGATTTGACGCATGAAGACGTAACTCGTTTCGGCGAAGAGTTTATCCGCGACACGCAGGTCTATCGCAAAAAAGGCACGCCCTTCTTCATCGATAAAATGCCAAATAATTTCCGGCATATTGGCCTCATTCAGATGATTTTGCCAAACGCGAAGATCATCGATGCGCGGCGCGGAGCCATGGGGTGCTGCTTCAGCGGGTTTAAACAACTCTTCGCCGAAGGTCAGGAATTCACCTACGGGCTAGAGGAGGTTGGCCAATATTATGCCGATTATGTCCAGCTCATGGATCATTGGGATAATGTGCTGCCGGGCAAGATTTTGCGCGTCCGTTATGAGGAAGTCGTTGCGGATCTGGAAACCCAAGTCCGGCGCTTGCTCGATTATTGTGGGCTTCCTTTTGAAGAAGCCTGCCTTAACTTCCACCAGAATGAGCGCGCGGTCCGCACCGCGAGCTCGGAACAGGTGCGACAACCCATTTTCAAAAGCGGCGTCGATCAGTGGGAAAATTTCAGCAATTTTCTGGATCCGCTGCGCAACAAATTAGGGCCAGAACTGGCCGCAACCTGAGGGGAATGACGATGGCGAATAACGAGCCGACCGCACCAGTTAGTGCCGATGAAGTGTCCTCGCTGGGGCAGCGATGGTATGTCCTCATCATGATGATGCTGGTGTATACGATTAGCATTGCTGATCGTTATGTCTTGTCCACTTTGCTTGGCCCGATTAGCGAGGAATTGAACCTAAGCGATACCGAAACGGCATGGCTTGGCCTGCCGCTGGCGCTTTTCTATGTGATCATGGGCATCCCCTTGTCATGGTTGTGCGACCGAACGAACCGCCGCAACCTGCTGGCCGCGTCGGTTGCTGTCTGGTCATTTATGACGGCGATTACGGGTTATACGCGCGGTTATTTTGACTTATTGTTGGCCCGTGTGGGCGTTGGCATCGGTGAGGCTGGCGGCACACCGGCGTGCAATTCCATTATTGCTGATTATTTCCCCGCCGACCGGCGTTCCATGGCGATGACCGTGTTCGCACTGGGCGCGCCCATCGGCGCGTGGCTTGGTTCCGACATTGCGGGATTGGTATCGACATTACATGGCTGGCGCGCCGCATTCTTGGTGCTGGGCATACCGGGTATCATTTTGGCGCTGATCATTCTGGTAACGATTAAGGAACCCAAGCGCGGGCGCCTTGACGTAGTGCAGGAAGATAAAGCGCCGACGATCATGGAAACGATGAAATTCCTATGGTCACAAAAATCGGCCGTGCATGCGATGACGGGCAGCGGCCTGTCTGCATTTTGGGGCTGGGGACTGATGTGGTTCACGCCACTGTTCCTGCAACGCACTTATGGCATGGATGAAGGCGAAGCCGGCAGAATGTTGGGCTCGATTTACCTTATTGGCGGAATTGGTGCGTCTTTATTGACGGCATGGGTGGTGGCGCGCCCTACTTACACCGATCCACGTAAAATCGCCCGGCTTTTGGCCGTGGTAACGGCATTGGCAACTATCCCATCATTTTTTGCTTATTATACGCGCGATTTGGGGATGGCGCAGTTCATGTGGTGGTTGTTTATTCCGGCAATCTATTTCTACATCGGCCCAGCATTTGCGCTGTGCCAGAATTTGGCTGCACCCAAAATGCGTTCCATGGCTGTGGCGATATCCCTGGTTATTGCCAATGTCCTGAACCTGATTGTCGCGCCTACTATTGTTGGCAGCCTCAGCGACTTTTTTGATGCTGCAGGTGGCGGCAATGCAGACTCGCTGCGCATTGCCCAGCTCATTCTCGCACCCACCGGCCTGTGGGCGGCCTGGCATTATTGGCGTGCCGAAAAATACATTATTGCAGATCAAAAGAGAGCCATTGGATATGTCTAATTCGCCGCTTAAGTCTTATATCAATGGCGCATGGGTGTTGCCTGCGACTTCCACGGCAACGGTGGATGCGATCAATCCTGCTACCGAAGAAGTCTGCGCCGTTGTTGCGGTTTGCGGGCACGACGATGCTGATCGGGCGGTCCTTGCCGCGCGGGCGGCATTTGATGGCTATGCCGCGACCACGCTGGAACACCGGATTGCCTTGGTGGAAAAGCTGATCAGCATTTTTGAGCGGCGCTATGACGAAATGGTTGCGGCCATATCGACCGAGATGGGTGCGCCATATGACCTGTCTTATGATGCGCAGGCCGAAAGTGGCCCCGGCCATTTGCGCGCAACGGTTAAGGCCGTGCGCGAAATGACATGGGAATATGATGTCGGCACAGATGGCATTGTCACGCATGAGCCTATTGGCGTTTGCGTCCTGATTACGCCATGGAACTGGCCGATAAATCAGATCGTCTGCAAGGTTGGCCCCGCGCTCATTACCGGCTGTACGATGGTGTTGAAACCCAGCGAGATGGCCCCCTTGTCGGCGCAGCTCTTTGCCGAAATGGTGGAAGAGGCCGGATTCCCGAAAGGCGTGTTCAACATGGTCCACGGCACCGGCGCGTCGGTCGGCGATACGCTGACTAGCCATCCCGAGGTCGATATGATCTCCTTTACCGGATCGACACGGGCGGGCATTCAAATTGCCAAAAACGCTGCCGATACAGTGAAGCGTGTTGCGCAGGAACTGGGCGGAAAATCGGCCAATATCGTCTTTGCGGATAGCGACTTAGAGGCGGCGGTCACACAGGGCGTGTTGCATTGCTATGGCAATACCGGTCAATCTTGCAACGCCCCGACGCGTATGCTTGTCGAGCAATCCGTCTATGACGCGGCGGTTGCCATTGCGGCCCGTGTTGCAAAAGCGGTGCAGCTTGGCGATCCCATGGCGAAGGGGCCGCATTATGGCCCGGTTGTCAGCAAGGCACATTATGACAAGATCCAGGGCCTTATTCAGGTCGGGATTGACGAAGGTGCACAGCTTGTTGCCGGCGGCACTGGCCGGGCCGAAGGCTTTGATCGCGGCTATTATGTGAAACCCACGGTCTTTGCGGGCGTTCATAACCAAATGCGCATCGCGCAAGAAGAAGTGTTCGGGCCCGTGCTCGTGCTCATTCCCTTTAAGGATGAAGCAGATGCGATCGCTATCGCCAATGACTCGCCATATGGGCTTTACGCTTATGTGCAGACCAGCGACATGGATCGTGCGCGCCGTGTGGCGCGGTTGATGCGGGCGGGCGGCGTGAGCATAAATGGCACGAGCCAGGATTATATGGCGCCGTTTGGCGGATATAAACAATCGGGCAATGGCCGCGAATATGGCGAATTTGGTGTCCGCGATTTTCTGGAGATTAAATCGATCAGCGGGTTTCGCCCCCTATGAAGCTGACCGACATTGAAACCTTTGTCGTCGGTAATCCGCCGCCGCATTTTGGCGGGCGCTATTTCGTCTTCGTCAAGATAACGACCGACAGCGGCGTATCGGGTATTGGTGAGGCCTATTGCGTGCCGTTCGAACCACATCTTGTCGCCAAAATGATTGAGGATGTGTTTGCGCGTTATGTCGCAGGTAATGACCCGCACGATATCGAAAATATGTGGCGCAGGGTATATTCCAGCGGATTTACCCAGCATCCCGATTTGACATTGATGGGCGTGTTGTCGGCGCTGGAAATGGCGTGTTGGGACATCATCGGTAAAGAGGCCAACAAGCCAGTGTATAAGTTGCTTGGCGGGCAGGTGCATGAACGATTGCGCGCTTACACCTATATCTATCCGCGACCCGGCGACACAAAAGATGTCTATCACGACCCGGATCTGGCGGCAGAGCGGTCAGCGGAATATTTAGCCCAAGGCTTTACCGCTTTGAAATTTGATCCGGCGGGCCCCTATTCGGCTTTTGATGGCCGACAATTGTCGTTGGAAGCACTGGATCTGTGCGAACGTTTTGCAAAATCTTTGCGCGAAGCGGTGGGCATGAAAGCCGATCTTTTGTTCGGGACGCACGGTCAAATGACCGCGGCGGGGGCAATTCGCCTTGCCAAGCGGCTAGAGCCTTATGACCCTTTGTGGTTGGAAGAACCCGTGCCGCCTGATGCGCCCGATGAAATGGCCAAGGTGGCAAGGGCAACGTCGATCCCTGTCGCAACGGGTGAACGATTGACGACGAAATATGATTTTGCCCGACTGTTGCGTGCCGGCGCGGCGGCGATTTTGCAAATGAACCTTGGCCGGGTCGGCGGCATATTGGAAGCAAAGAAGATCGCAGCCATGGCGGAAGTTGATCATGTCCAGATTGCGCCGCATTTATATTGCGGTCCAATTGTGGGCGCGGCCAATATCCAGATTGCGACCTGCTCGCCGAACTTCCTCATCCTTGAAAGCATTGAGAGTTGGGGCGGATTCCATACCGAAATTTTGAAATCGCCTATCCGCTTTGAAGAGGGGCATGTCATCCCGTCGACTGCGCCAGGCTTAGGGGTCGAATTGAACGAAGATGTGGCCCGTGCCCATCCTTATACCGGTAACATGCTCCACCTTGAAATGACGCAGCAGCCCGTTCAGTGACCGAAGAGTTTGACTATATCATCGTCGGCGCAGGCACGGCGGGTTGTGTGCTTGCCAATCGCTTGACGGAAGACGGCAAATATAGCGTCTTATTACTCGAAGCAGGGGGCAGCGACCGGTCCATCTGGATTCAAATGCCCATTGGCTATGGCCGCACCTTTTTCGATAAGCGCATTAACTGGATGTACGATACCGAACCGGTTGAGGCGCTGGGGGGCAGACGAAGCTATTGGCCACGCGGCAAGGTGATTGGCGGGTCTGGTTCGATCAATGCCATGGTCTATGTGCGTGGACAGCCGCGCGATTTTGATGACTGGAAAGCCTTGGGTAATCAAGGCTGGGGTTGGGACGATGTGTTGCCCTATTTCAAAAAGTCAGAGAATTTCGATTGGCACAGCGCACATCACGGCCAAGGCGGGCCGCAGCATGTCACGGACATATCGTCCTTTGCGCATCCCATCTGTCGTAGCTTTATCGAATCCGCGCAGACATTGGGCTTTCCGGCCAGCAGTGACTTCAACGGCGGCAAGCCAGAGGGCGTAGGCTATTATCAAATCAACACGCGCGGCGGTTGGCGTGCGTCCACGGCGAATGCGTTTCTGCATCCGGCGCGAAAGCGCAAGACGCTGAAGCTACAGACCGAAGCCCATGTTTCGCGCATATTGTTCGAAGGACGGCGCGCGGTAGGGGTTGCCTATAGCTGCAAAGGCGCGCGCAAAGAGGCAAAGGCGCGGCGCGAGGTCATACTTTCGGGTGGCGCGATTAACTCGCCTCAATTGTTGATGCTATCGGGCATTGGACCTGCAGACCATTTGAAAGATATGGGCATTGATACGCTGGTCGATGCAAAAGCGGTGGGCCGCAATTTACAGGACCATATTGCCGTATCCTATTTTTATAAGGTTCGGACGGCCACGTTGAACGATCTGCTGCACCCGTTTTTGGGCAAATTGCGGGCGGGCTTGCGTTATGTTGCCGACCGCGCCGGGCCGTTGTCCTTAAGCGTCAATCAAAGTGGTGGTTTTGTGCGGAGCGATGCGACCAAAGAGCACCCCAATTTGCAACTCTATTTTAGTCCGGTCAGTTATACCAAGACCCCGCTGTCGGAACGCAAGCTGCTGAACCCCGATCCATTTTCGGCATTCCTGCTGTCGCATAACCCCTGTCGTCCGACCAGTCGGGGGCATATTGAACTGAACGGTGCGAATCCTTCCGAATATCCGGCCATCCACCCCAATTACCTCGCAACGCAAGCAGACATTGATGACGTCTTGGCGGGCAACCGGATCTTGCGCCAACTTGCGGCTACCAAGCCGCTTGCTGATATCATTACCGAGGAACTTATTCCCGGTAGCGATGTGGACGGTGATGAAGCCCTGCTGGCGGATTTTCGGGCCCGCGCCGACACGGTGTATCATCCCACCAGCACTTGTATGATGGGGACAGACCCGGCCACTTCGGTAGTGGATGTTCGCTTGCGCGTGCATAATGTTGAGGGCTTGCGGGTTGTCGATGCGTCGGTGTTTCCGACGATCACATCGGGAAATACGAACGCACCAACCGTCATGGTCGCAGAAAAGGGTGCGGCGATGATTTTGGAAGATGCAAAATCGATGCGTTAATTTTATTTACCAGTCCTTTTCCGCTGTGCTATCTGCCTGCATCAGCGCGAATCCGGGGAGGGAGTGGCGATGCATCCGAAGATTGATCTTAAGCAATTGCCGCCATTGAAAGCGCTGAAAGGCTTTGAAGCAGCGACGCGTCACCAAAGTATTCGCGACGCAGCCGATGAGCTTTGCCTGACACATCCTGCGGTCAGCCATCAAGTCCAACTGATCGAAGACGCGCTTGGCGTTACTTTGTTCGTTCAAGAAGGACGCCATATTGTCTCGACCGAAGAAGGCAAGGTGCTGTACCCTTATGTGCGCGCCGCGTTTGAATCCTTGTTGGAGGGCGTTGAAGAAGTTCATCGCAATGCCCTGGATAAGCCACTTCGGGTGCAAACCTATGTCACTGCGTCCATCCGCTGGCTTGCGAAGCGTGTGCCGCAATTTCTGGCCGACCATCCCGAAATTAAACTCACGCTCAATACGTGCGCGGTCGAATGGGAATTTGATGATGTGCATGCGGATGTGGGGCTGGTCTATTGCGCAACCGAGCCTGATCCAGCCAAGTTTCATTGGGTTCCGTTATATGAATATGCCTTGTTCCCGGTATGTAGTCCTGAGGTCGCGGCGGCCATGGGTAAAAAGCCGACATCACAACAATTGATGACCAAGCCTCTTGTCGCGATTTACACCGAAGTACAAAATTGGGAGACTTGGTTTGCATCCGTTGGTGCCGAGTTTGAACCATCCGTTCCATATCTGATGGTTGATACCTTGGCCGTCGCGCTTGAAATGGCGCTCAACGGTGAAGGCATCGCGTTGGTCAACGGGCCGTTTGTGGATCAGGATCTAGCTGCCGGACGGCTGGTGCAGCCTATCGTCCATAAGGCCATTTGCCCCGGTGCATGGGGGTTAATCTGCCGCAAGGACATGCGGGAAAATCCGCGGATCCGGACTTTCATGGATTGGGTGCATAAAAACGTGTCCGATAGTCGCTCGGCGGTTGCGGCGATTTAGCGTCTGGCAACAACCTCGTAACCCGGCTCTTCGGGTTCATCGTCGACCATATCAGCAGGAAAGCCCGTACCCAATACTTTAAGGCCCAACGGCTCTTCGTAGCGGCGGATGATATTGGGTGAAAACTCACGCGGACCATAGGCTGCCTCACCCTCTTTGAATATCTTGACGATAAGTGGCGATAGCTCGACAGGTACATTGGCCGCATGCGCGATTTTGTCGAACAGGCCGACATCCTTGCTGACCAAATCCATCGTAAAGTTGATGTCGCGGCTTCCGTTGAGAATAACCTGACTTTCGGTTTCATGGACAAAGCTGTTGCCGGATGAAATCCGGATGGCTTCATATGTTGTGTTCATGTCAAGGCCGATCGCCTTGCATGTCGTCAACGCCTCAGCCAGCGCAACGAGATGCACAGTGCATAGATAATTCGTCATCACCTTCAGTTGCGATGCGGTCCCCAGATCGCCCGTGTGCAAAATGCGGCGACCCATCGTTGTCAAAACGGGCAGAACAAATTCAAATGCAGCCCGCGGGCCGCCTGCAAAAATGGCGATATTGCCCGTGTCGGCACGGTGACAGCCGCCGGAAACGGGGCATTCCATGAACATCGCGCCGCGCGCTTCGACGAGCGCGCCGAGTCGGATGACTTCACTATAATCGGTGGTGCTCATTTCAAGCCAAACTTGCCCCGGGCGCATCACTTGCAAAAAGCCATCTGCGCCCTCTGCAACCGCGGCACTGGCGGCGGGGGACGGCAGGCAGGTGATAATTAAATCAACAGCTTCACCCAATAACTTGGGTGAGGCCGCCGATGACGCGCCGCGCGCAACATATTCGGCGACTAAAGCGTCATCAAGATCACGAACCGTTACGTCATGTCCGTTACGGATAAGGCTTCCCGCCAGTTTTCCGCCGACATTGCCAAGCCCGATAAATCCGATTTTCATGATTACACCCAGTTGTTTTTCAAAAAGCGTTACCCGCCGATTGAAAAAGTTAGAGCGCCGTCGATGCGCGGCCACAATTGAAAAATTTGGCCGATTGGGTGAATTATTTTGCTGTTCTTAAGTGAATGCAGGAGTTCAGGTGCCTAGCGCACGTCGTAACCAAGCTTTGCAGATAATGCCTCGGCCAGCCGTGACCGTGCAAGGGCGCACACAAGTTTCCGGTCAGCAAGCGCGCCGGGGTCAAATGGTTCGAGGAAATGTACACCGACGTCATAGCTGCCAGGCCGCGTAAACGCGCGCCACGCACTTTCCCAGCCCGTTTCTTCGCCCAACCAAGCTATTTCCGGACCGTCATCGCCGAAATCAAGCAACACTGGTTGAATCATCATGGGTTTGGGCGGCGGCGCCAATGTCGCAAACAAGGATTGCTTGAACGGCAAAAGGCCAAGTCCGTCGGACGTCGTACCTTCTGGAAACAGCGTCACGGACCAATTTTCTGCGATCGCTTCGCGCAATTCGGCCACTTGTTGGGCAACATTTTGTTTTTCGGAGCGGCTGATAAAAACGGTTCGGTTCAGCTTTGCCAGCCAGCCAATTACGGGCCAATCCCTAACGCCGTCCTGCGCCACGAAAGAAGATCCGGTGATCCCCGCCAAAATCGGGATATCGTGCCACGAGATATGGTTGGCGACAAAGAATACATCTCTGCGCAACGGCTTTCCGTAAACCGTGACACGCGCGCCCAGTGCACGGGCCGAAATGCGCAGGAACAACATAGCCCATGGTGAAGGCAGTTTCAGCAGATGCCAGATAAGGTGAAGTGGCAACAATATCGCCAAGGGTAAAGCGATCCAAAGCAGCCGGGTGGTGCATAGGATATAGCCCTGAAAATCTATCTTCCGGATCGAAATGGAAATGGTCGCCATTGAGTTTCGCTTTACAGTTAAGATTCTTCCCAGACGACAATAGCTTAGATGTCAACTGTGACGGTGCTATGACGGTTTAAACATGGCTGTGTTTTTGCAAGGCCATGCAAAATCCTTCAGCGTTTTTTCAAACGAAGATCATCCCAGCTGGCATCTGCCACCCATCCACCGTCCACGGGGAGGCTAACGCCATTTATGAAGCTGTCTTCATGTGCCAGAAATGCAATCGCGCGGGCAACATCTTCGGGTTTTGCAAAGCGGGCCATGGGCACGCGGTTGATAATGTCTGAATCCGAATAAGCGCCGGAACCTTGGTCCGCTTCGTCCATTTCAGTTTTGATCCAGCCGGGACATACAGCGTTGACGCGTACCCCGCGACCACCCCATTCGGCGGCAAGTGTGCGTGTTAATCCGATCAACCCATGTTTTGATGCATTATAAGCCGATCTATCAATAACACCGTGCAGTCCGGCGATTGAGGCGACGTTGACAATATTGCCTTGCTGCCGCGCTAGCATTTGCTTGCCGATTTCGCGGCACAATAAAAATGGTCCGGTTAGATTGATGTTTATAACGCGCTGCCATTGGTCAAGGCTGGTGTCTTCGGCAGGGCAAATCATGCTGATGCCCGCATTATTAACAAGGACGTCGACTGCCGCATGTTCGCGCGCAGCTTTTTCGGCGAGTTGGGTAACGAAAGCTTCCGAAGAAATGTCACCCGACAGGGCGGATACGCTACCCCCAAGCCCTGCGAGCGTCGCGATTTGCGTATCAAGCGGCTGCATATCTGTCAGGATGACATGATATCCCATCGCGGCAAACGTCTTTGCGGTTGCATATCCGACCCCTTGTGCAGCACCCGTCACCAATACAACCCGCATATTTCACCTTCATGTTAGAATATCGCCTTGCCGCCCTTATAGAGAGCGGCGGTTATGATCCAAAAATTTTTTTAACCGATCCCGTCATATTCCCCATTTGTGCCTGACCTTGAACCCGCCATAAGGTTGCGCGAATTTAATGCCTAAAGGAGCACGGCTGTCATGCAAACATCGGCGCGGGTTGTCATCATTGGCGGGGGCATAATGGGTGCTTCGCTGCTTTACCATCTTGCCGAGCTTGGATGGACCGATTGCTTGTTGATTGAAAAGGATGAGCTGACGTCCGGTTCGACTTGGCACGCCGCCGGGCAATGCCCGAACATCACCGGCAGTTACAACCTCGCCAAAATGCATGCCTATAGTAATCAGCTATATCCGAAGCTTGAAGGGCTGACGGGACAATATGTAAGTTGGCACAAATCCGGCGGCATTCGCCTTGCGACGAACGAGCGCGAGTTGGCATGGATGCGCTACATACAAGGTTTTTCCAAAATCATTGGCTTTGATATGGAAATCATCCCGCCAGAGGAAATCCTGCGCCATAATCCGTTTATGACGCTCGACGGGGTCATTGCCGGCGCCCGTACCACCGAAGACGGGCATGCGGATCCTTCAGGCATCTGCAATGCGCTTGCCATTGGTGCGAAAAACATGGGCGCAAAGATTGTGCGCAAAAACCGTGTGACAGGACTGACCCAATTGCCAACGGGTGAATGGGACGTCGAAACTGAAAAAGGTGTTATTAGAGCAGAAATCGTCGTCAATGCCGCAGGTTGCTACGCGCGGCAAATCGCGCAAATGGCGGGTATCGATATT
Organism: Sphingorhabdus sp.; assembly: GCF_044239665.1. Taxonomy (GTDB): domain Bacteria; phylum Pseudomonadota; class Alphaproteobacteria; order Sphingomonadales; family Sphingomonadaceae; genus Sphingorhabdus_B. The sequence goes on from NZ_JBIIBA010000023.1 coordinate 16,600, forward strand.
CCGGTGACGAATATGGAGCATCATTATGTCGTCACTGACCCGATCCCAGCCTTTAAGGATCGCGAGGAGGAAATCCCCGTCATGCGTTGCCCGCATGTTTCCGGCTATTTCCGGCAGGAACAGAAAAGCGGCCTGATCGGCGTTTATGAAACTACGGGCTTGGCCGAGGCGTGGGCACCGCGCGGCGGACACCCTGAATGGGATTCGACCAGCGAGCTGTTCCCCGAGGATCTGGAGCGGATTGCACCATGGCTTGAACGCGCGATTGAGCGGATGCCGATATTTGGCGAGGTTGGCCTGCGGCGCTTTGTCAATGGCGCTATCCCGCACACCCCAGATGGCGGACCATTATTGGGCCCAGCTGTAGGTCTCAAGAATTTTTGGCATTGTTGCGGCACCAGCTTTGGGATCGCGCAAGGCGGCGGTGCGGGCAAATATATGGCGCAATGGATGGTGTTTGGTGATGCCGACATCAACATGACTGAGTTCGACCCGCGCCGTTATGGTCCTTATGCCGATGAAAATTATAGCCGCGACAAGGTATTCCTAGATTATCGGATGACGTTTACGACTCGGCTTCCCGGCGAAGAAGAGCCCGACGGTCGTCCACAAAAGACCAGTGCATTATATGGCAAGTTGCTGTCCGCTGGCGCAGTCTATGGCGAAACCTATGGCTGGGAACGGCCCAAGTATTTCGCGCTTGATGGGGCCGAGGAACAAGGCGGCTATCAACGCACCAATAGTTTCGATGCAGTCGCCGCCGAAGTGAAGGCTGTTGCCGAAGGCGTCGGCGTGCTCGATCTGTCCGGCTTTGCCAAATATGACGTAAGCGGGCCGGATGCGGAGGCTTTCCTCAATCGTATTTGTGCCAACCGCATGCCAAAGAAATTGGGTGGCATTGGCTTGGTACACCCCTTGTCGGTGCAAGGTCGTATTTACGGCGAAATGACGGTCACGCGCTTTGCCGATGATCATTTTTACTGCCTGTCCGCGGCGGCTGCCGAGCAACGCGATTGGGATTTGCTGATCCAAAGCAAATTGCCGCATGAGGATGTCACCATCCGCAATTTGACGATGGACTTGGGCGTTCTAGTGATGAATGGCCCGCGTTCGCGCGATGTGCTGGCAAAGCTTACTAATGCGGACTTAACCAATGCAGGTTTCCGCTGGTTAAGTGGTCAGGAAATCACAATCGCAGGCATAAAAATGCGCGCATTGCGGGTGTCTTATGCAGGTGAGCTTGGGTGGGAGCTGCATCCGGCGATGGAAGATCTTGCGGCGCTTTATGATGCCGTTTGGGACGCTGGACAGGAATATGGCATCGTCAATTACGGCCTTTACGCCGCAAACACGATGCGAGTCGAAAAAGGCTATAAGGCGTGGGGCTCGGAGCTCACCAACGAATTGACAATGATTGAGGCCGACATGCCGCGCTTCATCAATTTCAACAAGGATGACTTTGTCGGCAAGCAGGCAACGCTGGAGGCGCCGGACCGTTTCCGCATTGTCTATGGTGAGGTGGATGCGTCCAATGTCGATGTGCGCGGCGCGGAACCATGTTTGGTTGGCGATCAATGCATCGGTCTGACGACGTCGGGTGGTTATGGCCACCGCGTGGGGAAGAGCCTGTTCTTTGCCTGCGTACCGCTTGAAAATGCTGCGCCAGGATCATGTTTTGACATCATGCTGCAGGGCGAACGGCGGGTTGGAACGGTGCTGGAGCATCCCGCATATGATGCCGATAACGCAAAAATGAAGGTGTAAGATAGTGGCTGAACTTCCCAAAAAGGCGCGGGTGGTCATCGTTGGTGGTGGCGTTATTGGCTGCTCCATTGCTTATCACCTGACCAAGATTGGCTGGGACGATGTTGTTTTGCTGGAACGCAAGCAACTGACCAGCGGAACAACGTGGCACGCGGCTGGCTTGGTGGGGCAATTGCGTCCCTCCATCAATATGACCAAGCTCGCCAAATATACCGGCGAACTCTATCGCGGGCTTGAGGCGGAAACCGGCCAAGCCACAGGCTATCGCCAGTGCGGGTCCATTTCGATGGCAACCAATGCAGAACGTTTTGAGGAACTGAAGCGTAGCGCCTCTATGGCGAAGGTGTTTGACCTACCCGTCCATGTGGTGACGCCCGAAGAAATCAAAGAGCTCGCGAACATCGTTAATGTCGATGATGTTGTCGGCGGCATCCACATCCCAAGTGATGGCTATGCCAATGCGGTCGATATTACCCAGGCGCTTGCGAAGGGCGCACGCACGGGCGGAGCTAAAATATTTGAAAATACCAAAGTCACCAAAATCCGCCACAATGGCGACAGGGTCACTGGCGTTGATACGGCAGACGGTTCGATTGACGCCGATTATGTGGTGATTTGCGGCGGCATGTGGACGCGCGATCTGGCGGCGAGCATTGGCGTTGCCGCACCCTTGCATGCGTGCGAGCATTATTATGTTCTGTTCGAAGGCGTGGAAGGCATCGACAATACGCTGCCCGTGCTGCGCGACTATGATTATTGCGGCTATTATAAATATGATGCGGGCAAGCTGCTGGTGGGGGCCTTTGAACCCAATGCGCGGCCTTGGGGCATGGACGGCATTTCAGAAGATTTCTGCTTTGACGAAATCGCCGGCAGCTTTGAGCATTTCGAACCGCTGTTGCTCGATGCGATGCGGCGCGTGCCTGCGCTTGAAAAAGCGGGCATCCAGAAATTTTTCTGCGGGCCGGAAAGCTTCACGCCAGATGTGCGCTATCATCTGGGCGAAAGTGCCGAACTCAAGGGCTGTTTTGTGGCGGCTGGCCTCAACTCCATCGGCCTGCAATCCGCAGGCGGCGTTGGCAAGGTGATGGCTGACTGGATCCGCGACGGGATTCCGCCCGCTGATCTGTGGACGGTCGATATTCGCCGTAACATGCCGTTCCAGATCAACCGCAAATATCTGCGCGAGCGCGTGACCGAGAGCCTTGGGCTGCTGTACGCGACGCATTATCCGTTCAAACAATATGAAACCGCGCGCGGCGTGCGTAAGTCTGCCATTCATGATCGGCTTGTTGCGGCCGGTGCCTGCCATGGCGAGGCTTTTGGCTGGGAACGCCCCAATTGGTATGGTGCGCCGGGCAGCACGCCCAAATATGCATATAGCTATGGCCGCCAAAACTGGTTCGAGGCCAATGCCGAAGAGTGCAAAGCGGTGCGCGAGGCTGTGGGCTTGTTTGACCAAAGCTCCTTTGCCAAATTCCGGTTGGAAGGCCGCGATGCTTGCGCTGTCCTAAACCGCGTGTGCGCCAATGATGTGGATGTCGCGCCGGGCAAGCTTGTCTACACGCAGTGGTTAAATGAAAAAGGCGGGATTGAGGCCGACCTTACCGTTACCCGCCTTTCGGAAAATGCTTATTTGATCGTCACTGGGGCAGAGACTGAGATCAAGGATTTTAACTGGCTGTCGCGGCATATTCCGGATGATGCGCATGCCATTTTGACCAACATCTCCTCCGCCATGGGCGTGATCTCGATCATGGGGCCCAAGGCGCGTGATTTGCTTCAATCGATTTGCCCGAATGATTTGTCGCATGAGGCATTTCCCTTTGCGACGAGCCAGGAAATTGAACTGGGCTATGCCATCGTGCGTGCGTCGCGCATCACTTATGTCGGCGAATTGGGTTGGGAACTCTATATCCCGACCGAATTCATGACCGGCGTCTATGATGAGATTGTCGCAGCAGGGGCCAATTTTGGACTGAAGCATTGCGGCTATCATGCGCTCAATGCCCTGCGTATGGAAAAGGCCTATCGCCATTGGGGCCATGACATCACCGATGAAGATACGCCCTTGGAGGCTGGCCTTGGCTTTGCCGTGAAGATGGACAAGGTTGGCGGATTTATCGGGCAAGCGGCGCTGGTGAAGCAGAAGGAAGAGGGGCTGAAGCAACGCCTCGTTCAATTCCTGCTGAAATCGCCAGAACCGATGCTCTATCATAATGAGCCAATCTGGCAGGGGAACCGGATTGCGGGATATATCCGCTCTGGCATGTATGCCCATACGCTCGGCGCATCCTGTGGCCTTGGCTATGTGACTGCGGCAGATGGCGGCGTTGTCGGCCCGATTGGCGCGGATGATTATGAAATCGAAATTGCGGGCGTGCGTTACCCTGTAACCGCCTCGCTCAAGCCCCTTTATGACCCCTCAAATGCACGGATCAAAATCTGATGACTGAGACTTCACATGCCATCATGCAACAGCTCGCCGCACAAACGCGGATGGGGTACAGCTTTGATCAGGAATTTTACACCAGCGACGCGGTGTTCAAGGCGGATTTCGACCAAGTCATCAGCCAGAAATGGCTCCTAGCTGGTCATGTGTCGCGTATTCCCAACAAGGGCGATTATTTCCTGTTTCGGGTTGGCAATGAACAGATCATTGTCATTCGTGAAAATGCCGACACTGTTCGCGCCTTCTTCAATGTTTGCCGCCATCGTGGGTCGACAATCTGCCAGTCGGAAAGCGGCAATGCACCGCGTCTGGTGTGCCCCTATCACGCGTGGACCTTTGGCCTTGATGGACGGCTGATTTCTGCGCGGCTGATGCCCGAAGATTTCGACAAGGCGGAAAACAGCCTGTTTGCGTGCCATATCCGCGTGTTTCACGGCCTGATCTTCATCAATATGAGCGAAGATGAACCAGTCGATTTTGACGCCACCTTTGGCGATATGGGGGCCATTCTCGATTATCACGGCTTTGCAGATGCGCGCATTGCGCATGCGGGCAGTTATCCCACGACGGCGAACTGGAAACTGGTCGTAGAAAATTTCTTTGAATGCTATCATTGCGTGCCGTCGCATCCTGAATTCTGCTCGATGCATGCATCGGAATCGATTGTAGCCGTTGGCGCTGGGCCAAGTTCCGGGCCAGCTGATGCCATCGCAAGCTTTGCGCCTAAGTTACAGGCTTGGGAAGAAAGCGCCGCCGCCGCAGGTCGGCCGATTGGCACTATTGATGAGGCGCCCGATAGCAGCCATTTGCGCCTGCTGATGCAACGTATGAACAAAGACGGCTGGGCTTCGGAAACGCAAGATGGCACGGCGCCTGCCCCGCTAATGGGTAAGCGCAAGAAAGCCGATGGCGGACGGATGCACTTAAGCTTCAGCCCGTTCAGCCAGATTGTTGCCGATGATCATTTCGCCATCCTGTTCCAATTTACCCCGCGCGGCGCATTGGCGACGGATGTTGAGATGATCTGGCTGGTAGACGGACGTGCGACCGAGGCGGAAGTCGACATTGAAAAGATGATCTGGGGCTATCATGCCACAACGACGCAGGACAAAATCATAACCGAAAACAATCAGGAAGGTATCATGTCCAGCCGCTATCGGCCCGGTCGCTATTCTGATCAGGAGGGCAGCGTGCTTAACTTCCAGAAATGGTACCTCAACCAATTCGGGCTGGAACGCGCGGAGTGACAATGGCCGCCAATATGCGCGCGGTTTTGCTGACCGGCCATGGCGGCTATGACAAGCTGGATTTTCGGGATGACGTTCCGGTGCCGACAATGGGGCCGAAGGATGTGTTGATCCGCGTTGCGGCTGCGGGCGTCAATAATACCGATATCAACACCCGCATCGGCTGGTACTCAAAGGCGGTGGCAGAGGCGACGGACGTGGGCGCCGCGTCCGGGATCGCCGGTGCGCAGGATGACGGCTGGTCAGGGGCAGCGTTTCAGTTTCCACGCATTCAAGGTGCGGATGCCTGTGGCCGGATTGTGGCCGTAGGCGATGAGGTTGACCCAGTGCGCATTGGTGAACGCGTATTGGTTGAACCGGTTTTTCGCGGCGCGGGTCGATTCGACATTCTCTATTTCGGTTCTGAAGTCGATGGTGGCTTTGCCGATTATACGTGCGTCCCGTCCATCCATGCGCACCGCGTTGTTTCGGGGCTGTCCGATATTGAGCTGGCAAGTTTCCCGTGCGCTTATGGAACCGCAGAAAATATCCTGACGCGGATTAATGTGCAGGCGGGCGAACGCGTGCTGATCACTGGGGCATCGGGCGGTGTTGGCTCCGCTGCGGTACAACTCGCCAAAAGGCGTGGTGCCGAGGTGACCGCTTTGGCTGCTGACGCCAAGACGGAGATTGTTCGGTCGCTGGGCGCGTCTCGGGTGGTTCCGCGCGATGCCAATCTTGAAGCTTTATTTGGGCAGGAACATTTTGATGCCGCTGTCGATATTGTGGGAGGATCGCAGTTCGGCAGCATCCTAAACGTCCTGAAACGCGGCGGCCGCTATGGCGTCTCAGGTGCCATATCGGGCCCCATTGTCGACCTTGATCTGCGGACTTTGTACCTTAAAGATTTGCGGCTGATTGGTTGCACGGTTTTAGAACCCGAAGTGTTTGGAAACCTTGTCTCTTATATTGAACGCGGCGAAATCCGGCCAGTGGTAGCCGCAACATATGACCTATCTGACATCGTCAAAGCGCAGGAAGCGTTTTTGACGAAGCAGCATGTCGGAAAAATAGTTCTGTCGCTTTAGTCGACGGTTTCGATCAATTCGGCAATGCGTCCGACGATTTCGTCAATATGGCTTTTTTGCAAAATGAGCGGCGGCGACAGCGCAATGATATCCCCCGTTGCGCGCACGAGCACGCCATTGTCGAAGCATTTGTGGAACAATTGCATGCCGCGCTTGCCAACACCAGCCGCATGCGGCGCAAGTTCTACAGCCGCAACGATGCCCATATTGCGGATGTCGATGACATGTTTTTTACCCTTCAGGCTGTGCACCGCATCCTGCCAATAGCCGTGGAGCGAACCCGCATGTTCGAAAATGCCTTCCGACTTGTACAGGTCCAATGTTGCCAAGGCTGCTGCTGCGGCCAAGGGGTGACCTGAATACGTGTAGCCGTGGAACAATTCGATACCGTCGGGACTGCCTTCGACAACGCCGTCGTGGATATGGCGGCTAACGGCGACAGCGCCCATCGGCACGGCGGCATTTGTCAGGCCCTTTGCCATCGTAATAATGTCGGGCGTTACGCCTAACGTTTCTGAAGCGGTCGTGCCGCCGACACGGCCAAAAGCGGTGATGACTTCGTCAAATATCAGCACGATGCCATGCTTACGCGTAATCTCGCGCAATTTTTCGAGATAACCAATCGGCGGCACCAAAACGCCCGTTGAACCCGCCATGGGTTCGACAATGACCGCCGCAATGGTTTCCGCGCCATGCAGCGCGACAATCGCCTCCAGATTGTCCGCCAAATGCGCGCCCCATTCAGGTCGGCCCATGGTAAAGGCGTTATGTTCAAGATTATGGGTGTGCGGCAGATGGTCAACACCCGTCAGCAAAGTGCCGAATTGACGGCGGTTGTTGACGATGCCGCCAACCGAAATACCACCAAAGCCGACGCCATTATAGCCGCGTTCGCGCCCGATCAGGCGGGTACGTGTGCCTTGGCCAATCGCGCGTTGGTAGGCGAGCGCAATTTTGAGAGCCGTATCGACCGATTCAGAGCCCGAATTGGTGAAGAATATCCGATCGAGGCCTTCGGGCATAAGCATTGCAAGGCGCGAGGCCAGTTCAAATGCGAGCGGATGTCCCAATTGGAATGGTGGGGCGTAATCAAGTTCTGCGGCGCATTTCTGGATCGCTTCGACAATAGATGGGCGACAGTGACCGGCATTGACCGCCCAAAGCCCGGCTGTGCCATCAAGTATCTGCCGTCCATCATCGCTGGTATAATGCATGTCCTTTGCAGATTTTAGCTGCCGCGGCGTCGTCTTGAACGCGCGGTTTGCCGTAAACGGCATCCAAAATGCAGCGAGGGGGTCATTTTCCAGTTTCATCACGTCACTCCACCAACGGGTCTTTATCCCTTATGCGACCGTATTACCGTCATTCTCGATTGAAAAGATTGTTGTGTCCGGAAAATTTTATATTGGCCTCATTTGCCGGCGGCTATGCGGTCATAAATATGGTCACAAAGTGGGAACTGACGTCTTGTAAATCACAGGCCGAAGCGCAAAGCTGGTGGTCACATTGGCAACGCCCTTCACCCGCGTGAGCCGGTGGCGCAAAAAATCTTCAAATTGCGTCAGGGACGCGACCAATATCCGCAATTGATAGTCCGCCTCACCTGTCATCAGATAACATTCCATAACCTCTGGAAAGCTCGCCACGGCGGTTTCAAAATCCTCCAAATGCCGGTCATCTTGTTGGTCGAGGCGCACCCGAACAAATGCCGTTACCGACAATCCAACTTTATCCGGATCAACCAGCGCAACATAACGTGTAATTGTCCCATCGGCCTCTAACTGGCGGACGCGACGCAGGCAGGGGCTGGGCGATAGGCCAACGCGTTCGGACAGTTCTTGATTAGACATTCGACCATCGAATTGAAGGCCGTCGATAATCTTACGGTCAATTGCATCTAGCGCATTTTTTGGCATATTATAAACTCAATTATTATTATTTAAGCATAATCTATCAAATTAATGACATATACCGTTATGATACGCAAGGACATGCTCGGGCGCGCTGGCTAAAGTCTGGCTTTGATTTAAGCGGAAAATAGCCATGGCCAATATTGTCACCGACACGCGTGAAGAGAAAATAGCTGCAATCGCAACGCTCGATTCGCGACTGCGTTGGTTGGCCTCGTGGACCGTACACAATGCCAACCATATCCGGCCAAAGCGGGATGGGTTGAAGGTTGGCGGGCATCAGGCAAGCTGCGCTTCCATGACGGCGATTATGGCGGCACTTTATTTTCATGCGTTGCGCCCGAATGACAAGGTTTCCGTCAAGCCACATGCGGGGCCAGTGCTGCAAGCCATCCATTATCTTCTGGGCAATCAATCGTTGGAGCAATTGCAACAATTCCGCGCCCTTGGCGGCGCGCAAAGCTACCCATCGCGGACAAAGGATAAAATTCCAGTGGATTTCTCCACTGGTTCCGTAGGGTTGGGCGTTGCGATTACCGCCTTTTCCAGTCTGGTTCAGGACTATTTGATCGCGCACGGATCGATAGACGAGGGCAATGCAGGCCGGATGATTTCGTTGATGGGCGATGCTGAGCTGGATGAAGGCAATATCTACGAATGCCTCATTGAAGGCTATAAGCACGACATCAGAAACTGCTGGTGGGTGGTCGACTATAATCGGCAATCGCTCGACAGCACGACAGCAGATCGGATGTTTCGGCGCTTTGACGATATTTTCGAGACCACGGGATGGCGGGTCATCACCTTAAAGCATGGCAAGTTGCAACGTGCAGTTTTTACGCGGCCCGGAGGCAAATCGCTGGAGGACTGGATCGAAAATTGTCCCAATGCGGAATTTGCTGTTCTCACCTATCAGGGCGGTGCGGCGTGGCGCGCGCGCTTGATGGCAGATATTGGCGGCAAACCGCATGTGAAAAAGCTGCTCGATAGTTTCGATGATGACGCTCTGGCCGCGCTGATGACCAATTTGGGTGGGCATTGCATCGAATCCTTGATGGATGCCTTTGACAGTGCCGATGATGAACGGCCCACCTTGTTCATTGCTTATACGGTCAAGGGCTATGGCCTGCCACTGGCGGGACATAAGGACAATCATTCGGGGATGATGAACCCCGGTCAGATTGATCAGCTTCGTATGTCCATGGGCATCGAAGCAGGTGAAGAATGGGAACCATTTGCCGGGCTCGGCGGCAATATGGCGGCTCGGCTGAAAAATTTCATCGGTGACAGCGTGCTTGCCGCCAAACCATTAGAGCCCGTATCGCCGCAGATACATGTGCCCGCCCGCTTCCCAGTTCCGTCAGGCGATGTACAATCCACGCAGGCGGCATTCGGCAATGTGCTTCTCGACCTTGCCAAATCTTCGGAAGAACTGGCAGACCGGATCGTAACCACTGCGCCTGATGTGACGCAGACGACCAATCTTGGCGGATTTGTTAACCAGCGCGGTCTGTTTCGCCGGTCCGACGTGGCCGATATATTTCGTGAGGCTAAAATTCCATCTGCCCAGAAATGGGCGGCACATGCGGCGGGCCAGCATATTGAACTGGGGATTGCGGAAAATAATTTCTTCTTGCTGCTTACGTCGCTTGGTTTGGCTGCACCGCATTTCGGTACGCGCCTTATTCCGGTTGGTACGGTGTATGATCCGTTCATCGCCCGTGGCCTCGATGCGCTGAACTATGGTTGCTATTCAGATTCGCGTTTTCTGCTGGTCGGAACCCCATCGGGTTTGACTTTAGGACCAGAAGGCGGCGCGCATCAGTCTATAAACACGCCGTTGATTGGCATGGGGCAGCCGGGTCTGGCCTATTTTGAACCTGCTTATGCCGATGAAGTCGCTTTATTCATGCGGTGGGCGTTTGAATATCTGCAAAAGCCAGAGGGAAGCTCTGTTTATCTGCGGCTGAGTACGCGTCAGGTTGCGCAAGTTGAGCGGGCCGACACGGATTGGGAGGCAGATGCCTTGAAGGGCGGATATTGGTTGCGGCGTCCGGCAGCAGGGGCGGAGGCGGCCATTATATTTACAGGGGCCATCGCGCCTGAGGTGTTGTCAGCATATGAACAAATGCTGGATGATATTCCTGGTTTAGGCGTTTTGAACGTGACCTCGCCTGATGTGCTGCATCGTGAATGGTCGGCAAGCAAGGCTGCGCGCTGGATAGATCGCAACGCGCAACCCAGTCATGCAGAGGATTTGTTATCCATATTGGCGCCCAATGCCGGCATTGTGACGGTGATTGACGGTTCGCCCGGCGCTTTGTCCTGGTTGGGCGGCGTGCACGGTATGCGTGTTAGTCCGCTGGGCATGGATCGTTTCGGTCAGACAGGCGATTTGCCCGATCTATACAGCGAATATCGGCTCGACTCCGCTGCCATTATTGATGCCATGGCCGAACTCTTTTTAAAAATATGAGCCACCATCATCCGCACGAAATGGCTTAAAACTTTATTCGGCGGATTTTGCGCCACCGCTGATCATTTCATCTGGTAGTGCGCGGAACGTGAATTCTGCGGGCTTGTCCAAATATTGCTTGGCCAGTTGCCATAGGTCCTGCGCCGTTATCGATGCAAAATTGGACTCACTTTTTCGGAAGCGGTTGAGCCTGTCTGGGTTTGTCTGCGTCTCTGCCGCGACGCCCAACCAAGTGTTGTTTTGCTTTTTCCAATCGGCATAGCTTTCAAGAACGGGCTTGCGGGCGCGTTCGAACAGGTCTGGATCAACAGGCGACTTTACCAACGCCGATATGACTTGGTCGACAGTCGTTTCTATGGTCGCAATATCTTTGGGGTCGCCCGCGGTAGATATAGAAAATGTGCCCCGCTGCAGATATAGGTTGGACATATCGGAATTTGCAGAGACGCCATAAGTTGCGCCCAATTTCTCGCGCAATTCATCCGTCAAGCGCAGCGTTACAACGCGTGCAAGAAGATCCATCGATTGAGTGGTTTTTTGGTCAAGATCACCCGTGGTCGTCCATATACGGCGCCACGCCAACTGGTTTGCCTCGCCATTATGGGGAATATCAAAACTCCCCCGCTTTGCACTCCAGCCGGGTTGAAGCTGCGCGCTATAATCCTTCCCGTCATCCGTGCGCGCCGGGAGGGCTCCAAAACTGCGGGCAACGGCAGCGATGGCTGCATCCTCATCCAAGTCGCCGACCAATGCGATTTCCAAACGATTTTGCCGTAAAGCGTCACCCAACGCTGTTTTAAGCATCGCAAAATCAGCCGCCTGAATGGTTTCAAGCGGCGCGAGCGCAAAGCGTGGATCATCATCGGTCATGATTTTCGACATCGCGACCGCAAGTGCGGACGCTGGAGTAGCCTTCAACCGCGCATATATTTCGGGTAGTGGGCGACGGAACAGGCGAAGCGCATTTTCCGAATAGCCCGGATGGGTGGTGTAGGCTGCCATGATTTGCAACTGGCGCTCCAAATCGGCGGGCGCGACGGCACCGGCTGCGCCAAAAAATCTATCGGCAACACCAAATGCGGGGGATACGGTTGTTCCGGCCAAGATGGATCGCAAATCTTCGATATCATGGGCTTCTAGGCCGCCAGAAACATAAGTTGACGACATTAGGGACGCCAAGACAGCATTTTGTGCACCAAAATGCAGCTGGCCACCATCAATGCGCAGTGAATATCGGATCCGATTGTCTTCAAAATCGGTTTTTTTGAGGTTCAGCATTACGCCATTGGCAAAGCGGATTGTGCGAATACCCAAGTCTGCGATGGTGTTGTCGGCGACAACAGCTCCGGCGGGACCGAAGTCTGTATAAGCAAAACGCGATGTCGGCCGTGCCGTTGGCGCAGCGATTGGCGTGCCACGACTGGCGGCGTAAGCAGCTACTATTTCATCGTCGGGAATAGCCGCGCTCTGCTTTGTTGTCAGGAAAATCTGCGGTCGGTTCATTTGGCGAAACCAAAATGCAAATTCGGCATTGATTGCCGCCTTTGTCATAAACGGGCGTATCTGTCGCCACAACAACTGGCGATATGTGTCGGAATTGTAAACGTCCTCGTCCAGCGCAACCAAGGCGTTTGCAATTGCAGCGCTTGCTTCTGTGCCTTCATCCTTGGCGGCGTTTTCATATTGCGCGTCCAGACGCTTTATCTGTTCGGCAATCTCGGATTCTTCAAACCCATATTGTACGGCTTGGCGAACAGTTTGCTCGGTAAAGGCGAGCAACGAACGCCAACTGCCGTCCTTGCCCGTGACGCCATAGCCGATGGTTGCATATTGGTCGCAAAGGCCGAAATTGAAATTTACGCCCCCACCTAAAAACGGCATGTCTTCTTCGCGGGATCGACGCGCCATGCGGCGTGATATGATCGCGTTTGCGATGCTCATTTTGAGCTCAACCATCGCGCGTTCTATGGTGTCAGGCCGCTTTTTGTCCTGCAAAACCTGCTGAACATTGATGCTCTCGTTAATCTCTGAATGTACGAAGCTTTGCGCGGTTAACGTGCGTTCAGTCTCCAGGCTGCATTGGTCAATTGCACCCAATGGCGGCGCGTCCACGCGCCAGTCGGCAAATTTTGCTACCAATTCGCGTTCAATGGCAACCGGGTCTACCGGGCCGACGACGATGATTTTGATGCGGTCCGGGCGATAAAATTTGCGATACAGCGCGCGCATACGCTCGGCCGACGCGGTTTGTATGACCTCGGCTGTGCCGATGGGGTAGCGCGTTGCATAGAAGGTGTTTGGGTAAAACAGATTATTTGCCGCGCGAGCGCTTTGAAACCTAAAATTCTCGCGCGCGCTTTTTTCCGCCAAGATAACGCCGCGCTCGCGGTCAACTGCCGCTGGATTAAACGATATTTCCCGTGCAGTCTCCCGCATCAAAAACAGCGCGCGTTCAATAAGACGCGGGGCGGCCCTAGGCAGATCAAGCTTATACTGCGTTTGCGTGTAGCCCGTTGATGCATTGGTATCCGCGCCAAAGGACAGACCAAGCCGTTCAAGCATTTTGACCATTTCGCCCTCAGGCACATTAGCGCTGCCGTTAAACGCCATATGTTCGATGAAATGGGCAAGACCCTGCTCATCCTGCGCTTCGCCTGCAGAGCCGAAGTCGATGGTCATACGGACCAGTACCTGATTCTGCGGTCGGTGATTGGGACGAATGGCGTAGCGCAAGCCATTGGGCAGTCGCCCGTAAATGATGCTGGCATCCGGTTCGAGATCAGATGTCTCGGCATTCCAAGGTTGCGTCCGCTCCGCGCCCGAAGGCGCTGACAAGGCATTGGTAGAACCGCCAAAGACTATCGCGAGTCCAAGAATGAAGCGAAGCGCATTTTTCATACGTTTAGTTTCTTCCGCCGAAGTTTAAACAGCGCGATATCGTCTTGTATAAATTATTGATTTACTTGCCTTTGCGTAATCGGTGGCTGACCATATCGAGAACTGCCCCTTCGCTTTCGTCCGGCATCAGGCCGAGGCGGCGGGCGACTTCTTGATAGGCTTCTGCTTCGCCACCAAGGTCCCGACGGAACCGATCCTTGTCCAGCTTCTCGCCGGTTTCAATATCCCACAATCGGCAACCATCGGGGCTGATTTCGTCGGCCAAGATGATTCGCGAAAAATCGCCGTCGAACAAGCGCCCAAACTCAAGTTTGAAGTCCACCAGCCGGATGCCGATGGCAGCAAACATGCCGCACATAAAGTCATTGATGCGGATCGCCATGGACGAAATATCCTGCATCTCCTCCTGCGTTGCCCAACCAAAGCAGGCGATATGCTCCTCTGCGACCAATGGATCGCCAAGGCTGTCGTCCTTGTAGCAATATTCGAGCAAGGTATGCGGAAGCGGTGTGCCCTCTTCGATACCAAGTCGTTTGGACAAGGTGCCCGCGGCCACATTTCGCACGATGACCTCGATAGGAACGATTTCAACCTGACGGATCAACTGTTCGCGCATATTGAGGCGACGAATGAAGTGTGTCGGGATGCCGATATGGCTTAACCGTGTAAAGACATGCTCTGACACACGGTTGTTGATGACGCCTTTGCCGGAAATTGTGCCCTTTTTCTGGGCATTGAAGGCAGTGGCATCATCCTTGAAATATTGAATCAAGGTGCCAGGTTCAGGGCCTTCATAAAGAATTTTGGCCTTGCCTTCGTATATTTTGCGGCGGCGGGTCATATGCGGTCCCTGACTTTGCTTGAAATGATGCGCCCCGGTGGAGTTAGCCATTGTGAGCCTAACTCTGCCGGGGCGGTTACATGCGCTATAATCCATTGCATGCGTCGGCGCAATTCGAGATAGGTACATAAGAAGGACACGAAAGGACTTCATGTGCCCATCGATCTGGATTTACTGCTTCAGGCCTACGCCAATGGCATATTCCCGATGTCCGACGCCCGTGATGACCCCGACACCTTTTGGATTGAACCGGAGTTTCGGGCGGTCATGCCGCTCGATGGCTTTCGTTTGTCAAAGTCGCTTGCCAAAACTATCCGGCAGGACCGGTTTGTGGTGACCGCCAATATCGCTTTTGCGCAGGTCATTGCCACATGTGCCGAATCGCAAGCCGACCGGCGGGACACTTGGATTAATCCGGATATAGAAGAGGCTTTCTGCCGCTTACACCAACAGGGGCGGGCACATAGCATCGAATGCTGGTCGGAAGGTCGCCTTGTGGGCGGGCTTTACGGGCTGGCCTTGGGGCGCGCGTTTTTCGGGGAAAGCATGTTCTCGCGCGAAACCGATGCGTCGAAGGTTGCTTTGGCGTGGCTGGTTGCACGGCTTCGACTGGGCGGGTTTGAATTGCTCGACTGCCAGTTCATGACCGACCATTTGGCTAGTCTAGGCGCAGTCGAAATGACTCAAGTAGCTTATCTCAAGTTACTCAAAGCCGCATTGACAAAAACCGCTCAAGCTTCGTCAGGGCTGGCGACGTCAGTCGCTGCGGGAGCAGGCTCGGGCGGCGATTGGGGCGCGCTTGATGGCATGTTATCCTCCGCATCGGCTGCAGGAGCCTCCTCAGAGGATTTCTTCTCAACGGGGGCTTCTTCGCCGGGGAAACGCATTTTGCAAGCCTTGACCCAAACATCGTAAATCGGGTGCTCTACAACATTGGCTGCGGGATTTTCCTTAAACAGCCAGCCGGAGAAGACGTTGCGCCATCTTTCCGCCTCGGTCGTGCCGGGGGGACGCTCATTGACGAGCAATTGCACAAATGCACCCTCGTCCGGTTGGTTTTCCCACGGCGCTGTTTTCTCGCAAGCCCTGAGTCGGATAACCACTTTGTCGAAGCGAATAGCTTGGCCGGGTTTGAGTTCAACGTCGCGGGTTTGGCCGTTTCGCTTGTTCAACAGACCTAGCACGGCAATGCGTTCTGCCATTGGCGTGCCAATATTTGCACCGGACATGGCAACAATTTTGTCGTTTGTGGAGATCGCCTTGCCCGATTTTGCGGGCGCAAGCGTTTCATCCTCTGCAGAACCGCATGCGGCAAGCGTTGCTAATAAAGGCAACCATATCAAGCCGCGCGAGCGGATCATGATGCGTCGGGACTCCACGCCTCATAATCACCCGTTGCCCGGGCACGGTGGCCGCCACGTTCAATCGAACCCGCCGGACGATAGGCCGCTTCGGTTCCAGTCAGATTGGGTATGGCTGCGGTTTCATAGCCGCGATGTGGTGGCAAATAGCTCTCCGGATCGCCATCATGTGTGCCATGCAGCCAGCCATGCCAATCGGGTGCCACCCGACTTGCATCATTGGGCCCATTATAGATGACCCAGCGGCGTTTGCCGTCGGATGATTGATAATATCGATTGCCCAAGGCGTCTGCGCCCACAGCCTTGCCCTTGCGCCAGCTATAGATTGACGTGCCAATCGTTGCGCCGTCCCACCAAGTGAAGATTTTACTCAGAATACCCATGGCTCACGCGATTAGGACCAAGCATGATTCCGCGCAATCCTTATTTGGCCTTATTTGGTTGTCCATTGCACCTTGTCACCGGAAACGATTCCCAGTTCAGCCGCAAGGCCGCCGCGCAATTCGAGTACAGCGGAAACCGGCTCGCCCGACACAACGGGTGTGGTGGAATAAGGGACTGTGTTGTCGGCGATACTCTCAATGGTGCCGTCTGCGCGCACGAAAATAATGTCTAAGGGGATGACGGTGTTCTTCATCCAGAAACTTGCGACACGCGGTTGTGGAAAGGGAAAAATCATGCCCATATTGTCGGCGAGTTCCGTGCGGAACATGAGCCCCCTGGCTTGCTCTGCTGACGTTCTTGCTGCCTCAACGGTGAAGCTATGCGTTTTGGCGGCGCTGGTCACGCATAAGGTAACCTGTTGCAGCCCCGCCGCCGACTGGCCTGCCGCCGCGCCCGGCGTGCAACCTGCGGCCGGGCTTTCGCCATTGGCTGGCATGTTACAGGCGGTAAGCGACAAGGCGATGGCAAAGGCGCTGCAGCGGCTGAACTGGCTAAAAGTCATTGACGATATTCCTCTTTTTGATCGCTGCGCAATGGATGGCAGCGTCTATATTTTGTTTGGTTAAGCAGCGTCCGCTCCGGCCAACCGGGCCTCACCCCATTCAACCCAACCAAGCCATTTTGGCGTCCGTTTCATATAATGTCCTTGCGGCGGCTGACATATAAATCCAGCGTCCGATATGGCCTGCGTTACGGGCCGGGTCAAATGGCAACCTCCGGCAATTCGTTTCCAGATCGGCTCGATACGGTTTTGCCACGCGGCGGCCGACGGATCTGGCGCGCCGCCATGTTCGACAAACAGCAAGCGTCCGTTTGGTCGGAGCACCCGCTTCGCCTCCGACAATGCCAAGTGCGGATCTTGTACTGAACAGAGGGTGAAAGTCGTCACAACAGTGTCGAAGCTGGCATTGGCAAAGGGAAGCGCCTCCGCAACCCCCGGGATAAAATTGGCCGTCAGCCCCTTGCTTTCCAACGCATGTGCTGCACTGGCAAGCAACTGCGGGGAAGGATCAACACCGGACAGCGAATGCACCTTGTTCCAGTTGTAAAAATCGAGGTTAGGCGCACCGCAACCAAGCTCAAGAACATCGCCAGAGGCGAGCGGCACCACTTTTGCCCTATCCTGCATGACTGCGGGTTGGGTGCAGGCGCAGCCGATTAATCGCGGAACGACATTCCGATCCCACCAATTGCTCATGTGAATTTAAAGCCATTGTTCAGGCGCATATGATGCTGCGTGAACTGTGCCAGAAAACATATGGTCTGACCCATGAAGTGCCCCCTTGTGTATATTGCTCCAACAATATGCTCGGCTGGGTTTCGCGCAACCCATTTTTGCGGCTTATCTTGAAAGACCCATTTCCTTCAATATTTTTGGAATGCGTTCCTTGAACGGGAAGAAGCCTTTGGTCGCGAGCGGCCAGAAACTCTCGTCCCAGGCGCGCCGCACTTGAACAATGGGGAGCCCCTCCGATGCTAATGAAGGCGCGATGCGGGCCAAGGCATCCGCGACGGGGCCAACGGGTGCATAAGCGGTGACAACCTGTTTTGCGCCTGCCTCGCGGGCTTGGGCTATCAAGCTTGCGGCATCCAAATGGTTGCACAATTTTGTAGGGCACTTGAAGCCGCTAGCAACGCGTTCGGCGGCGTCGCGTGTCGCCCCTTCAACAAAATATCGGGCATTGTCACCCGATAAGGTTTCGGGGTCAAACAAAATGCCCGCGCCGTTGATTTTGACAGATGCGCCAAAGACGGATTCGGGGTGCAAATCTTCTGGCGTTACCAACAGAAAAGTCGGTTTTTGCGCGTCTAAATAAGCAGCTTGTGGCAGGGGTTGGGCCGCGCATACCGGCGTCTCGGTTGGCATTGTCGCGATGGTCGCGAGGCCCTTTGGCACAAACCGGCCATGGGTAAAGCGGGCAATATTCTCGCTGGTCGCAAGATAGGCCTTGCCTGCTGTTTGTAAGCCCGCAACCCACCGCCAGGACAATGTATTGCTCGCGGCGTCGGCATCGACCAAATGCCGCAAGAAGAAGTCAGCGCCCAAGGCCCAAGGTAGGCGTAAGGTAAATATCCAAATGGACGCAAACCACATTCTTGCGTGGTTGTGGAGATAGCCGGTCTCCAATAATTCGCGCGCCCAGTCGTCAAACCCTTCAATGCCGGTCTCACCGGCCTCCGCACTTTGGATTGCGCGGGCATTGGGGAAGCTATCGCGTTGCCGATCGCGCTCTTCCAGATATTGTGCCCATACCGATGGCCGCATCTCAAGCCAGCCTTTCCAATAAGTGCGCCACAGCACTTCCTGCACATATTTTTCGGCAGCAGGCAGGCTGTGTTGGCCAAGCGTGGCGCCAACGACTTCTTGTTCGGTTAGCATGCGATAGCGCAGATATGGGGAGAGCTTAGACACCGCGCCTGCTTGCTCTGGACCGGGGTCAGTATTGCGGCCAGACGCATAAGCGTGGCCAGCCCGCGGCGCAAATTGTGTGAGACGCAACAGCGCAGCATTCCGCGTCGCAGGGAAGGGTTCGCGGAGCATATTTAGTCCAGTAATTTTTGCAGGCGCGGCCTGATGATGAGGAAGCGGTTATAGAGCCGTTCGAGAAGCCCAAGAACAAGCCGGTTGCGGGCGATGAAGCCAAGCGGTTTTAGCAAGGGTATGGCCCGCCACATCGCGGCAAAAGCGGCAGCACCAGACAGGATAACTCCGTCTTCGCTGGCGTGGAAGCGCGCCAGCATCAATTGACGGTCAAGCGGACACACTGCATCTGCAGGTGCTATATCCAGAAAGTCGATAGAGCGCCGCGTGTCGAGCCGACGCATCAACGCAATCTCGCGAATGCACAAGGGGCATGCCCCATCATACCAGACTATTATCTTGGCCATATTGCCTCATATCATGCGGGCCAACTTATTGTCAGGCTGGGCGTTACGCGGTAGCGTGGCGGCATAAAAAAGGGCGCCGTTTCGAGCGCCCTTTAGATTTTCCCTGTAAGGAGAGTTTATTCCGCTTTTTCGTAATATTGCGGAGCCGCCTCATTCAAGATGACGAGAATTTTCTGGAGCGCGGCCTTTTCATCCGTCTTTTCCATCGCGGCAAGCTCACGCGCCAGACGGCTGGATGCGGCTTCGAAAATCTGCCGCTCGGAATAGCTTTGCTCTGGCTGGTCATCGGGACGAAACAGATCGCGCGTCACTTCGGCGATTGATACAAGGTCACCCGAGTTGATCTTCGCTTCATATTCTTGCGCGCGGCGTGACCACATGGTGCGCTTCACCTTGGGCTTGCCGGTTAAAGTATGCATTGCTTCTTTAAGCGTCTTGTCGCTTGAAAGCTTGCGCATGCCAACGCCTTCGGCCTTGTTGAAAGGCACGCGAAGCGTCATTTTTTCTTTTTCAAAACGCAGGACATAAAGCTGAAGCTGCATCCCTGCGATTTCGGAATCCTGAAGTTCAATCACACGGCCGACCCCATGCTTGGGATATACCACATAATCGCCTACATCAAACATCGCCGCGGTGGACGTCATATTACGACCTTTCTGATTATTCGGGAGAAATAGCTTGTTCAGGCAACGGTAGAGTTGCCCATCAGACTTTTTTCGTTCGTCCCTTACGTCATGAACCTGTCGCGACCTGGATTGGACACGCAGTCATCGACCAAAGTTGGTCTGTCGTCACGAAGTGTAACAGATTCGCAACAAAAATTCAATGGCCGCGTTACATCATGTCATTGGCGCAAGTTAAATCGCGCTTAACTTCCTAACACGGTCATCGATGTCATGCGTATCGGCGCTGATTGGCGTAATATCTGCTGCATTCATCCAACATAGGTCCATATAGCCAAGAACCCGTTCGTCATGGCTGCGGATTGTGACGGGCAGGATGGGTTGGCGGTCACGGTCATCGACCAACACCGGATTGGACAAAGCGCCTGTCCCCCATTTTTCGCCCCACTGGCGCAACGCGATCATGGTCGGCAGCAGGTCGAGCCCTTTTTCTGTCAGGCGATATTCGACCTTACGGCGGTCGTCGGGGCAGGGGGTGCGGTGCAATATTCCGCTTTCTGTCAAGCGGGTCAGGCGGTTGGCCAAAATGTTGCGCGCAATGCTGATTTCGGACAGAAACTCCTCGAAATGCCGAACGCCATTAAAGGCCGCGCGCAATATCATGAATGACCAGCGTTCACCCATCGCCTCCAGCGCCATCGGAAGGCCGCATTTGGCGAGTTGTTGCAAAGATTCCCGCAATTCACCCATCATAAATCCCCTTGATCGCAGATTGCGACCCTTGTTCAAAATAATCAACTCAAATTACAAATTTAAGTTGCAAATAAAAACCTATACTAATAGGTAGCGATTCGCAACTGATTTACCAGAAGCGCAAAATGCTTGCGAGAGCCCGAAGTTCCAGTCTGCATTTTGATTTTTAGCAAAGCTCAAGGAATACATGATGACCCTCTCCCAAATCTCCGCCCGCATGGGCGCGCTTGCTGCTGCCTCTGCTTTGAGCGCAACCCTTTTGTTCGCAGCGCCGCAGGCACATGCCGCCACCAACGGCAGCTATTACAAAGCTGAACTGGCCCAGCCGACCACCGCTAAGCCAAAGCTTTTGCGCAGCGTATTTGTAAAGTGCGAAGGCACGAGCTGCCGCGCGCCGCTGGCGTCGACTGCGCCAAAGAATATGTGCATCAGCATAGCGCGTGAATTCGGCGAAGTTTCGGCCTTCACCGCCGGTGAGCGCGTGTTCACAGCTGAAGAAGTTGCGGCATGCAATAGCGACAATGCAAAGGCTGTCGCCAAGAACTAAAGCCACGCCGAATTCATTCGGCTCCGCTCTCCTTCCCCCTTGCTGCTTTTCACGGGCAGCTTCAGGAGCCGAAATCAAACTGCGCCGGAGGGAATGAACCTTCGGCGCATTTTTTTGGTCACGCGGTTAAGCTTAAAAATGTCTAAGTCGTAAATTGACCTTAGCCCAAAAGCATTTTCCTGTTGCATCGCCACGTAAAAGACCCAAGTTGGAAGGATGATGCGGCAATATGAACTGGTTGAGCGGGTGCGGGCGTATACACCTGACGTCGATGAAGATCGGCTGAACCGGGCCTATGTTTTCACGGTGCAAATGCATGGCACGCAGAAGCGGGCATCGGGTGACCCCTATTTCAGCCATCCAGTAGAGGTTGCAGGGCTGATGACGGACCTCAAAATGGATGAGGACACCATCATTACCGCGTTGCTGCATGACACGGTGGAAGACACGCTCACCTCTATCGAAGATATTGAAAAGCGCTTTGGTCCCGAGGTCGCGCGCTTGGTCGATGGCGTGACCAAGCTGTCAAAGATTGAAGCGCAGACCGAGGATGAGCGGGCGGCGGAAAATCTGCGCAAATTTCTGCTCGCAATCTCTGATGATATCCGCGTGCTTTTGGTCAAATTGGCCGACCGGCTGCACAATATGCGGACGCTGCATTTCATCAAGAGCCCCGACAAGCGACGCCGTATCGCCAAGGAAACGATGGATATTTATGCCCCGCTGGCCGAGCGGATTGGCATGTATGAATACATGCGCGAGATGCAGTTGCTCGCCTTTGAACAATTGGAGCCTGCCGCCTATCAGACGATTACGGGTCGTTTGAAACAAATCCGCGAGAAGGCGGATGTCGAGATTGACCAGATCAACCAGACCATCGCTTGGGAAATGGAGCAGGCCGGCCTTAAAATCAAAATTTCTGGCCGTGAAAAGCACCCATATTCGATCTGGAAAAAAATGCAGGAACGCCATGTCGCGTTTGAACAACTGACCGACATCAACGCCTTTCGTGTCATTACCGAAACGACTGAAGACTGTTACCGCGCCTTGGGCGTGCTGCATCGGCGTTGGCAGATGGTGCCCGGACGTTTCAAAGATTTTATCTCCACGCCAAAACGCAACGGTTATAAATC
>NZ_JBIIBA010000040.1:0-11075 GCF_044239665.1 Sphingorhabdus sp.
ATCATAACCGATTCACCCTTCGATCCTGACAACATGGCACTTAGGAGCTAAACCCGTGTCGCACTTCGCCCCGATCGCCAACTGGCTTGCCAATGACCGCAAAGGTCATACGTTGCCGCGTGGCTTGTATGTCAGTGATGAAGCGTTCGCATTCGATACGCAGGTCATGCTCAAATCGGTCTGGCTATATGCCTGCACCGTCGCCCATGTGAAAAATCCGGGCGATTATTTCCTGTTCGAACTGGCGGATAACTCCATCATCATCGTGCGTGGGCGCGATAATGAGGTGCGGGCATTTTGGAACAGTTGTCGGCATCGCGGTGCAAAGGTCTGCCTTGAACAGCGCGGTCGTGCGCCACGTTTGATGTGTCCTTATCATCAATGGACCTATGGCCTTGATGGGCAATTATTGGCTGCGCGCAGTATGGCAGAAGATTTCGACAAGGCAGACCATGGCTTGAGTCCAGTTGCGCTGGAAAATGTCGGTGGGCTGATTTTCATCTGCCTCAGCGACAATCCGCCGCCGATGGATCGTGTGAAAACTGACATTGTGAACCAGATCGCTGTCTATGACCTCGAAAAGCTAAAGGTTGCGGTTCAGGATGATTATATCGAAGACGCCAATTGGAAGCTGGTTATGGAAAATAACCGCGAATGCTATCATTGCGACGCGGGCCACCCCGAACTGATCAGCGTGTTAGGAACAACAGGGTTCGGCAAGGACGCGCCTGCCGATGATCATCTGGAAGAAAAGCGTGCAGAATGGCAGGCATTAGGCATTGGCCATGATTTAATCGAGTTTCCCGATGGTTGGTGGCATCGCGTCGCGCGTTTGGCATTGGCAAACGGCGCGGTGACGCAATCGATTGATGGCAAGCTTGCGTGCCAAAAACTGATTGGGCCATTCAAGGCGCCGGAAACATCGAGCCTCTCGGTCTGGACTCAGCCCAATAGCTGGCACCATTTTTGTTGCGATCATGTGGTCACATTTTCTCTGACCCCGATTGGCCCCGACAAAACTCTGCTTCGGACTAGCTGGCTGGTACATGAGGATGCTGTTGAAGGGGTTGATTACGATCCTGATCATCTTGCCGCGTTGTGGCGGGCTACGAATGTGCAAGATGGATATTTCTCTATGGTTAACCATCAAGGCATTGCGAATGACGGCTATGTACAAGGGCCCTATGCTGTCGAGGAAAAGCTGGTTGAGGATTTCAAAGATTTCTATGTCGACCGAGCCAGGGCGGCGTTGAAGGCGGAGACAAGATGACGACACTTCCTATATCAGGTTCGATAAAGATGACGGGTGATGGCTGGAAGCCGGGCAAGCGGTCCGGTGAAACCAACCTTTCACTTATCGATGATCCGCGCGGGTACCGCACGATGGTGACGAAAATTGCCGCCGGCCCCTTGGGCGAGATGCACGCACATGACGAGATCGAGCAAATCTACGTCATTGAAGGTGATTTTTTTGATGATGATGCCAGCTATGGTCCCGGTGATTTCCTATTGCGTATGCCCGGTACCATGCATCGGGCGGGCAGCAAAAACGGATGCACGATGGTAATTGTTTACACCCCTTTGGTTGCGGGTGCCGCATGACCCGCTTCAGCGCGTTAAGCCTGTTTACGAAAGCGTTTGGGGGGCATCAAAATTGGCCTGAGCAATGGCCCGATGCTGCGCCGAAGCCTGCTTATGATGCAATTATCGTCGGCGGCGGCGGGCATGGTCTGGGCGCGGCATATTATCTCGCCAAGAAATATGGGATTACTAACGTCGCCGTGCTTGAAAAGGGCTGGATCGGTGGCGGCAATACCGGACGGAATACGACGATTATCCGCTCCAACTATCTGTATGACGAAAGCGCGCATCTTTACGATCACGCGGTGAAATTGTGGGATGGCCTCAGTCAGGAGCTGAACTATAACATCATGTATTCCAAGCGCGGCGTCATGATGCTCGCGCACAATGTGCATGACGTACAAAGCCTTCAACGGCACATTAATGCCAACCGCCTCAACGGTGTCGATAATGAATGGCTGACGCCCGAACAGGCGAAGGCTTACTGCCCGCCATTGAACATATCGCCAGACGCGCGGCATCCGGTCTTGGGGGCTGCACTGCAACGGCGCGGCGGCACTGCACGGCATGACTCGGTTGCCTGGGGCTATGCGCGTGCGGCGGCTGCTTTGGGCGTCGATATCATTCAGAACTGCGCCGTGACGGGTATTCGTCGCGGTGCCGATGGCGCCGTAGAGGGCGTGGAAACCACGCGCGGTTATATTGGGTCAAAGCGTGTCGGCGTATCGGCTGCGGGTAACACGTCGGTTATCATGCAAATGGCGGGCCTCGACTTTCCGCTCGAAAGCTATCCTTTGCAGGCACTGGTGTCCGAACCGATCAAACCGACTTTCCCATGCGTCGTGATGTCGAATACGGTCCACGCCTATATGAGCCAGTCGGACAAGGGCGAGTTGGTGATTGGCGCGGGAACAGACCAATATGTCAGCTATTCGCAACGCGGCGCGCTGCACATTGTGGAACATACTCTGGCGGCCATTTGCGAGATTTTTCCGATTTACCGTCGGATGCGGATGTTGCGGACATGGGGCGGCATCGTCGATGTGACGCCCGATCGATCGCCGATATTGGGTAAGACGCCGGTCAAGGGGCTTTACGTGAACTGTGGCTGGGGCACGGGCGGGTTTAAGGCCACGCCGGGTGCAGGGGACTTGTTGGCATATACCATGGCAAAAGATGAACCGCATAAGATCAACGCCCCCTTCAACCTCGACCGGTTCCGCAATGGGCGGTTGATTGACGAAGCGGCAGCAGCAGCGGTGGCGCATTGATATGATCCTGATCCACTGCCCATATTGTGACGAGAAGCGTCCGGAAATTGAATTTGCCAATGCAGGACAGGCGCATATTGCGCGGCCGCTCGACCCATCCGGTCAAAGCGACGCGGATTGGGAGACCTATCTGTTCATTCGCGCCAACCCGCGTGGGCGGCACCATGAACGCTGGCGGCATATCCATGGTTGCGGACGTTTCTTTAACGCGGTGCGCGATACCGTGACCGATAAATTTGAAACCACATATAAAGCTGGGGAGCCGCGCCGATGAGTGGCTTTCGCCTTGAAACTGGCGGACGCATTGACCGCAGCCAGCCTGTTCGATTCCATTTCGACGGCAAGACCTATCACGGCTTTGCGGGGGATAGTTTGGCGTCGGCTTTGCTCGCCAATGGTGTCATGCTGTTCGGCAGATCCTTCAAATATCACCGCCCGCGCGGGCTAGTTGCGGCGGGCAGCGAGGAACCAAATGCCCTGATTTCGGTCAATCGTGGACCAGGGCGATTTACCCCTAATTTGCGGGCGACGGGTGTTGAAATCCACGATGGACTCATTGCGACCAGTCAAAATCGCTGGCCCTCTTTGGCGATGGACTTTGGTGCGATTAACGACCGGCTGGGCATGTTTTTTCCGGCAGGTTTTTACAACAAAACATTCATGTGGCCGCGTTCTTTTTGGGACAGAGTGTACGAACCAGCCATTCGCAAAATGGCGGGGCTCGGCGATGCACCGACCACCGAAGATCCCGATGTTTATGCATCAACCTACGCGCATTGTGACCTTTTGATTATTGGTGCAGGGCCCGCCGGTATCGACGCCGCACTTGGCTTTATGGATACAAACAAGCGTATTGTCCTGATAGATGAGCAGGATGAATTGGGCGGCGGCGCTTTGGCGGACCCTGCTTTATGGCCATGGCTGGAGCGTAGCGTCAAAGCATTGACCGATGCACCCAATGTTACGATCCTGACGCGCACGACGGCTTTCGGTTATTATCACGACAATTTCATTGGCGCGGTGCAGCGGCTGACCGACCATCTTCCTGATGTAACGCAGGCGCCGCGCGAGAAATTGTGGCGCATCAGGGCAGGTGAAGTCGTGCTGGCGCAAGGTGCTATCGAACGACCTTTGGTTTTCGATGGCAATGACACACCCGGCGTGATGCTGTCGTCCGCTGCGAAGGTCTATGCCAATCGTTACGGCGTAGCGGTGGGTAAAGCGCTGGCGTTAATGGCATCGCACGATAGCGGCTGGCATGATGTGTTCGCACTGGCCAAAGCGGGCGTTGGCATTTCCGCCATTATCGATGTTCGTGAAAGCGTAGACAGCGCATTAATGCTTGAGGCCAGCCGTCTGGGCATCACAGTTCACTTGAACCACGGCGTTGTTGGCGTGAACGGCAGGCATAATGTCCGTTCCATCGATATCTGCGATTATGACAGTCAGCAGGTACACCGCATTCATTGTGACGCGCTGTTGATGGCAGGTGGCTGGACGCCAAGCGTGCATTTATGGTCGCACAGCAAGGGCAGCCTGAAATGGCGCGATGACCTGGGTGCTTATGTCCCAGATGTGCCAAATGAAAATGTGCACTGTGTTGGTGGATGTTCGGGTGATTGGGATTTTGGCGCGGGCGCAATTATCGATATGTTGCCGACGCCTAAGGACCAAAGCCGCATAAAGGCGTTCGTCGATTTCCAGAATGATGTGACGGCAAAGGATATCAAGCTTGCGGTGCGTGAGGGCTTTCGTTCTATCGAGCATATCAAGCGCTACACCACCAATGGCATGGCGACCGACCAAGGCAAGACATCCAATCTCAACGGCCTGCAAATCGCTTCGTCCGCGCTGCATAAGCCCGTTACCGATATTGGGCTGACGAGCTTTCGTCCGCCTTACACGCCGCAGACATTTGGGGCATTGGCCGGACATGCCAAAGGGGCTTTGTTCCAACCCACACGGACAACCAATATCGATGACTGGGCGCAAGCGCATGGCGCGGTATTTGAACTGGTCGCACAATGGCGAAGGGCACGTTACTTCCCGCATCTAGGTGAAGATATGCATGCCGCCGTGAACCGTGAATGTGTTGCGGTGCGGTCGTCGGTCGGTATTTTTGATGCATCGACGCTGGGTAAAATTGAAGTTGTCGGTCCCGACGCCGCCGAATTCCTAAACCGCATGTATACCAATCCTTGGAAGGCGCTCGAGCCCGGACGGTGCCGTTACGGCCTGTTGTTGAAGGAAGATGGTTTTATCACCGACGACGGTGTGTCGGCACGGCTGGCACCAGATCGGTTCCACCTGACCACGACAACTGGCGGCGCGGCGCGCGTGCTGAATATGATGGAGGATTATCTCCAGACCGAATGGCCCGACCTTGACGTGTGGTTAACGAGCACGACCGAGCAATATGCGGTCATTGCCCTGCAAGGCCCCAATGCACGCAAGGTTCTTGAACCACTATTGGAGGGCATTGACCTGTCGGCAGAGGCCTTTCCACATATGGCGATCCGGGAGGGCAGAATATGCGGCATAGAAACGCGCTTGTTCCGCGTGAGCTTCACCGGCGAACTGGGCTTTGAGATCAACGTGCCGACGGCTTATGGTCGGGCTGTGTGGGAACAATTGATGGCGCAGGGCGCGCAATATGGCATCACGCCTTATGGTACCGAGGCGATGCATGTTTTGCGCGCCGAAAAAGGTTTCATCATTGTAGGGCAAGATACTGACGGTACAGTCACGCCCTTTGACGCCGGTCTCGATTGGGCCGTGGGCAAGAAAAAGCCTGATTTTGTTGGCAAACGATCCATGGCCCGGCCGGATATCGTCGCATTGGGCCGTAAGCAGTTGGTCGGCCTGCTGACCGACGACCCGAATCTTGTGTTAGAGGAAGGCGCGCAGATTGTTGCTGACCCCAAGCAACCGATCCCGATGACGATGATTGGCCATGTGACATCGTCCTATTGGAGCGAGACGCTTGGCCGTTCGATTGCGATGGCACTGGTTGCTGGGGGACATGATATGACGGGCAATACGCTCCATATTCCGATGCCAGGCAAGACGCATACGGCCAAAGTCAGCGGCCTTGTTTTCTACGACCCGGAAGGAGCGCGGCTTCATGTCTGAGGCCCTTATTCGTCATGAGCCTGTGTCCGATACTCCCTTTGTAGCGGAGGGTGTCCGTATCAGCCTTGCGCCGCCGATGCAGCGTCACGCGTTGCGGGCGCACAATGCGGAGGATTTGGAAGGCTTGTTAAAGGTCAAGATGCCAAGGAAAATCGGTGCATCCCAAGGCGGCATTATGTGCCTTGGTCCCGATGAATGGTTTTTACGTAGCGAAGTTGGTACGGCGATCCCGACCGGGGAAGGTCTGCCTGTGGCGGTGACCGATGTCAGCGAACGGTCCATATGCCTTATCGTCGAAGGGCCGCGCGCATCGGAAATTTTGATGGCGGGATGCCCGCTTGATCTTGGCCAATTTGCGGTCGGTCAAGCCACGCGAACCATTTATGAAACGGTCGAAATCATAGTCATGCGTGCGGCAGAAGATCGTTTCCATGTCGAAGTTTGGCGTAGTTTTTCTGCATGGCTTTGGATGGCGATGACCATGGCCGCACGCCATTGACCGAGCGGCATCGCACCTTTGGGGGAGGGTTCAATGGCAGATTGGGATAAAGCAATAGATCTGGGCAATTACGGCCAGTCCAATCGCAATTGGGGCGGGATGCACATCAATCCCGCTGTCTTCTTGCCAACCGCGTTCATTTCCTTCGCGGTCATATTATTCAGCCTGATTGCGCCAAAAGCGTCGACGGACCTGTTCGCCGCTTTGCGCAGTGGTGCCGTTTCCCATTTCGACTGGTTCTTCATGACGTCGGGGAATCTGTTGTTGCTGTTTTGTGTTGTTGTGGCGGTGTCGCCGCTGGGTAAAATCCGCTTAGGCGGCAAAGGTGCCACGCCCGATTATTCGCGACTGTCTTGGTTTGCGATGTTGTTTGGCGCTGGCATGGGCATCGGCCTTGTCTTTTATGGCGTTGGCGAACCGGTAACCCATTTCACCTCGGCTATGTCCGGTGGACCTGCGGCGCCATTGGGAGGCGCCGTTGGTGATGCTGCTGCAGCTCGCAGCATCGCGATGGCGGCGACCATATTTGACTGGGCGCTGCACCCGTGGGCGATTTTCGCCGTGACGGGCCTGGCGCTCGCCTTATTCAACTTTAACTTCAAAATGCCATTGTCCATGCGGTCTGCATTTTACCCCCTGTTCGGCAAGGCTGTTTGGGGCCGTACAGGCGATGTTTTGGAAATTCTGGCGGTGCTCGCTACAATCTTTGGGCTGGCGACGTCTCTTGGCCTTGGTGCGCAACAAGCAATGGCAGGGATTGCCTATCTCTATGACGTGACAAGCTCGTCTCTGACGATATTGGCGCTGATCTTCGTGATGGCGGGCATCACCTTTCTGTCGATCCGGGGCGGCATTGATCGTGGCATCCGGATTTTGAGCGAAGTGAACATGTGGGTGGCCTTTGCGTTGTTGGTTTTCGTTTTGACCACGGGCTCCACGCTGCAACTGCTTAGCGACCTTGCCAGCAACATTTATAACTATCTCAAACTGCTCCCGGCTTTATCCAACCCCGTTGGGCGCACGGACACGGGCTTTTACAATGATTGGTCCGTATATTATTGGGCGTGGTGGATGAGCTGGGCCCCCTTTGTCGGCATGTTCATGGCGCGTATTTCATTGGGCCGAACGGTGCGTGAATTTATTGCCGGGGCTATGATTTCGCCAAGCTTGCTCGGCATATTGTGGCTGACTATTTTTGGCGATGCCAGCATTGCGCAGATTGTTGCTGGCAATGGCGCAGACTTGGCCAAAGCATCGCTCGATACGCAATTATTTGTACTGCTGGGGGCGCTACCTTGGGCGCAACTCACCTCCTTTGTGGCGATTGCCCTCATCCTGATCTTTTTCGTGACAGGATGGGATTCGGGTACTTTGGTCATCGATACGATGACAGCGGGTGGTCGCACCGACACGTTGCTGAAGCAAAAGACAATCTGGTTAGTTGCGGTGGGTGGTATCGGCGTCCTTCTCCTCCTCAATGGCGGTCTGACCTCGCTGCAGGCAGGCGCTATCGCCACGGGATTGCCCTTGGCCTTCATCTTGCTGGGCATGTGCGTCGGCACATTAAAAGGGTTACTGGCCTTACATCGACGTCCGGTTAGTGCGGATGACCCGGTATAGTGATGCAAGCATGCAACGCCGCTGAAACATAATCCGCCTATGTCGAAAATGCATGGCATCATTACGTAAAGTTTCGAATAGCCATTAGCGCAGGTAATATTAGCCATTGGCTTTGCCTGAGCGCTTCAAGGGGCTGTTGTATGAAATTGCCACAGGAATTCGATCTGCACGCATTGGAAGTGTTCATCATGACCGTTGAACTTGGCGGCATGTCGCAATGCGCCGCGCATCTGCAGGTCACGCAATCGGCGGTTTCGCAAACGATTGCCCGGCTGGAAATCGGTATTGGCGCATCCTTATTTGACCGCACGATGCGCCCATTGGGCTTAACGGCAAGCGGAAAATCGCTGTTTGCGCGCGGTCACAAGCTCATCGCCCATGCCCGCCTTGCCTATGATGAGGTCCGCGAAGGTGCAAATCTTCCCATTTCTAGCATCACGGTTGCGATGTCCTTCAGCTTGGCCAATGAACTTACCGCGCCTATTCTGCAGCATCTTGGGCCGCGGGCAGACCGATGGAACATCCGCTCAGGCATATCGCTGGAGCATCAAGGCGAATTTCTGGCGCGGGACATCGACATGATGGTCACCGGCAGCTTCAGCCTTGAACATCGCGACACGGTGGAACTGCACCCTGTGTTTGAGGAAAGCTTCATCATGGTTTTCCCGAAAGATTTTCGCGAGCCATTGGACATAAGCGGCGTGCCATCATCCCTGCCGTTCATCCGTTTTTCCCGCCTGACGGGCACCGGCCAGCAAATCGAACGCCAGATTGTTCGGATGAAGTTGAAACTGCCGCAGATGGTCGAAGTGGAATCCTCGCATCAGCAATTGGCGTTGGTCGCCGCAGGCATTGGATGGACCATCACAACGCCAGTATGCTTGGCGGCGGTGCCGGAGCTTCTGCCCGAACTGCGTGCCGAACCGATGACGCGTGGGCGCTTCTCCCGCGCAGTTCAGGTTGTGGCGCGGATGGATGAACTGGGCGATATTCCGCAGCGCACGGCGGCTTTGTGTCAGCAGGTCTTGCAGGAAAAAACCTTCCCGCCGCTGATTGCCGAATATCCTTGGATGGCTCAGCAATTGTCATGGCCGGCTCCAACGCTCGACGGCGCGGAGATGATCGCATGATCCGCAACATCTGGCTTGCTTGCCTTGCGCTGCTCGTCGCACCCGTCCATGCGGGTGTCCCGAGTATGCCGGGCGTTGACGCGCCGGAACTTGCGGCCTTGGGCCCAAATAAGGTTGGTTTCCGTTCGGTGCTGCTTACTCATCAAAATCAGCCGGATGTCGAGAAGCCAAATCCTAACGGCGCTGAAGTCCCGCTTGTTGATCGCAATTTGCGGGTGGATATTTGGTACCCCGCAACGGTCAAAAATGGCGCAAAGCCGATTATCTATCGCGGAAGCCTGTGGGCCGAACCCCCGCATCCACCGGTCAATTTTACGCAAAAAGGCATGGCGGTCAGTGGCGCGAAGGCAGCAGGTGGCAAGCATCCTTTGGTGATCATCAGCCATGGCTATAGCAATAATCCCGCCATGATGACGTGGTTGACCGAAAATTTGGCGTCCAAAGGCTATGTCGTTGCGGCGATCCATCACAATGACCCAAACCCCTATGTCACATCACCCAGCACCCGCGCCGCGCCCAATTTCAACCGACCGCGCGACATCGTCTTTGTCGCAGGCGAACTGCGCGCTGTTTTGGGCGACCTGATCGACGCGGATAATGTTGCGCTGATTGGCTATTCACAAGGCGGCTATGGCGTGCTGACCGCTGGCGGGGCATCGCTGGATCCGGCAGGGCCGAATATGGATCTGGTCGCGGGCGGCTGGCTCAAG
The DNA here is from genome assembly GCF_044239665.1 of Sphingorhabdus sp. Lineage (GTDB taxonomy): Bacteria > Pseudomonadota > Alphaproteobacteria > Sphingomonadales > Sphingomonadaceae > Sphingorhabdus_B. The sequence continues at coordinate 9,944 of NZ_JBIIBA010000040.1, forward strand.
ACATTTGCGCGGGGACGGGCGCAGGCCGATGCCATGGCGCTAAAAGGGGTGAAGGCCATTGTCGCGCTGGCACCGGCTGGCGGCGCGCCACGCAGCTTATGGGGCGCAGAAGGTCTTGCCGCGCTCACCGCGCCTTTGCTGTTGATCCATGGCGATAGCGACCCTGTGGTGGATTATAAAAGCGGCGCGCTGGCGGTCTTTAATGGCGCGGTGAACAGCCACCGCTATCTGCTCACCTATAAACAGGCGGGCCATGCCATTGCCCTCAACCCAGCCCCGCCGGAAATGCGCGGGACCGTGTGGGATATGGACTGGTTTGAAGACCCCATTTGGCGGCAAGACCGGCTGAACGCCATCAACCTGCATTTCATCACTGCGTTTCTGGCCGTGCATCTGCGAAAAGACGACAGCAAGGCGGCCTATCTGAATGTGGCTGTCGAAAATTCGGATGACGGGCAATGGAATGCGCCTGCCGGAACAGCATGGGGCGCCTATAGCCCCGGCGGCGAAGGCGTGACATTATGGAAGGGCTTCCAACGCCGCCATGCACAAGGGATGATGTTGCAGCATCAGGCAGCCGCGAAGTAAGGATAGTACCGCTCCGTCACTTACCAAAACGTCAGACTTTGTTCGCGAAGCCGTGGATATACGCAAAGCGCCCCCGCCGCAAAGGCAGTCCCCAAAAGCCTCAGAATTGCTGGCAAGTTCACACCAAAATCGCATTTGACCAAATTGCGCAATATATCGGGCGCGCAATAAAATTTCCTACAGCATTGCGGCGGGAGAGACGCGCGTAGGCGGGTGTTATGGGATGCCGCATTTGGCTGTCAAAGAACAGCCGTTATATTACAATGGACTAGAGCATAAATCAAGTGCGGCGATAGCCGATTGGACGGTGACGCGACGCCGGAACTGGCAACGGACGGGCCACCACAAAGGGCAATCACCAGAAGGAGACGTTCCGGATACGACCCATATTCAGACGTTGTCTTGCGGCCTGAGGCACCTTATACCAGCGTGCGCTGATGCTGACTCAGATTTGGGATTCCCAATCGGTTGAAAGTCTGATTCTATGTTGTTCTTCATTTGGAGGAGGTGACATGGGAGCATCGATTAGCTTGCGGGATGATTT
>NZ_JBIIBA010000004.1:0-110600 GCF_044239665.1 Sphingorhabdus sp.
ACGAAGTCGAGCTGGTAAGGATAAGATAGATGGCAATGACCGATCCTTTGGGTGATATGCTCACCCGTATCCGCAACGGCCAGCGGGCGAAGAAAGACTCTGTAGTCTCGCCAGCGTCCAGCCTGCGTACCCGCGTTCTCGATGTGTTGCAGCGTGAAGGCTATATTCGTGGTTACAGCGAAGAAGCCTTGGGTGCACATAAGGGCATTCGCATCGAACTGAAATATTTCGAAGGCGCGCCTGCTATCCAGCATGTCGCCCGTGTTTCAAAGCCAGGTCGCCGCGTATATTCAGGAAGCCAAGAGCTTCCCGTTATCCGCAACGGCCTTGGTATCACCATCGTTTCGACGCCCAAGGGCGTTCTGTCGGACGCCGAAGCGCGTGCACAGAATGTCGGCGGCGAAATCCTGGCGGAGGTATTCTAATGAGCCGCATTGGTAAGAAACCTGTTCCCATCCCAGCCGGTGTTACCGCCAGCATGGAAGCGGGCACGCTTTCGGTCAAAGGACCGAAGGGCGAATTGAAAATGCCAATGAGCGACCTGATCTCGTACGAGATGCAGGCCGATGGCCTCTTGGTGAAGCCTGCTAATGGCAGCAAGGCAGCCCGCGCGTTTTGGGGTATGCAGCGTACGTTGGTACAGAACCTCGTAACGGGTGTGACCGAAGGCTTTACGAAAGTCCTCGAAATCACCGGCGTTGGTTATCGTGCCAACAGCCAAGGTAAGATGCTGAAGCTGCAACTTGGCTACAGCCATGATGTTGACTTTGCGATCCCTGAGGGCATTGAAATCAAGACACCTGATAACACTACGGTGGAAATTTCAGGTATCGACAAGCAGAAGGTTGGGCAGGTTGCTGCTGAAATCCGCCGTTGGAGGAAGCCAGAGCCTTATAAGGGCAAGGGCATCAAGTACCGCGGCGAGTATATCTTCCGCAAGGAAGGGAAAAAGAAATAATGGCAAAATTGTCTCTCTTTGCACGTCGCCGTCAGCGCGTTCGCTCCAAGTTGCGGGCGCAAGTAGCTGGACGTCCGCGTCTTTCCGTACACCGCACTGGTCGTCATATTTACGCGCAAGTCATTGACGATTCGAAGGGCGCGACGCTTGCGTCTGCCTCAACGCTCGACAAGGACGTGAAGGCGAAGAACGGTTCGACAACTCAAGCTGCCGCCGATGTTGGTAAGCGGGTTGCCGAAGCTGCCAAGAAGGCTGGCATTTCCAGCGTGGTATTTGATCGTGGCGGGTTCCTGTTCCACGGTCGCGTCAAAGCGCTTGCTGATGCAGCGCGCGAAGGCGGATTGGAGTTTTAATGATGGCTGAAAACACTGAAAGCACCGCAGCTGTGACTGACGGCGCAGCCCCTGAAGCAGCCGAAGGCCAGCGTCGTGGACGCGGCGGTCGCGGTGGCGGCGACAATCGTGGCGGCAATAGCGGCGGTGGCCGTGGTCGTAACAATGATCGTCGTCCTGCACAGGAAGAAGATGATGGCACGATTGAAAAGCTCGTACACATCAATCGTGTTTCGAAAACTGTTAAAGGCGGTAAGCGCTTTGGTTTTGCAGCACTCGTCGTCGTTGGCGATGGTCAAGGCCGCGTAGGTTTTGGACATGGCAAGGCGCGCGAAGTGCCAGAGGCCATTAACAAGGCGACGGCTGCTGCCAAGAAATCGATGATCCGCGTTGCATTGAAAGATGGCCGGACATTGCACCATGACGGCAAGGGGCATTTCGGCGCTGGCAAGGTAACATTGCGTTCGGCACCTGCAGGTACCGGCATTATCGCCGGTGGCCCAATGCGTGCTGTCTTCGAAAGCCTTGGCGTTGCGGACGTTGTGACCAAGTCGGTCGGTACGTCGAACCCATATAACATGATCCGTGCTACTTTTGCGGCCTTGTCTGAACAGACCAGCCCCAAGTCGGTAGCGCAACGTCGCGGCAAAAAAATCGCCGACCTTCTTGGTCGCGGTGGCAGCAAAACTGCTGAAGCCGACGCAGAAGCTATTGCGGAGTAATCAATATGGCGAAGATTAAGATTAAACAGACCGGTTCGCCGATCCGCCGTCCCGCTTCGCAGCGCGCAACTTTGAAAGGCCTTGGCCTTGACAAGATGAACCGCGTTGTCGAAATCGAAGATACTGCCGAAGTGCGTGGAATGATCCGCACAGTTCGTCACATGGTCCAAATTCAGGACTAACAACATTAGCGCGAATTAAAGCGAAAGCGAGTGCACGACATGAAATTGAATGATATTAAAGATAACGAAGGCGCACGCCATCGTCGTATGCGCGTTGGCCGGGGTATCGGTTCAGGCAAGGGCAAAACCTCAGGCCGCGGCCAAAAGGGTCAGACCAGCCGTTCAGGTGTTTCGATCAACGGATTTGAAGGCGGCCAGATGCCACTTCACATGCGTATTCCAAAGCGCGGCTTTAACAATATCTTCGCCAAGGACCATGCAGAAGTAAATCTTGGCATGATTCAGAAGTTCATCGACGCCAAGAAAATCGACATTAAGGCTGTCGTTGACCATGCCGCATTGAAAGCAGCTGGCCTCGCACGCGGTGGCAAGGATGGCGTTCGTCTGCTCGCAAAGGGTCAATTGACCGCTAAGGTAAACTTCTCGGTTGCCGGCGCTTCAAAGGCAGCGATTGAAGCTGTTGAAAAGGCGGGCGGCAAGGTTGATGTTTTGACTAAGGTTTCGGCTTCGGAAAAGGCAGCTGCAAAGAAATCTTCGGTTAAGAACGCCGCTAAAGAAGCTGCGGCTAAGAAATAAGACTAAGGCGACGACTTCGCTCTTGTCATGCCAGCCCCGCTTCCCGATATGGGTTGGCGGGGTTTGACATTTCTGGGGACCGTCCGCACAAAGTCAGGCGTAATTTTTGGGATTAAACCGATGCGCACGCAAATTGCGTTCGGCGTCAATCCGGAACCAAGGAACGAATATCATGGCATCTAGGGCCGACCAAATGGCCTCGAACCTCAATCTATCGAAGTTCGGGCAGGCAACAGAGCTGAAGAACCGCATTTGGTTCACCATAGGCGCGCTTATCATATTCCGTTTATTAAGTTTTGTGCCATTGCCTGGCGTCGACCCGGTCGCCCAAGCGGCGCTTTACGCCAATAACGCAGCAGGCGGCGTTCTCGATATTTTTAACACCTTCTCGGGTGGTAGCCTTGAGCGGATGAGCCTCATTGCGCTTGGCGTTATGCCTTATATCACCGCGTCGATTGTGGTGCAGCTTGCTGCATCCCTGTCGCCTACGCTTGCCGCGATCAAGAAAGAAGGCGAGAGTGGGCGTAAGAAGCTGAACCAATATACGCGTTATGGCACAGTGTTCCTGACCGCAGTGCAGGGCTATTTCCTAGCCGCGGGTCTCGAAAGCCTAGCGGCCGCGAATGGCATTGGCGCTGTGGTCGAACCGGGCCTGATGTTCCGCATTGTCGCCACCATCAGCCTTATCGGCGGTACCATGTTCCTCATGTGGCTGGGTGAACAAATCACGTCGCGGGGTATCGGGAACGGTATTTCGCTTATCATCATGGCGGGTATCGTCGCGCAAATGCCGCGTTTATTCGCGCAATTGCTGGAAGGCGGCCGTACAGGTTCGATCAGCGGATTTGTCATCATAGGCTTTATCGCGATGTTCATCGCACTCACGCTGCTGATCTGCTTTATGGAGCGTGGCCAGCGCCGAGTGCTTATTCAATATCCCAAGCGCGCAACACAGCGTGGGATGATGCAGGCGGACCGCAGTCACCTGCCTCTGAAAATCAATACAGCCGGCGTTATCCCCCCTATCTTCGCGTCGTCGCTGCTGCTTTTGCCGATCACGATCACGCAATTGGGCGGGAACAATGTGGCGGGCGAAAGCGCCATGGGTGACTTCGTGATTTCGCTGAACCAATATCTTGCCCATGGGCAGCCAGTATATTTGGCGCTCTACGGTCTTGGCATTGTCTTTTTCTGCTTTTTCTACACAGCGGTGGTGTTTAACCCGGAAGAAACGTCAGAGAATCTGAAAAAGGCCGGTGGCTTCATCCCAGGGATTCGCCCTGGTAAAAACACCGAATCCTATCTGGATTATGTGCTCACGCGGATAACCGTGCTTGGCGCAGCCTATCTAACATTGGTTTGTTTGCTGCCGGATTATGTGATGGCACAGACAGGGCAGCAGCAATTCTTTGCGATTGGTGGAACCAGCCTGCTTATTCTGGTGAATGTCACCATCGACACGATCTCGCAGATCCAGAGCCATTTGCTCGCACACCAATATGGTGACCTGCTGAAAAAGGCGAAGCTGAAAGGTGGACGCGCCCGCTAAACGGTGCGACATCGAGACGAATCGGGGAAACGTTTCATGAATATCATCCTTTTGGGGCCTCCAGGTGCAGGCAAGGGTACACAGGCGGCCTTTCTTGTCGAGAAATACGGCATGGTCCAATTGTCGACCGGCGACATCCTTCGCGCAGCGGTCAAGGCCGGCTCTGATGTCGGCAAAATGGCCGATGAAATCATGAAAGCCGGGAAATTGTTTCCCGACGAGTTGATGGCGGAAATCCTTGGCGAACATATGGATGCCATACCCGCCGATAAGGGTCTCATCTTTGACGGATACCCGCGCACTGCGCCGCAAGTAGCGTTATTGGATGGTTTGCTTTCGGCGCGTAATCGCACACTTGACCATGTTGTTGAACTCGTCGTTGACGAAGACGCCTTGGTGGAGCGCGTGGTTGGCCGCTACACCTGCGCGAATTGTGGCGATGGCTATCATGACATATTCAAGCAACCTGTCGTTGCCGGCACCTGCGACAAATGTGGTGCGCATGAATTCAAGCGCCGGCCCGATGACAATGAAGAAACAGTGCGGACCCGCATGGCGGAATATCGCGCAAAGACCGAGCCGATTTTACCTCTGTACGAGGCTCGTGGCCTAGTCAGCCGTGTTGATGGCATGGCAGCGATTGAGCATGTGACCGACGCCATTGACGCAATCATCGGCTGACGCCATCCTCTCTACATAAGCAGAGGCCCAGTCGCTCACGCAGTACAGCCGGAATTGGCAATTCTGCATAGAATGAACGACGCTTTTATTTCCGTAGAATCGAGGCTAGACCTTTGTCATGAAAAGCGCCTTCTTTCCTGCCGCCCTTCTCGCCGCAATATCCTCTCCAGCCTTTGCTGAAGTTAAAGCGGCATCAGATACAGGCTTCAACTCGGTTCATATTGCGACCGTGAAAGCGACACCTGAGGAAATCTGGACACGTCTGCTGACGCCGAAGGATTATTGGAACAAGGCGCATAGTTGGTCGGGTTCGACCGCCGGATTTTACATCGATGCGCAGGCCAATGGATGCTTTTGTGAGCTGTTTCAGGAGGCTGATGTAAATGGTAAGCTGAATACCGTCGGTAGCGTTGAGCATATGCGTGTTTTATTCGCGCACCCGGGCAAAGTCTTACGCATGCAAGGGGCGCTCGGCCCGCTTCAGTCCGAGGCCGTGATCGGCACGCTTACCGTTGCCATGGAGCCTACCAAGGACAAGGCCGGAACGCGCGTTAGCTTTTCCTATGTAGTGGGCGGTTACATGCGTTACACAGTAGCGGAAATTGCACCTGCCGTTGACAAGGTGCTTGGCGAGCAATTTAAAAACATGCTCTTGCCTTTCGCGCCCGCAGAGACGGTCTTACCGAAAATCGATGGTTTCAAACTCGATATTGAAACGATTGAGGAAGCAGCTGCTGACGCACCGACTGAAGTCAGCACTGCAAAGCCAGCTGCAGATGCTTCCGCAGGCGCGCCACCTCAAACGGAACCAAATTAGTTGTCGACGAAGGCACGCAGCGCGAATTCCAGCAACAAAATCGAAATAGGCTGGTGCGAGATGGTTGATGTGCCAAGTCTTGGCCTGTTACAAGTGCATGCCAAAATGGACACCGGCGCTGCGACATCTTCCATTCATGCAACGCGGATCAAGCCCATTTCGCGCGACGGCAAACCCTATGTCGAATTCTGGTTCCGGCTGAATGCAGGTGAAAAACCTAAGCGTTATGAAGCCCCCATCATTGACCGCCGCATCGTGCGATCATCCAACGGTGAACGGCAAGACCGTTATGTCATCTCGGCGCAATTTTGCTTTGGTAAGCGATGTTGGAACGGTCAGCTCACCTTGGCGAACCGGCGGACAATGGCATTTCCTTTGCTAATTGGTCGGCGGGCGTTACGGCGCGGCTTTCTCGTGAACAGCGGGCGACGGTGGGTGTTGGGTAAACCCGCCAATCAAGAAAGCACAGGCATATGAAAATCGCGATGCTGGCAAGGAACGCCAACCTGTATTCTCACCAACGTCTTGTTGAGGCTGCGCAAGCGCGCGGCCACGAGATAGACATCTTAAACACCTTACGGGTGACCATGAATATCACCTCACATCGTCCCGAAGCTTATTATCAGGGGACGAAGCTTGGCAAATATGACGCGGTTATTCCGCGTATCGGTGCGTCCATTACCTTTTACGGCCTCGCCGTTTTGCGCCAGTTTGAAATGATGAATGTGTGGTCGCTGAATGAAAGTGTTGCCATTGGCCGTTCGCGGGACAAGCTCCGGTCGTTGCAGATTTTGGCGCGCAAGGGACTTGGCCTGCCTGTGACCGCCTTTGCCCATGACCCGCGCCAGACCGACGAAGTGATCCAGATGGTGGGCGGGGCACCCGTCGTCATCAAATTGCTTGAAGGCACGCAAGGCATCGGTGTTGTGTTAGGCGAGACTGAAAAATCGGCGCGTTCGGTTATCGAGGCGTTTCGCGGTGCTAACGTCAACATCCTGGTTCAGGAATTCATCAAAGAGGCAAATGCGACCGATATTCGGTGCTTTGTCATCGGCAACAAGGTTGTCGCCTCCATGCAGCGTCAGGGCGCAGAGGGCGATTTCCGGTCAAATCTGCATCGCGGCGGTACGGCTTCATCGATCAAAATTACGCCTGAGGAGCGGTCAACCGCCGTGCGTGCCGCGCGCGCCATGGGATTAAATGTCGCTGGCGTTGATATGCTGCGGTCCAATCATGGCCCAGTGATCATGGAAGTGAATAGCTCGCCGGGGCTCGAGGGCATTGAAAAAGCCAGTGGTAAGGATATTGCGGGTAAGATCATCGAGTTCATCGAAGAAAATGCCAGCGATGGCAAAACCAAGACCAAAGGCAAGGGATAGCGCGCCTCTAGCCTTGACAGTCGGCGCGACTCACCGTAAGGCGCGGGTAATTCCGAACATCTGGTGCAGCCAGCAGCGCGTTTATGCGTCCGCTGGTTTTGTGCGTTTCGGGATATCATCAGCGTTGAGATAGGGTTTGTCCTTTCGGGGGCACCTGTGGAGCAGGAGTAAATAAATTGGCACGTATTGCCGGAGTTAACATTCCAACCAACAAGCGCGTGATCATTGCGCTTACCTACATTCACGGTATCGGCCGCACTAAAGCCGTCGAAATCGCGACTAAGCTGGGAATTGATCATAGCCGTCGTGTGCAGGATCTTTCGGACGCCGAAGTTCTGCAAATCCGCGAAACTATCGATGCGGGCTACACCGTAGAAGGCGATCTTCGCCGCAACACATCGATGAACATCAAGCGTTTGATGGATCTCGCCTGCTACCGTGGCCTTCGTCACCGTAAGGGTCTTCCAGTCCGTGGCCAGCGTACGCATACCAATGCGCGCACCCGTAAGGGCAAGTCCAAGGCAATCGCGGGCAAGAAGAAGTAATCATTGGCTTTCGCCTGATTATTTTTTCTTCGCATTTTCGAATAGGATACACATTATATGGCACGCGAACCACAACGCATTAAAAAGCGGGAGCGTAAAAATATTTCGGCAGGCGTCGCGCACGTCAATGCCAGTTTCAACAACACCATGATCACGATCACTGATGCCCAAGGCAACGCGATCAGCTGGTCTTCAGCTGGAACCATGGGTTTCAAGGGTAGCCGCAAGTCGACGCCTTATGCAGCGCAGGTTGCCGCAGAAGATGCTGGCAAGAAAGCTGCTGAACATGGCGTTCGTACTTTGGAAGTCGAAGTTAAGGGCCCTGGTTCGGGTCGTGAATCCGCGCTGCGCGCTTTGCAGGCGGTCGGTTTCACCATCACCTCGATCCGCGACGTGACCTCGATCCCGCATAATGGCGTGCGTCCTTCGAAGCGTCGGCGCGTCTAAGCATTTGTTTCAGGGGCGGCTGTTCAGTCGTTCCTTCTTTTACCCGCAACCCGGCACGGTGCACCAAACTGCCGGTTTTGCAAAACCCAAGGGGAAATCCATGTCCGTCAATATCAAGAACTGGCAGGAACTGAAAAAGCCCAACGCACTTGAACTCAAGTCAGGTAGCGATGCGAAGCGTAAGGCTGTATTTGTTGCCGAGCCGCTTGAGCGTGGCTTTGGCTTGACGCTCGGTAATGCGCTGCGTCGCGTATTGCTCTCATCGTTGCAGGGCGCAGCGATTACGTCGATCAAGATCGAGAATGTGTTGCATGAATTCTCGTCGCTCGCTGGCGTGCGCGAAGATGTTACTGACATCGTACTAAACATTAAGCAGGTCGCGTTGAAGATGGAGGGCGAAGGTCCAAAGCGTCTTCAACTTTCGGCCACTGGCCCAGGCGCTGTAACCGCTGGCGACATTGCCGTGTCGGGCGACATCCAAGTGATGAACCCTGACCTCGTCATCTGCCATTTGGACGATGGTGCGACGTTGAACATGGAAATCACTGCCGACAGCGGCAAGGGCTATGTTCCTGCGGTTGCCAATCGCCCTGCGGATGCGCCAATCGGCCTTATCCCGGTCGACAGCCTGTATTCACCCGTACGTCAGGTTGCGTACAAGGTTGATAATGCCCGCATCGGTCAAGAATTGGATTATGACAAGCTTTCGCTGACGATCGAAACCGACGGTACTGTAACTCCAGAAGACGCCGTGGCTTATGCTGCACGTATCCTTCAGGATCAGTTGCAGGTATTCGTACATTTCGAAGATTCAATGGCTGCATCTTCGCCGATGATCGGCATGGCTGCACCTTCGGCTTCTTCCGAAGAGTCGGATGCGAACCAACTCAACCGTTATCTTCTCAAGAAGGTCGACGAGTTGGAATTGTCGGTACGCAGCGCAAACTGCCTCAAGAACGACAACATCATCTACATTGGCGACCTCGTTCAAAAGAGCGAAGCCGAAATGTTGCGTACGCCTAATTTCGGTCGCAAGTCGCTGAACGAAATCAAGGAAGTATTGTCGTCGATGGGCTTGCGCCTGGGCATGGACATTCCTGGATGGCCGCCAGAAAACATCGAAGAAATGGCCAAGAAGCTCGAACAAGAGCTGCTTGGTTAAGAATATCTGGGCCGAAGCAGTGCTTTGGCCCAACCTACAGGGAAATGGCCGCCCTTAAACGGCCAGGATCGGGGTACCTGATACGGCCCCCCTACGAACGACCGATCCCTTCAGGGAAAGTGGGAACCGGTTTCCCGCCCGGAAGGGTCGGCAAGAAAGGAATATAATATGCGCCATAAAGTTGGCCACCGTAAGCTGCAGCGTACCACGTCGCACCGCACCGCGATGCTTCGCAACATGGCGGCGTCGCTGATTAAGCATGAACAAATCAAGACGACTTTGCCAAAGGCGAAGGAACTGCGTCCTTATATCGAAAAGCTGATCACGCTTGCGAAAAAGGGTGGCCTGTCCAACCGTCGCCTTGCGATGAGCCGTTTGATGGACGACACGCAGTTGGTGAAATTGTTCGACGAACTGGCGACACGCTATGCCGACCGTAGCGGTGGTTATAGCCGCGTTGTTAAGGCTGGCTTCCGTGGTTCGGACGCCGCGCCAATGGGCGTCATTGAGCTTGTTGACCGCAATGTTGATGCCAAGGGCCAGGACAGCGGTCCAGTCGAAGTGTTGGACGACAGCGAGTAAACGCGTCGCACCTGAGAAATTCAAAAGGGCGGTATCCGGAAAGGATGCCGCCCTTTTTGTTGGCCTTAAGCGTTGGCGTTCCGGCTTTGACGCGCGCACCAGAATAACAAGCTTGCGATAAACCATGTCACCGAGAGCATGATCGTAAACCTCCCGCCGTGCATATCAGTCCCCAATATCCCGGCAAAGGTGCCAATGCCGATTTGTAATGTGCCGGCCAGGAACATGGCTGGGGCCAAGATGCTGGCGCGAAAACGTGCGGCGAGGCTGCCCGCAATGGCAATAAACAGAACCGCGCCGAACCACAGATTCACGGGGTTGTCTTCATTACCAATCATACCAACGGCTAAATTGGCCCAAACGATCATGAACCCGGCGAGGACTGCGCACATCGCCCCGATACGGAAATACCAATTGGATGATAAGCGTACGGCAAGTTCGATGAGGCCGCCGACGATTCCAAAGATGATCGTTGCGACAATGAAGTCTGTTTCGTCCCAATCGACTTCGTTGGTGAACTGCATCGCGACCAAAGGCGCGAGGATAAGCGCAATGGCGCTGCTCCAGCCAATGACGCGCCAGGGATTCAGACGTCGGCGCTGAGCTTGTTCGCTGGTGATATTCATAACATTGCCCTTTTCGATAAATGGAGGCTATGCATTTAGGGCTAAACGACATTGCAAGCATGAGCAGGATATGAGCATTTGGTGAAAAATGAAGTCAGATAGCTTTCGCTTTGGGCCTTTCACGCTTGATGTAGAAAGCAGGCTGCTGACCCGAAATGGCGTGGTTTTGGAAGTCTCCAGCCGCTATTTTGACGCGCTGGTATTGCTTGTGCGGAACGCTGGTGGTCTCGTGCCCAAGGATCAATTCATGGATGATGTCTGGCGCGGCGTGGCAGTTACAGATGAGGCGCTGACGCAATGCATCAGAAGCTTGCGCCGCGTCTTGCAAGATGACGCCACGCGGCCCAGCTTTATCGAAACAGTGCCAAAGCATGGCTATCGGTTCATAGCGGCTGTCAATGTCGGTGATGCGGTGCCAGTGGCAGGGGTACCTTTGGCAAACGCATCAAAGCTGGATTGGCGGACATTTTGGGCCTTGGGCGGAGCTGGCATCGTGGGCGGTGGCATCGCTGGGCTGCTTGGAGGCATCTTCTACGGATTTGCTGGCGGGGCACAGGGCATGGGCGGCGCGTCCATAGTCTTGGTACTCACCGCGCTGGCTGTGCTCATCGCGTTAATTGGTGCTGCTGGCGTCAGCTTTGGGATGGCGGCGGCCGGTCTGTGCTACCCCCGCAATAGCACGTCAATCATAATGGGCGGCGCGGCGGGTGGATTCCTCGTAGGCGGGGTTGTGAAGCTACTTGGGCTCGATGCGTTTAATCTGCTGCTTGGGCAGTCGCCAACCCACATTACTGGCGCGCTTGAGGGAGCCGTTTTAGGGACTGCTGTGGGGCTTGGATTATATGCGGCCCGTCAAATATCATCCACCCACAACTTGTCACGTAGAATGCTTCCAGCGGCGGCTGTGGGGGCGGTCGCTGGCGCAGCGATTCCTGCTGCTGGTGGACAATTGCTTGGTGGCAGTTTGCATGCGTTGGCCGAGATGCTTCCGCAATCACAACTGCGGCTCGATGAGATCGGAGCATTGTTTGGCGAGGATGGCTTTGGACGGATTAGCCAGATGGCAACTGGCGGTCTTGAGGGGATGTTATTCGCCGCCTGCATGACCGGCGGGATTTTGTTGGCGCAGGGTCAACTCGCCGAATGATTTCGACAAAAATGCGAAATAAACCTGCGGGCGTCGCAGAAGATGGTTGGTGTTCATTCACGCAAGTTATAGTCGTGAAATATAGTATCCGAGAGTTGGGGAAATGAATTTATGCGAAGTGTATTTTTGCTTGGGGCTGCGGTCATGATGACGCCAATTTCTTCAGTGGCTATAGCCAAGGGCGCGGCAACCGCCGACGTCACGGCCGAGCTGACTTATCCCAAGACCAAGACCGTCAATGTCGTCGATGAACAATTCGGCGTGAAGGTGGCTGACCCCTATCGCTGGCTTGAGGATGATGTCCGCGTGAATGCCGAAGTCGCCAATTGGGTAAAATCACAAAACGCCGTCACGGACGCTTATCTGGAAACTTTGCCGGGCAAAAAAATCCTTGCCGACCGGATGAAGAAGCTGTTCGATTATGAACGCTTTGGCTTGCCTGAAAAGGCCGGTGGCTATTATTTCTTTAACAAAAATGACGGGCTCCAAAACCAGTCGGTTTTATATGTGCGTAAAGGCCTAACAGGCGCTGACCGCGTGTTGCTCGACCCGAATGGCTGGGCAAAGGATGGCGCGACGGCGCTGGATAGCTGGGTGCCTTCGCAAGATGGCAAGCTGCTCGCTTATGCGATTCAGGATGGTGGTTCCGACTGGCGCACGATTAAGGTGCTCGATACCAGGACTGGCAAAGTTTTGGCCGATGAAATCAAATGGGCCAAATTTACCAACATAAGCTGGGTCGGCAATGAAGGTTTTCTCTATTCCCGTTTCGCCGAACCACAAGAAGGCGCCGCCTTTCAACAACTGAATTATAACCAAACGATTTACTATCACAAAATCGGCACGCCACAGTCGGAAGACAAAGCGATTTATGCCACGCCTGATAATCCCGAATATGGGCATAGCGCGCAGGTGACGCATGATGGCAAATGGGCGGTGATTACCACCTCGTCCGGCACAGATGAGAAATATGAGCTGCACATCATGCCTCTGGGCAAAAACCCGACTTGGAAGGCGCAGCCTTTGGTAAAGGGTCTCGAGCATGACTGGGGCCTAATCGAAGGCATGGGCAATAAATTGTGGTTCACCACCAACAAGGATGCGCCAAAGCTGAAGGTGGTGAGCGTAGATCTTGGGGCGAAGACGCCCGCGTTTACCGACGTTATTCCGGAGCGTGCAGAAACGCTGTCGCGGGCGCAAATTGTCGGCAATCGTATGATTCTGTCGTACATCAAGGACGCCAAATCGATGGCATTGATGACGGACCTTGCAGGGCAGCCTGTTCAGGAAATCCAGCTCAACGCGATTGGCACTGCCAGCGGTTTTTCGGGCACACCGGGCGACGCAGAGACATTTTATGGTTTCTCCAGCTTTAATCAGCCGGGCGCCGTCTACCGATTTGACAGCAACAGCGGGGCATCGATGCCATTTGCGGAGCCGAAGTTGAGCTTCAACCCGCAAGACTTCAACGTCAGCCAAGTGTTTTACCCGTCAAAGGACGGCACGAAGATTCCGATGTTCATCGTCCATAAGAAGGACCTTGATCTGTCCCACGGCGCGCCGACATTGTTATACTCTTATGGTGGGTTCAACATTTCGCAGACGCCCACTTACTCGGCAACGCGAATGGCATGGCTTCAGTCCGGCGGCGTGTTTGCGCTTGCGAATATCCGCGGTGGCGGCGAATATGGCAAGCCATGGCATGATGCAGGCCGCCTGATGAACAAGCAGAATGTCTTTGACGATTTTGCAGCGGCTGCGGAATATCTGATTGCCAGTGGCATTTCGGCCAAGGGCAAAATTGCCATCGAAGGCCGCTCGAACGGCGGCTTGTTGATCGGCGCATCGCTGAACCAGCGGCCTGATCTATTTGCAGCGGGACATGCGGCCGTGGGCGTGATGGACATGGTTCGCTTTGACCGGTTTACCGCAGGTCGTTACTGGGTCGACGATTATGGCTATCCGAATAAGGAGGCCGATTTCAAAATGCAGATGACATACTCGCCCTATCACAATATCAAATCTGGATTGGAATATCCTGCTGTCATTGTGTCGACCGCTGACACGGATGACCGCGTGGTCCCAGGCCATAGCTTTAAATATATCGCCGCCCTTCAAGCCGCGGAAACCGGAAGCAAACCGAAAATCATCCGTATTGAAAGCCGTGCGGGTCACGGATCGGGCAAACCAACCGACAAGGTGATCGACGAATATTCGGATATTTACGCATTCCTGGCAAAGTGGACGGGTCTTACATTGACCCAGTGATTGTTCATAAAAATGTCGGTTTAGATGAACGGATGCTGGTGGGTCAATCCAGCATCCGGTCAAGCCGAATTGGCTAGGCCTTAGCCCCAAGGCGCTTGTCATTTTTTGCCACATCGCTTTACTTGCCACCCCGCCTAAAACCCGCCACAGTCTGTATATGGCAAATGTGATCGCATTCCTTCTGGGCCTCATTGCCCTTATTCTGGCTTTCATCGGGTTCATTCCGTTTCTGGGATGGCTGAACTGGTTCATCATTTTGATCGCCGGCGCTGGTGCGTTGTTCGGGTTTATCTCCGAGAAAAATGGCGGCCGTAATTTCTGTCTGGTGGTTATGGCTATTTGCGCCCTTCGCCTCTGGATTGGCGGCGGGATTATCTGACCCTCAATTGAGGGCGGGGGCTTTAAAATATGGCAGATGATAAACAAACCGAGCAGGCCAGCGGCCTGCCTTATGCCATATCGGCCTATCTGATCTGGGGCTTCGTGCCTGTATATTTTAAGCTTTTGAGCCATGTGCCGCCAATAGCCATCGTGGCGCAGCGGATCTTATGGTCAATCCCCTTGCTGCTGGTCATCATGGCGTTTCGTAAGCAGTTGCACGAATATGGCGCGATTTTCCGGCATAAGGCGCACTTACGAAACCTGCTCGCTTCCGCGACGTTGATTGCGATCAATTGGCTCATTTATATTTGGGCGGTGTCTACCGATCACATATTGGCCGCTAGCCTTGGCTATTATCTTAATCCCTTGGTGAATGTACTTCTCGGGCGGCTTTTTCTAGGTGAGCGGCTTCGTCCGCTGCAAATGGTCGCTGTCGCGGTTGCCGCCATTGGCGTGGCGATTCTTATCGGCGATGCGCTCGACACATTATGGGTCTCGGTATCCTTGGCCCTCAGCTTTGGCTTATACGGTCTCATCCGCAAGATAACGCCGGTTGGCTCTGTACCGGGCCTTGCCATTGAAACGACGTTGCTTGCACCCTTATCGCTCGGCGCGGTGCTGTGGTATGCGCAGGCGGGCACGGGCGGGTTCGGGGATGATCTCACCACCTCTGGGCTGCTGATCCTTGCAGGTGCGGTGACCGCTATCCCGCTGCTCATGTTCGCAACGGCGGCGCGGCGGATGAGTTATGCCAGCCTCGGCTTCGTGCAATATATCGCGCCGTCAATTGCATTTTTATTGGGCGTCTATGCCTATGGCGAACCGTTGAGCACGACTAAGCTGGCGTGCTTTATCCTGATCTGGGCCAGCATTGCGATATTCTGCGCAGATGCGATCAAAACCTATAGGGCCGCCAAGGCCTAAGCCTTGACCCTAAGCCCGATACCGCCAGCGTAAAGTTTCACCTGCGTGAAAGGGCACGACCGAAACGCCATCCAACGCAAGCAACTGGGGAACCGGTGTGTCCATACGCTCCAGCGTCACGCGGTCTTCATTTAGCGGCAGCCGGTAAAAATGCGGGCCGTTTTCTGAGGCGAAGGCCTCAAGCTTGTCCAAAGCGCCCTCTTCTTCAAAAACCGCAGCATAGCTTTCCATTGCAAATGGCGCGTTAAATATCCCGGCGCAGCCGCAGGCGCTTTCCTTGGCGGATTTGTCATGCGGCGCGCTGTCGGTGCCAAGGAAATATTTGGCGCTGCCCGATGTCGCGGCCTTGCGCAGCGCAAGCCGGTGCACTTCACGTTTGGCCACGGGCAGGCAATAAGCATGCGGGCGGATGCCACCTTCGAACATGGCGTTGCGATTAATGTGCAAATGCTGCGGAGTGATTGTGGCGGCGATGTTGTCGCTGGCATCGTCAACAAAGGCGACTGCATCTGCCGTGGTGATATGTTCAAAAACGACGCGCAGGTCTGGCAAATCGTGCACCAGCTTTGACAGAGTGCGTTCGATGAACACTGCTTCCCGGTCGAATATGTCGACATGTGAATCGGTAACTTCGCCATGAATGAGCAACGGCATGCCGATGCGCGCCATATGTTCAAGCGCGGGCATGATGTTGGCGATGTTGGTCACGCCATGGGCGCTTCCGGTCGTTGCATGGGCGGGGTATAATTTCGCTGCGGTAAATACGCCCTCGGTAAAGCCTCGCGCCAGTTCTTCGCCGCTCGACGTGTCGGTCAGATAGGCCGTTATCAAAGGCGTAAAGCTTATCCCTTGCGGCACAGCTGCCAATATACGATCGCGATAGGCTGCGCCTGCTTCCACCGTTGTTATCGGCGGCGACAGATTGGGCATGACAATAGCACGCGCGAATTGCGCTGCCGTATAGGGCACAACGCTGCGCATCACTGCATTATCGCGCAAATGGACGTGCCAGTCGTCGGGACGGCGGATGGAAAGAATCATCTGGTCGGTCATGACTTTCTTTTAAGCATCTGAACCCCTATCTGTCACCTATGCGAAACACCCGTCTATTTGACCGTCATGTCGTCCGTTTGTCTTCCACCGAAACCGGTGAGGATGTGCGGCAATTCCTGCAAGGGCTGGTAACGCAGGATACTGCAGCTGTGATGCCCTCATGGGCTGGCCTGCTGAGCCCGCAGGGCAAGGCGTTGTTCGAATTTCTGTTATGGTCAGATGGCGATGATGTGCTCATCGATTGTGAGAGCATGCAGGCAGAGGCTCTCGTTCGGCGGTTGTCAATCTACCGGTTGCGGCGCAAGATTTCGATTGCGATTGATCCGACCCGCGCGGTTTTTTGGAATGCAGACGGTAGCGGTGATCCGCGTCATCCGGATATGGGTGAAAGGTGGCTTGGAACGCCTGCGGATGATGATGCGGACGTCAGCGCAGAATATCGCGCGCATCGGCTGGCCTTGGGTATCACCGAAGGTGTGGCGGAGCTTGGAAGCGAGCAAACCTTATGGTTGGAGACGAATGCCGTGGAGTTAAACGGTGTGTCTTTTTCAAAGGGATGTTATGTCGGTCAGGAAAATACGGCGCGCATGAACTGGCGGCAAAAGGTCAACCGGCGACTGGTGGTCGTCCCGTTGGAACAGGCCGACCTTAGCCGACAGCGGTGCGCATATCCTGAACTTGGCCTATCGGTGGAGTTACGCCGTGTCGAGGATATGAACGCGCTCAATCTGCCCGAATGGCAGCGCGCTGCGATTATTTAGGGTCAGGACTATTTAAATCCAGCAGCTCAAGCTTCACTTTGGCAGTGCCAGTGCGGTGCATGCCAAGTTGCTTGGCTGCGGCGTAGGACACATCCACAATGCGTGATTTGCCCCAAGGGCCACGGTCGTTGATACGGACAACGACTTCCTGACCATTGGCCAAGTTTGTAACGGCAACGCGGCTGCCGAATGCCAAGGTGCGGTGGGCGGCTGTCATGGCACTAGGGTCAAAGCGTTCGCCGCTTGCCGTGCGGCGTCCACCCAGTTCGACGCCATAATAGCTGGCTATGCCAGTGCCGATTTCGACACGATTGTCGCTGGCCTGCGCCAAGACCGGCAATGCCAGCAATGCCATCATGAAAATACGGTGTCTGTGCATCATGCCTCCCCCATAAGGGAAGGCACATATACAAGCCATTTCAATATTCGAACGGGCAAGCGCTATGCTGCCCCAAGTTTGCGGTCATCCGAAAACTTAAAATCCTGACCCTAAACATCCAGATTGGCGACATTGAGGGCGTTTTCTACGATGAAATCGCGCCGTGGTTCAACGACTTCACCCATCAGCTTGGTGAAAATGTCGTCTGCGAGGTCGGCCTGATCAATCTCCACGCGCAGCAGCGAACGGTGATTAGGGTCAAGCGTGGTTTCCCACAATTGTTCGGCATTCATTTCGCCAAGACCCTTGTACCGCGAAATCGACAGTCCCTTGCGGCCGGCAATCAATATCGCCTCCAGCAATTCGGACGGGCGCGTAATTGCGCCCTTGTTACCGACGCTCACCGCTGTGGTTGCCCGTTTGGCTTGATCGCCAACCGCGTCGGGTGCATCCTCATCGCTCTCCACCTCGTCAATCGCCTCGGCAGCAGCAGCGGAAACTTTAACGAGCCGCGCCGGGGTTTCATAGCTTGCGGTCTCTTCGCTCGCCAACTTGTGCAGTTTACGGGCTTCTGCGGACATCAGGAATGCGGCCTCAATGATGTGATGATCGGTCACCCCGCGCCAGAGGCGTTCGAAATGATAGCCGCCATCTTCGGACACGCGGCCGGACCATTTGCCCTCCACATCTTGCGCGGCCATCCAAGCAGCCGCCTTGGCAACGGCGGCGGTGCGATCGGTAGCCTCGGGGTCCAGCGCGCTCGTGAGCGCCATAGCCTCGACAATCGTTGGGTCATAACGGCGCGGGACAAAGGCCATCAGGCTGCGCATACGGCGTGCATGGTCAACCAAAGCGCCTAAGTCTGCACCAGCGCGTTGCCCGCCTGCACCCTCCAATACAACGCCATTAAGGCCAAGCTCGGCCAAATGATCGTCCAATGCCTTGTCGTCTTTCACATAGATTTCGCTGCGGCCCTTCGCGACCTTGTACAAAGGTGGCTGCGCAATGAAGAGATGCCCATTTTCGATGATTTCGGGCATCTGGCGGTAGAAGAATGTGAGCAACAATGTCCGAATGTGCGAACCGTCAACGTCAGCGTCCGTCATGATTACGATCTTGTGATAACGCAATTTTTCAATGTTGAAATCTTCGCGACCAATGCCAGTGCCCATCGCCTGAATCAGCGTGCCGACTTCTTTGGACGACAGCATCCGGTCAAAGCGTGCGCGTTCCACGTTCAGGATTTTACCCTTTAGCGGCAAAATCGCCTGATAATGGCGATCGCGGCCTTGCTTGGCCGATCCGCCTGCCGAGTCACCCTCGACCAGGAAAAGTTCGGATTTGGCGGGGTCTTTTTCTTGGCAGTCGGCAAGTTTGCCGGGCAGGGACGCAACGCTCATCACCGATTTGCGGCTGGCCTCACGGGCTTTTCGCGCGGCCTCGCGGGCCGCGGCGGCGTCGATGACCTTTTGAATGACGGTACGCGCATGGCCGGGATTTTCTTCTAACCACTCGCTCATCCGGTCTGCCATCAGGCTTTCCAGCGGCTGACGCACTTCGGAAGAGACCAGCTTGTCCTTCGTTTGTGACGAGAATTTTGGATCAGGCAGCTTAACCGACACAATAGCAGTCAGCCCTTCACGCATGTCATCGCCGGTAAGCGTGACTTTCTCTTTCTTTAACACGCCCGATTTTTCGGCATAGTTGTTCAACGTGCGCGTGAGCGCCGAGCGGAACGCTGCCAAATGGGTGCCGCCGTCACGTTGCGGAATGTTATTGGTGAAGCACAATACGTTTTCGTAGTAGCTGTCGTTCCACTCCAACGCGACGTCAATACCAATGCCGTCGCGGTTGGATGTGATCGTGATGGGGTCGGCTAGCAATGCCGCTTTGTTGCGATCCAGATACTTTACGAATGCGCCAATACCGCCTTCATAATAAAGATCATGTTCTTTGACATCCGAATGCCGCTTGTCGCGCAGCAATATGCGAACACCCGAGTTCAAGAACGCCAGTTCGCGGTAGCGATGTTCAAGCTTATCAAAGTCAAATTCCAGCACGTTTTTGAACGTGTTTGTGGACGCCATGAAGGTTACGCGGGTGCCCTTTTTGGGCTTGCCATCGACCACTGGCGCGTCACCGCGGACAATCAAGGGGCCTACGGCATCGCCATGCTCAAAACGCATCCAATGCTCTTTACCCTCACGCCAGATGGTGAGTTCCAGAAACTCGGACAGCGCGTTCACCACCGACACACCAACGCCGTGTAATCCGCCGGAAACTTTATAAGCATTATCGTCGGACGTATTCTCGAACTTGCCGCCAGCGTGCAGCTGAGTCATGATGACCTCAGCTGCCGAAACGCCCTCTTCCTTGTGCATGCCGGTTGGAATGCCGCGGCCATTATCTTCAACAGAAACCGAACCATCGGGGTTCAGTTCGATCAGTACAAGGTCGCAATGCCCCGCCAACGCCTCGTCGATGGCATTGTCGGAAACTTCAAACACCATGTGATGCAGGCCGCTACCGTCATCCGTGTCGCCGATATACATACCAGGGCGCTTGCGCACCGCATCGAGGCCCTTCAGAACCTTGATGCTGTCGGCACCATATTCATTCTGATTGGGGTTGGCTGCGCTGTCCGCAGAAGGATTAAATTGCGGGGTTTCCGTTGTTTCTTCAGTCATCCGCGCACTGTAGGCCCAAAGCCTAAGAAGCCCAAGGAAAAGCGGCCTAAAGTCGCCGTTTTTCCACAGTCTTTTGTGGTTGGCGATAACGGAAATTTTAACCCCAGCATCGGTGTCAAAAATTAGGCAATGAAACTTTTGTATATGGCGCTAAGTCTGCAGAGCAACCGGCGAACGGGAGAGTGGATTTTACATGCTTATCGATACCGAATTAGAAAAATCATTTGGTGATTTCGGCGCGCTCATTGGTGCTTGGGGCGAAGAAAAGCCTGATGCGCGTGCGCTTGCCGATAGCAGCTCTGAACTGTCGTGGTGCGAAGTTGCGCACGCAACAGGGCGCATAGCCGCACAGCTACAGCGCGACGGGCTAAAGCGGGGTCAGGCGGTTGCCATATTGGGGACCAGCAATATTAACTATGCGTTGACGTATCTTGCCGTTGTGCGCGCAGGGGGCTGCGCTGCTCCATTGACCACTTCTGCAACGCCCGCGCAGTTGGCCGCGATGTTCAAAGATTCCGGCGCTATGCATCTGTTCGTCGATGCCGCGAAACTGGCTGATCTTGAAGGGGTCGTACTGGGCGATGTCAAAATCATCATGCTCGACAACGCCGTTGGCGACCATCCGGCGCTGACCGACTGGATGGCAGAGGAAGGTGCAAGTTTTGACGCGCCGCCGCCCGCCGCGACTGATCCGTTCAACATCATTTATTCGAGTGGCACCACGGGAACACCCAAGGGCATTATCCATTCGCACGGAATGCGTTGGCACCAGATGGCAGGTGGTTTCAAGTCAATTTACAACCGCGACACGCGGTCGTTGGTCTCGACGCCATTATATTCGAACACGACATTGGCGGTATTTCTGCCAACTATTTGTCATGGTGGTTTTGTCCGGATCATGGAGAAATTTGATGCGCTGGCCTATCTTGACCATGCGCAGATTGATCAGACCACGCACACCATGCTCGTGCCAGTGCAATATCAACGGCTCATGGCACATGCCGAATTTGATCGGTACGATCTCAGCAGCTTCATTGTCAAATTCTGTACCAGCGCGCCTTTTGCTGCGGAGTTGAAGGCTGATGTGCTTCAGCGTTGGCCGGGCGGCCTTGTCGAGATTTACGGTATGACCGAAGGGGGTGTTGTGTGCATGCTTCAAGCGCATCACCATCCCAACAAACTGCATACCGTGGGGCAGCCCGTCACGGGCCATGAACTGATCGTATTGGACGAGGACGACAATCGCCTCCCCGTCGGTTCCAAAGGCGTGCTTACTGGCCGTTCGCCTACCATGATGTCCGGTTACAAAAACCAACCAGAAAAAACACGCGAGATGGAGTGGCGTGACGAGGATGCCAATGTCTGGCTGAAAACCGGCGACATTGGCATTGTCGATGAAGATGGCTTTGTATCCATCGTGGGCCGCGCAAAGGATATGATCATATCCGGCGGCTTCAACATTTACCCAAAAGACCTTGAAGAATTGTTGGAAGCGCAGCCCGAAGTGGCCGAAGCTGCCGTGGTTGGCATGCCTTCAGACGCTTGGGGTGAAACGCCCGTTGGCTTTGTGCGGTTGACGGACGCGGCAGCATCGACTGAATCCATTCTTACGCGTGTGAACGGGCAGCTTGGCAAGACGCAGCGGATTTCGGTGCTTTACACCATTGACGAAATGCCGCGCAGCCATATTGGCAAATTGCTGAAAACCGACTTGCGCGCCTTGGCGGCAGAGAAGCAAAATGGACGGTAAATTCGGCCCTGATCTTGCCGCCGTCATTTCTGTTCTGCAGACGGGAATTCCGGTGACAGGTGCGTCATCCCCGAAATAGGGGTTTATCCAACTCCCTCACCCGTCACCCTGAACTTGTTTAAGGGTCTTACTTTTTCAACCTCCGAGAATTAAGATCCTGAAACAAGTTCAGGATGACGAAAGAGTGGCCAATTACCGTGACAATTGCGATAACCCCTAAATAGGTTTCGCTTGCAATGTAGGATTTGTTTTGAGATTCTGTGCGTTAATCCCGCATTTGTTGCGCGACTGGCTCTTTGAACCTGTTGAACCCCACTCCGGCTTTCGGACCCGGTAAGCCAACCTCGAAAAGTGGCGGTAAGTTTACAGAAATACCGCCTTTTGCGTATATGTTTGTAAACTTAGAACCCCGATGACATCTGCGTCATCCCCGAAATTATCGCTTCTCTGGTTTTCGTAAGGCAGGTTATATGGCACGTCTTCCGCTTATGGTCCTGACCCTAAGGAACGCAAGCGACGCAAGCTGATTTAACGCTTAACCGCCTTTTTTGCCTAACTTTTGCACGCGTGCAACGACTTCGTCGCGAATATTGGGGGTCACAAACTTCCCGATTTCGCCGCCGTAAATCGCAATTTCCTTCACCAGCCGCGAGGCAATGGGTTGTAGCGACACATCGGCCATTAAAAACAGCGTTTCGACGCGATCGTTCAACTGGCGGTTCATGCCCGTGAGTTGATATTCATATTCGAAATCCGTGACGCCGCGAATGCCGCGAATGACGGTGCTTGCGCCCTGCGCTTCGGCAAAATCCATCAGCAATGAGTTGAACCCGACAACGCGAATATGCGCCGAACCTATGCTGGCAACTTCGCGCTCGACCATGGCAATCCGCTCATCATCCGAAAACATCGGGGATTTGGCCGCGTTCGTGGTTACGCCGATGATCAATTCATCCACCAATTTTGCACCGCGCCGGATGATGTCCATATGGCCTAAGGTGATTGGGTCAAATGTGCCGGGATATACGCCAATCCGGTGTGTCATTTAGCGATCCCTTTCGGTGATGTAATTTGCAATGGCGCGCAAAAGATCAGCTTCGGCACCATAAGTCGACAGATGGTTATTGGCCTGCTGCACAAGCATGTCCGCCTGCTGCTTGGCGCGTTCGAGGCCCATGAGAGATACAAAGGTGCCTTTATTGGCCGCCGCGTCTTTTTGAAGCGCCTTACCTGCTAGTTCAGGATCACCTTCAACATCCATGATGTCATCGGCAATCTGAAAGGCGAGGCCAATGTCCCGGGCATATCCCCGCAAATGCGTTCGGCCTTCCGCTGGGATATGCCCTAATATCGCGCCCATTTCGACGCTGGCGGCAATCAGAGCACCCGTCTTCAGCGCTTGCAGGCGCATGACGGTTTGCAAATCAACAACGGATTTCTCGGCCTCTATATCCATCATCTGCCCGCCAGCCATGCCTTCCGGGCCGCTTGCTAAAGCCAGTGTTGATACCAGTTCGCCGCGTACGAAAGGATCGCCATGCGTTTGTGGGCTCGCCAGTATCTCGAATGCCAAAGCATGGAGAGAATCGCCCGCCAGAACCGCCGTCGCGTCATCGAACGCGCGGTGCACGGTCGGCTTGCCACGGCGCATGTCGTCGTCATCCATGCAGGGCAAGTCGTCATGCACCAAGGAGTACACATGAATAGCTTCGACAGCCGTGCCAACGCGCAAAGCCACTGCGCGGTCCACATGGAACAAAGCCGCGGTCGCAGTCACAAGCAACGGCCGGAGGCGCTTGCCGCCGCCAATCGCGGCATGGCGCATAGCGGCATATAGCCGGTCCCGCGCGTCGCCGGGTAGCGTCAGAAGCGCATCAAATTCGCGATCAATGTCCGCCGCAATTTGCGCGAGTGAGTCGTGTAACAATGATGGTTCGGCAGCCATAATGTTTATCCGGCGTCGAATGTTGTTGTACCTGTTGGCGCTCCGTCCGGCCCTTGCACAATAGCCTCAATGCGCGCTTTCGCCGTATCAAGCCGTTGTTGGCACAAGGCCCGCAACGCATTACCGCGTTCGTACAAGGCGATGGATTCATCGAGCGGAGCTTCACCGTTTTCCAACTTATGGACGATGTCTTCAAGCGCCCGCAGCGCGGTTTCAAAATTCATATCGGCTACGTCTTGATTCATTCACCTGCAATGACGCCCGACGCCGACTGGGTCAAGTGCTTCGCTTTGTCGCCATCGGTTGATGAAGAGGGTTGCTAGTCCGGAAGTGCAAATCAGAATGGCGAGAAACGGGACGGCAGAAGCAAACCGCGCCGAAGGCTAGGAATAGGCGTTAAGGGGTTGCGCGCATTTACACGCCAGCCTTCAACAACCAGTCGTGAAAGATTTTCACAGCTCTCTGCTTCAGCGCGCGGGGGCGGCACACGAAGTAATAGCTGTAGGGGCTCTCAACTTCTGTATTGAAAAGCCGCGTCAGGCGCGGGTCGCGCGCGTCGGAGAAGTGGCTTCCGTGCATGATTGCAACGCCAAGACCATTTGCGGCAGCCTCCAGCATCAATGCGCCACTATCAAGACTATCGATCGCCGCCGGCTTCAGGCGGGGTGCCCCCATAGCCTGCCGCCAGGCGTCAAAAATCATAGGCATGTCACTATGGACCATGACCGTATGCTTTGCGAGGTCCTCAGGCTTTTCGACCTTATGCTCCTTTGCCCATTTTTCAGAGGCGATGGCGTAAACAAGATTGCGGTCTAAGCGGACACTATACAGCTTGGGGTCGACGTCTGCTGAAATGATGATAGCTGCGTCGACGACATCACCCAGCAGATTTTCGGCATGACCAGATGTGTCCACGTCGATATGAAGCTTCGGAAACGCCTTTCGCAGTTCAGGCAAACGCGGAATGAGCCTTTGCGAACCAAAAAGCGGCAAGAGCCCCAAGCGCAGGCGATACTCCCCGCCACGGCCGGCCAGCTCGTCAACCGCCTCTGCCATTGCGTCCATCGCTGGTTCAACGGCCGCCAGAAGTGCCTCACCATCCGCATTAATGACCATTGCTTGCGCGCGGCGGTCAAACAGGGATTTGCCAATGAAGTCTTCCAGCGCCTTGATCCGGCGGCTGAGCGCGGGTGGAGATAATGCGAGTTCGCTCGCGGCAGCTTTTGCCGAACCGAGCTTAGCGACGCGCAAAAATGCTTCCAAGGAGCGTAGGGGGGGCAATCTGCGCATATCATCTCCTAATTTGCCGCACTGCAGCAAAAATTGCCAGCTCTCACGATCGTTCAAATGTCGCGAAATTCAGCTTAAACGTATAAATAATAGTTGCATCATTTGCAACAGCTATTGCACTGTTCGCACTTGCACAAAAAGTGAAACTTAGCCATACGGAACGAGCCTTTTAGGCATCCTCTCCTAAAGACTTTTTCAGGGTCGGCCTCGGTCGGCCCTTTTTTTGTGCAAATTCAGCGCATCGATCATTCTTTTGTCGCCACAGCTTTCTAACAATTTTGCTCCGACCAAGGGGGTTTTGGGGCAGAGGCGTCGATGCCAATGATAGCCCCGCCCCCTCATTCGCAACAATGCCGTCAAATATCTGGTGTGACCAACGCCTTTCGTCCCCAAATAATCAGGAACAATAACGATGCCGCGATGAGGATGAACGTCGCTGGTTCCCAATAATTGAATAACGCAACGCCAACGGCCGGAGCGACGATATATGCAGCACCGCTGATCGAAGCAATCTTTCCTGCAACGTCCCCTTGCTCGTGCCGTCCGACCGCCAAGGATGCGCCGGCAGTAAAGCCTGGCCGAAAAAGCCCAAAGCCAAGTGAGGCAATCGCAAAGCCTGTGCTAATGCCGTAAAAATCGTGACTAAAACCGGTCAGGATGGTCCCGATTAAAGCAAGGATAGCGCCAATCAACACGGAGCTGCGCGCGGCAAGCGAGAGTATGGGGATAAGGCCCCATTGCGCCAGCAAGGTCGCCATAGCGCCGATGAGCATGACGGATCCGCTCGCCTGCACCGCCTCCCATGGGCGGTCATGTAGCCCAAGCCGGTCACGCACGAGAAAACCTACAACGCCCAGCATGATGGCCTGTGCATGGCCGCCGATAAGCCCCGCAATGAGCCAAGACGCCATCCTTCCGTCGCGCCATGGCAGGCGGACCTCAGTTTTAGGCAATACTGACCCTAAAGCATCGCCAGCGACCTCTTCATCGTCGGGCGCATTAATCGACGCTGAATTGGGATAAGCCGCAACGGCGCCGCGCGCTTCAAAACGTGGGGTGTCATTGGGTAGCTGAACATGCAACGCAATCAATACGGCCACACCAAAGGCTGCAAACATGATGAGCGGTCCAGCCAGACCGAAAGGCGGAAACAGAAAATAATGCGCGGTGGCGGGGCCGATCACGGTGCCAACGCCAAAAGACGAGGCAAGCATCGATAGCGCCTTGGTACGTTCTGCGCGTTCAGTTCGGGCGGCGACATATGCCTGAACGGCGGGTGGAGCAGCCGAACCAAAACCGCCGTACAGGCTGCGGAATAACGCAAACAGGATAAAGGTCACCACTGGACCGATCAGGCCAGCCAGCCCAAGCCACAGCACCAGCCCGCACATGCCCATTGAGGCAACAAAGCCGATAACGCCGATACTCATCAATTGTTTGCGGCCCCGGCGGTCCGACAGGCGGGCCCATTTGGGTGCAGTGATAACCCATAACAACGCAGACCAGCTAAAGGCTAGGCTGACCCACACGTCGGGCATATCCAATTCGCTGGCGATTGCGGGAAGGGCGGACTGCATCGCGGTGTTACCCGCCGCGGCAACGAGCATCACGAGGAACAGCACGACAACGCGGCTATTGGGAATAGTTTGAACCGTGCTCATGGCTTTTTCCAATCATAACTGCGCGTCACTTGCGCGACATGCAGGCTGTAATGCGCATACCATCGGTTCCGGCCAGCATCGCGCATTGCGGCGTGCTCGGGATGATCGCGCCATGCATTTGCGCTGGCTTCGTCGGTCCAATAGCTGACCGTTATACCAAGGCCATCTGCGCCACGCACTGAATCTATGCCGATATAGCCAGCTTGTTGCGCGGCCAGTTCATCCATCAACGCGGCAGCCTGAGCGTAACCGTCGGGGTCCAGATCCGTGCGCTGTGCTACAAAGATTACTGAAATTGTGCCGTTGTTTAGCTTTGCCATGATCGAGGCATAAGACTGATTTGATGTGCAATGCAAGCTAGGTGGAACAGTTAGTTGGTAAACGCGGTTGCACGAATGGCATCAATTTGCGATTGTGACTGTTTCGTGACAACTTCCCCTGGAACCATCCTATGATCTCTTCAAGCGTGGCTAAAACGACGGTGCTCAACCGCATCAAAAGCCGCGCAAGCCGCTTTTTTGGCCAATGGGGTGTTTTCTTTAAGGGCTTTATCAAACATCCAGTGATGGTCGGATCAATTATCCCGTCATCGTCCTTCACCGTGAAAAAAATGCTGGCTCCGGTGGACTGGGACAATACCAAATTGTTTGTGGAATATGGTCCGGGCATTGGCACTTTCTGCCAACCCATTCTGGATCGCATGCGCCCCGATGCCACATTGCTGGTCATCGATCTGAACGAAGATTTCATTAAATATCTGCAGTATAATTTTCGGGATAGTCGTTTTGTCGCGGTGCATGGCTCGGCGGCGGATGTGAATGCAATCATAAACAATCTCGGGTTTGCACATGCCGACTATATTCTCTCCGGCCTGCCCTTTTCGACGCTCCCCAATAATCTCGGCCCTGTGATCGCTGAGGAAACAGCGAAGGCGATCCGGCCCGGCGGGGCATTTCTGGTCTATCAGTTCCGTGCCCGTGCGCGTGATTTCATGATCCCGTATTTCCGTAAGATCGACAATGGCTATGCCTTATGGAATGTATTGCCGTGCCATTTGTTCTGGGGCTGGAAAGAATGATTATTTGTTACGGATCAAACTGAATTTGATCCGCCGGCCAATGGTGTAATCGACCGAATTGACCAAGAAATAGGCAAGGCCTGACTTAAACCGGCTCCAAATAGTGTCCCGCCTCTTTAACAACACCCGTGTCTGCTCTTCCGATTGGGAAACAAGTCCTTCAACCAATGTGCGCATATGCAAAGCAAGGCCTGCGTCCTTGATGCGCACCATAATCTCCAGATTGATGAACATGCTTCGGATATCCAGATTGGCTGAACCAATATAGACCGTGTCATCAATGACCATCAGCTTCATGTGCAGTGGGCGCGGTTGATATTCGAAAATCCGAGCCTTGCGGCGCATCAGATAGCGGTAAAGCACACGCGCAGCGGCAATCGTTGCGCCATTGTCGGTTTTTCCGGCCATGACGAGGCGCGACCCTTTGTTGCGCCTCGCTGTCTTGGCAAGGCGTCGCAATATGGTTTGGGACGGCGAAAAATAGGCGGAAACAATGTCAAATCTTTTGCCCGCGTCCAATGATCGCTTGAACGTGAGTGCCCATGGCGAAATGTGGTTTGTTGGCCCGCCCAACAGCCATTGTACTTGACCAATGCCCGGCCGCCATTGTCGAATGATATTGCGGATCTGTCGAAAGCTGACGTTGCCGCCGTTCGACGCTTGCGCCATATCCTCAAAATAATCGCTCAGCCGCCGCGCCTCGGGACCAGACACGATTATGCCGAGATCTTCCCAGCTATCGTCACCTGCACGCCCGAAATAGGAATCGGCGATATTGAAACCGCCCACAAGCGCATGGGCGCCGTCGATAATCAGCATCTTTTGGTGATTACGGATCAGGTAGCCAAGTCCCTTGCGGGTGCTGAAACTGTGATAGTTGCCGCCAGCGTCAAGCAAAGTATCAAAAAATCGATTGCTCACCTGGGTTGATCCAAAGCTGTCTATAATCAACTGCACGTGTACACCGCGTGTCGCCGCAGCAACGAGCGCATCGCGCACTTCCCGACCGGTTTTATCGGCACAAAACATATAGAAAAACATGTGAATCGATTTTTGCGCCATCGCGATAAGCTGCAAAACGGCTTTGAGTCGATCTTGCGGTTTATGAACCACGTGCAAGTCATGGCCCGCAACTTGAAAGTGCGTTCCGGGGAACCCGGGCTTGCCTGATTGCACTGTCATGTTGCTAGCGATACCGCTTTGCGCAGCGCACGGCAAGCGACCAGCCCTTTGCATTGACATTTTGGCCCATTATCTCTAGGCGCGGTCAACTTCCCGTATATCCGAAGAATCAGGAGCCAAGATGGCACGCGTTACTGTTGAAGATTGCATCGACAAGATCACCAACCGGTTTGACCTTGTATTACTCGCCGCCGAACGTGCGCGCGAAATCTCTGGTGGCGCTGAACTGACCATTGATCGTGATCGTGATAAAAATCCGGTCGTTGCTTTGCGCGAAATCGCTGAGGAAACTGTTCGCCCTGACCAGTTGAAAGAAGGCCTCGTGCAGTCGCTGCAGAAGGTTCAGGTTGATGAGGATGAAGAAGCAGACGAAGTCGGCTCGATCAGCCTGTCCGCCGAAGCCCTGCGTTTGACCGCCGCTGCGCCAGCGCGCGGCGCAGGCGTGCAGCGCGATTACGACCGGTAATTTCACCCATCTGGATCTGTGAAACAGGCCCGGCTCGTCCGGGCCTTTTCTTTTGGCTTTCGCGCACCGTGCTGATAAACTCACGTTATGAACGGGGATTTGGAGGGAGCAGCAGATATCGTCACTGGGGTAGCCTTTGCCGGGGCTGTAGAACCGTCAATAGGCGGGGGGCCTGGCCAATCCGGAACATGCCTGAATTGCGGCGCTGATCTGCTTGGAGCATATTGCCATGCCTGCGGACAAAAGGCGGCCTTTCATCGGACTATTGGCGCGTTTGGACATGATATCTTACACAGTGTGCTGCACTTCGATGGCAAAATTTGGCGGACCTTGCCATTGTTGTTTTGGCATCCCGGCAAGCTGACGCGGCGTTATGTCCATGGTGAGCGGGCGAAATTTGTCTCTCCATTGGCGCTGTTTCTGTTCACTGTTTTCCTTACCTTTGCAGTGGTGAACCAACTGGTACCTGATGATACGAGCGTTAGTGGCGCCGATCATGCCCCCATCCAAGCGACAATTGATGGTCCCGATTTCGCGCTTGAACGACAACAACTGCAAGCAAAAATCGCGCGGTTGGAAAACGAAATTATGGATGCGCGTAAAGCGGGCAAGCCAACGGCCGTGCTTGAGGAAGAGCTGAGCTCCGATAGGCTCGGTTTGCGGCTTATGGGCACTGCGGCCAGCACATTTGGCAAGAATAACGGCGATATCGACAGCCCAAGCCTTACCGACAGCGATTTTCGAGGTGCAGCAGCGCTTAAAAAAGCTGCTGAAACCGCGACCAAAAACCCGCAATTGCTGCTCTACAAAATACAGTCCAATGCATATAAATACAGCTGGGCCCTAATTCCGATTTCGGTACCCTTTGTTTGGCTGCTGTTTTTCTGGCGACGGCAATATAAGATGTTCGACCATGCCGTATTTGTGACCTATTCGCTGACGTTCATTATGCAATTGGGGGTGATATGCGCTTTGTTGATCAGCCTCCCTCAGACCGAGGTCATGGGCGTATTACTGCTTAGTCTTTATCCACCCATCCACATGTATCGGCAATTGCGAGGGGCTTATCTGACATCACGATTTGGCGCATTCTGGCGTATGTGCTTGCTGTCTATTTTTGCGATTACGGCGCTGACCCTATTTGTCGTTCTCGTCGTTACCCTTGGCGTTACTTGAGAGCATATAGGGCGGGTGCCCATATTTGGATGAAAATATGATCTGCGCGATTGCTTGCGCGTAGTTTGGATAGATTAATTTAGCAGGGAAAGCGGCGGATGACTATTTCGCGCCACGCATCGCGGACTGATTGGGCCTGTCGGCGCTCTTTGGGGATCCGGCTGAACTCGCCGATGAACTGCTCTGCATTCAGCCGGTATTTCTTGGGTGCGCAGAATAAAGGGGATCCTGCGGTGCGCGCGGCCTCATTCTCCGCCTTTACTGACTTCGCTGCGTCTTCAAAAACGCGGATCATCGGCTTCAAATCTTTTGCAAAGACGGCGCCTATGCCCTTTTTCTGCAAAGCAACCGCTTTTACAAAAAAGGTTTCAGCGTCCATCGCGTTTGCAGGAGCGGCCCACAACAGCGCGCCCATGACCACAAGCACCGCATATTTCATTTTGTGACCTCAACTCTCTCTTTATCAGGGATAGTAGGTTGAGGTCGCCAATAAAAGCTGAAAACTAGGCGCCTTGTGGCGTTGCGCCTCCGACCGGCGTAGATTTGCCGCGTCCCGCCTTTGGTATGGCTGTACCCACCGTTGGAATGGACGACGGTTTAACGACCTTACCATCGTCACGTTCGAATTTGCCCGTTTCTAATAGCTGGTTGATTTCGTCGCCCGAGAGCGTCTCAAATTCTAGAAGCGCGTTGGCCAGCAGGTGCAATTGCTCGTTATGCGTGGTCAGCAATTCGGTCGCGCGCTTATGTCCACCTTCAACCAACTTGCGGATTTCGGCATCGATCTTGCGCGCTGTTTCGTCCGACATAGCCGACCGTTGCGACATACCATAGCCAAGATAGCCTTCTTGACGCTCTTCATATTGGAGCGGGCCCATCGCATCGGACATACCCCATTGCGTGACCATGTCGCGCGCAAGGCTGGTGGCGTATTGGATGTCGCTGGATGCGCCTGAACTGACCTTGTCATAGCCGAAGATTAATTCTTCAGCCACGCGTCCGCCCATGGATACGGACAGGTTGGCGTGCATTTTGTCGCGATGATAGCTGTAATTATCCCGCTCGGGCAGACGCATGACCATACCCAAGGCGCGCCCACGGGGAATAATGGTTGCCTTGTGGATCGGGTCAGATGCGGTTTCATGGATCGACACGATTGCGTGGCCGGCCTCATGATAGGCAGTCATTTTCTTTTCATCTTCGGTCATGACCATCGACTTGCGCTCGGTGCCCATCATCACCTTGTCTTTGGCATCTTCGAATTCTTGCATAGCAACCAACCGCTTGCCACGACGTGCGGCCAACAAAGCAGCTTCATTCACAAGGTTCGCAAGGTCCGCGCCGGAGAAGCCAGGCGTTCCACGCGCGATCACGCGGCCATCAACGTCTGGTGCCAACGGCACTTTCTTCATGTGTACGGCAAGGATTTTGACGCGGCCGTCAATATCGGGGCGCGGCACAACTACTTGACGATCGAAGCGACCGGGACGCAACAGGGCTGGGTCAAGGACGTCAGGACGGTTGGTCGCGGCAACGATGATGATGCCCTCATTGGCTTCAAAACCGTCCATTTCGACCAACAACTGGTTCAAAGTTTGTTCGCGCTCGTCATTCTGATTACCAAGGCCGGCACCACGGCTGCGACCCACGGCATCAATTTCGTCGATAAAGACGATGCAGGGTGCGTTTTTCTTCGCCTGTTCAAACATGTCGCGTACGCGGCTTGCACCAACGCCCACAAACATTTCGACAAAGTCAGAACCGGAGATGGAGAAGAACGGTACGCCAGCTTCACCAGCAATCGCGCGGGCGAGCAATGTCTTACCTGTGCCGGGCGAACCAACTAGCAACGCGCCCTTGGGAATCTTGCCACCAAGGCGGCTGAACTTAAGCGGGTCTTTCAAAAATTCGACGATTTCCTGAAGCTCTTCACGGGCCTCATCAATGCCGGCCACATCATCAAACGTTACCTTGCCATGCTTTTCAGTCAGCAATTTTGCCTTTGATTTGCCAAAGCCCATAGCTCCGCCAGCGCCGCCGCCCTTTTGCATTTGCCGCAAAACGAAGAATGCGATGCCAAGGATGAGCAGGAACGGCAGGGCTTGATATAACAGGATCAGAATGAGGCTCGGCTGTTCTTCGGCCTTGCCTTGAACATCGACGCCCTTTTCATCAAGCAAAGGATATAGGCTATTGTCGCCCGGAATTGGGACGGTAACGAAAGTTTCGTCATTTTGCAGCTTGCCGCTGATACGCTCTGGCGCAATCGCGACGGATTTGACTTCGCCTGCCTCAACCTTGTCGCGGAACGATGAATAGCTGATGCCCTTCGCCGTTTCTGACGAACCGCTAAATATCGAAGCGACAAGCAAAAGAGCCACAATGATCGCTGACCAAATGGCCAAGTTGCGGAGCATCGGGTTGCCTTTGGGTTCTTGGTCGTCGTTCATGATCACTGCCTTGTTCTGTGCCCGCGCTTAATACGTGGATATATACAGCTAATGTAAGGGCGAATGCGTGAATGACAATATAGCGATTGGCAAAATTACATCCTGATTTTTCTTATCCGCGTCGGGGCGGCGCTTTGGAAAACTGCCAATCTGCTCCGCCGACGCATTTGATATTTCCAATCATGGCCGTCCGCCCATTTTCGAGATCGGCTAACAAGCGGTCGATTGCGTCGCCGCGCGGAGCCAGATTGACGTCCATCGTCCTGAGGCAGTGGATTAATAGCCGCCGCTTCAATTCACTAGGAAGGCCGCTTGCCGAACAGATGATCACATCATTTTGGCGGCTTACCCTCTGCGCGGCCAACATGTCCGTCATCCAGACCAGCGCATCGGACGCGTCGGCCAACGCGCTTGCCGTGCGCAGCGCGCGGCTTGCAGTCAATGGATGCTGCGTGTCGGCTAGCCAGTTTCGTATCGCAACTCGGTCAAAATCGACGTTTGCGTTGCTGGGATCGTTGACCGATTGAATGCCAGTGCTGGAACAGATGTCGATTAGTTCCGCTTTTGTGAACTCCAGCAGTGGTCGGACCACGCGTCCATTGCGGGCGCGAATGCCGGACAACCCGTCGACGCCACTGCCACGGCCCAGCCGCATAAGCAGCGTTTCCAATTGGTCGTCGGCATGATGCGCTGTGGCAATATGTTGGCAATCTTGCGCATCTGCCGCACGTTCCAGCAAAGCGTAACGGGCAGCGCGCGCCGAAGACTGGATATTACCTGATATTTTTTCGTCGGGTGTCAAAATGATATGCGGCACGCCAAGATTACTGCAGATTTGCCTCACAAACTCTGCTTCGTCCGCAGACTCTTGCCGCAATTGATGATCTACTGTTGCGGCAACCAATCTGCCTGGCACAATTTGCTGCGCCAACAACAATAATGCAAGGCTATCGGGGCCACCCGATACCCCGCATAATAACCGATCATCATCAGCACAATCTAGCCTGCGAAGTGCAGCTCTAAATCGGTCGAGAATGACCGGCGTTAGCGTTACTTGCACTTTGCCCTTTTTTTGCCGGAACTGATCCGTTCGGCCAAGCGGCCAGTCGCCGCGTCTGGATATGCCCTTGCCAGTTCACCAAAAGATTCGCATGCCTCAGCCGTCTTACCAAGGTCAGTCAAAGCCGATCCCAAGAAAAACAAGCTGTCGGGCGCGCGGTCACCTCGTGGATCAGTAACATAATTTTCGTAGAAAATCTTCACCGCAGTTGCGGGTTTTTTGTCATCTAACCATGCTCGGCCAAGCAAATTCCGTGCATAGCCAGCGCGTCTGTGTTTGGGAAATTTTGCTAAGATTTCTTCAAGCGTTGCTTGCGATTCCGGATAAAATTTGGCTTCCCACAGGCGATAGCCATAATTGTAGCCATCTTCGAAGACATTGCCAGTGGCGGGACGTTCGATCGCGGCCACTGCGGCGACGCGGGCCGGATTCGGCTTAGTGGCGGTCCCAGGCTTTGTCGGAACTAGGCTGGCTTTGGGTTTCGGTGCTGCCGCTGTGGGCGTTGCCGTTGCCACCACCGCTTCAACGGACGATTCTGGCTGGGTTGCCGGTCGTGTTTCGAGGGCCTTCAGCCTGACTTCAAGTCGGCGCATATCATTGCCTTGCAATTCGACCTGCCCGGTTAGGGTCGCAAGCTGCGCCTCTAACGCATCCACACGTGCGGTCAGATCGACCGTTGTCGTGGTTGAACTGGTCGTCGTGCTTGCCGCTGTGGGTGGCTGGATATCAGGTTCGATAAATTTGCCGGCACCATTGGGGAATACCTGCCGCTGAACCGCCCGCATTTCCTTCTCGAGTTTGACCACACGCCCGTCAATGTTCGCGTCCTGCGCCATTGCGGGTGCGCTGAGCGCGAAAGCTGCGCCGCCAAGGATAACGCGCCGAAAATACATTGGGTTATTTCCCTTTACTAAAATCGAGTGTCCAGCATAGCTTACTGCAAGTGCACGATAAAGGACAACGCTGCAATTCGGTACAAAAAAATTGAAAATTACCGGAATTTCGGACCGTAATGACTGGGCTTACTGATTTGGGATGGCTACCACTGATGTGCCGGACGGAGGAGCTTGCTCGCCCATGCCGACATTCGCAGTGTTTGTATCATCATTCAGAGTAGCGGCCGGCTGGAGCGCCGGCGCCTCTAGTGCGGGTGTGGGAACTGATGTCGGCATTGGGGGCTCTGTACTTGTCACTAATGCGTAGCTTCTGAAAATCAGATAAGCGGCCAAAACCAGCACCGCAACTGCCGCAGCGGTCCATGCCAAGGTCTTGGAAGGAACGCGCGCAGGATCCGCTGGCTCGTAATTCTGCAGGGGGGCCTCATATCTTTTATGCCCGCCGCTCGATAATTCGGCGCGCAGCGCATTCACTATCGCAATATCGTCTAATGCGACCGCACGGGCGTAAGACCGAACAAACCCAACCGTATATGTATGTCCCGGCAATGCGCTGAATTCGGATCGCTCAATGGATTCCAAATGTCGCACGGGTACGCGTGTCTCGGCGGCGAGGTCGCACAAGCTCATGTCCATCCGCGCGCGCGCGGCCTTGAGTTCTTCACCTACAGTCATAGGCTCTGCTTCCACATGAGGAATTTCGTCCACTGCAATCTCCACGACCCGCTCCCCCACATCTGCGTGCAGTTGGACGGATAATGGCCACCAATTGAATAATGTCAATGTTAATCGGGGATAATCAAATAATTAACGCAAGGTTATTTATCCGATTTCAATGCCTTGATCAATTGCCCAGCTTGTCAATTCTTCACGCAAATGCTCTGTAGGATTGTTGAGTAACTCTTCCATTTTTGCGCAGATATCAGAATGGCTGGTTGAGCGGACCATGGCCTTGATAGGCCCAACGGCGGCTGGTGTGATCGACAATCGACGAATGCCAATGCCCATGAGGGCAAGCGCCTCAAGCGTCCGTCCACCCATTTCGCCGCACACCGCTACGTCAACGTCGTGGCCTTCGGTAGCTTTGACGACCCGCCGAATGAACCGCAGGATAGCGGGGCTCAGCCAGTCATAGCGCTCGGCCAAGCGGGGGTCAGCCCGGTCCGCAGCAAAAAGAAACTGGGTCAGGTCGTTCGTGCCAATAGACAGAAAGTTAATCTTGGGCAGCAGGATGTCGAGTGTCTCAGCCAGAGCAGGGACCTCAAGCATCGCGCCATAACGGATTTTGTTGGGTAATATCTTTTTCTGCCGCCCGAGAAATTCAATCTGCCCATCGAAAATGGCCTTGGCCGCATCAAATTCCCATGGCTCAGAGACCATCGGGAACATGACGTTCAGCGTGCGACCGGCGGCCGCCTCAATCAACGCGCGCGCCTGCGCCTTCATCAAGCCGGCGTGATCAAGCGACAGCCTTAGCGCACGCCAACCCAGCGCGGGATTTTCCTCTTCGTTCCTTTCATCCTTGAGGTAAGGAAGCGCCTTGTCTCCGCCGATATCCAGTGTGCGGAAAATGACTGGCTTGTCGCCAGCCGCGTCCAAAACGTCGCGGTAGAAGCGTTGCT
Organism: Sphingorhabdus sp.; assembly: GCF_044239665.1. Classification (GTDB taxonomy): domain Bacteria; phylum Pseudomonadota; class Alphaproteobacteria; order Sphingomonadales; family Sphingomonadaceae; genus Sphingorhabdus_B. The sequence goes on from NZ_JBIIBA010000004.1 coordinate 36,735, forward strand.
GCCGCTCGCGTTGGGGTAAGGTCGCCGAAATCAGAAACTGGAACTCGGTCCGGAAAAGGCCAACGCCTTCCGCGCCGGTTGTCGCCAAAGCCGACATGTCATCGCGCAAGCCAGCGTTAATCATCAGCGTAATCGGCACTCCGTCTTGAGTAACAGATGCTTCATCACGCATCGCGGCATAGCGCGCCTTTTTCTTCTGCCGATCAACAAGATCATGTTGAAATATTTCTTCTGCCGCAGACGAAGGACGCACGATGACGCTTTTGTCATCAGTGTTGAGCAACAGCATGTCGCCGTCGCGCACCTTGTGGCGAATGCCGCGCACCCGGCCAAGAACTGGAATGCCCATAGCACGTGCCACGATCACCACATGGGCCGTAAGCGAGCCTTCTTCTAAGACCACACCGCGCAGGCGCCTTTTGTCATATTCCAGCAATTCTGCGGGACCCAAATTGCGCGCGATCAGGATGGAATCTTTTTTCAAACCCAGCTGCGCGGCGGTGCTCATTTGCCCAGAAACGATGCGCAGCAATCGGTTCGACAGGTCCTCCAGATCGTGCATGCGATCGGCAAGCAGCGCGTCGTCAATCTGTCGCATGCGCATGCGTGTGCGTTGTTGCACCCGTTCAATTGCGGCTTCGGCGGTTAGGCCGCTGTCAATGGCTTCATTGATCCGGCGGCTCCAGCCTTCATCATAAGCGAACATTTTGTAAGTCGCGATGACCTCTTCATGTTCTCCGCCTGTGCCAAAATCGATCTGGCTCGTCATGCGGTCGATTTGCTCACGCATTTTATCGAAAGCGGAATAGACACGCTGGCGCTCGGCTTCGATATCCTCTGCAACTGTGTGCTCGATGCGCACATTGGGCTGGTGAAAAATAGCGACACCAGCCGCCGCACCTTTGACCAGTGTTAATCCTGTGAGGCTAATCGTGCCGGTCTCATTGCTGCCCCGGCCAGTGGGTTCGTCAATTAGATCGGCGTTGGCAATGAGTTCCGACAACACCATGGCAACGGTTTGCAGGGCCTCAATCTCAACCTCTTCATATTTGCGCGGCTCGACATGCTGGACCGCGAGCACGCCGACGGCCCGCTCGGAACGGACAATTGGCACACCGGCAAAACTGTGAAAGCGTTCTTCACCCGTTTCCGGTACGTACCGGAAATTGGGATGTGCTGCCGCTTGATCTAGGTTCAGCGTTTCGACATTCTCGGCAATTGTCCCAACGAGACCTTCGCCTAGACCCAAGCGGGTAATGTGCACTGCGGCTTGGTTCAGCCCGCGCGTAGCAAACAATTCAAGTGCGCCTTCGCGCAACAAGTAAATCGAACACACTTCGCTCGAAAGTGCTTCGCCGATGATGTTGACCACATGATTCAGCTTAGCCTGCGCATGGTTTTTCGAGGCCATCACCTCGTGGAGACCAGTCAGGATATTGCGGGCAGAACGGGTGGCGCTTTCCATAGTCCGCACCTAGCAGAGACCGAGAGGGCAAGCGATACCCCGTATCAAATTATTCTTAGGGTCAGGACCACTTAAATCCACCTTCGCGGTTTGAGGCCATTTTGACGCCGCGAAGGTGGATTTAAGTGGTCCTGACCCTAGTCAACCAGTTGACGCCGATTCATGCAGTATAACGTCTTTAAGATGTAACTTTTGTTTTTTTAGATCGAGTATCGTGCGGCTGTCGGGGAACGGCCTGTTTTCTTCCCGCTCCAGTTTTTGTTCCAGTTCGGCATGCTTGTTACGAAGCGCGGACAGATGATTATTGTGCACATCATTCTCCTTCAGTCTGAGACTCGGCGATCTGAACCACGGAGTAAATCATGAATTGCGATTGGAGTCTTGCCGATAATTATTGCCGGGGCGCGGGCCCGTTCTTTTAACGATGACTTGTTCGCCTTAGTCTGTTTAGAAAGGGGCATGAACGATGATGGCTATCAGCAGCAGCTTGCACAACTAAAGATTGAGCATCGCGATCTCGACGACGCTATTCGGGCGCTCACTGCTCAAACGTTGATTGACCAGCTTCAAATCGCCCGACTGAAGAAGAAAAAGCTGATTTTGAAGGATCAGATCATGCGTCTGGAAGATCAATTGGTACCCGATATCATTGCTTAAATTAGCGCAATGAGAGTTTTCATCCTGTTAAGCATCAAATTGCAGGCTGGCGAGGCGGGCATATAATCCGCCCGCGGCGCTCAGTGTCGTATGATCGCCTTCTTCCACAATTTTGCCTTGGTCCATGACGATGATTCGGTCGGCAGACCGCACGGTTGCCAGCCGGTGTGCAATCACGATTGTGGTGCGCCCAACCATCAGGCGCTCCAGCGCGTCTTGCACCAATTTCTCGCTTTCGGCGTCCAATGCGCTCGTGGCCTCATCGAGTAACAAGATTGGCGAATCGCGCAACAAGGCGCGGGCGATAGCGAGCCGTTGTCGCTGGCCGCCGGAAAGCCGCGCGCCGCCCTCGCCCAAATAGGTTTCCAGACCATCGGGTAGTTCACTGAGGAAACCCGCCGCGTTTGCTTTTTCCGCTGCCGCCCAGATCGCGTCGTCGCTCGCGTCCCATTGGCCGTAACGCAGATTGTCGCGCGCGGAGGCCGCGAACAACACGGTGTCCTGCGGCACTAACGATATCCTGCGGCGGAATTCTGCGGGGTCTGCGCTAGTCAGGGAAACACCGTCAATGCGCACGGTACCGCTTTCGGGGTCGTAAAAACGTTCCGCCAGTTGAAATAAAGTTGATTTGCCTGCGCCTGACGGCCCGACAACAGCAACCGTTTCCCCCGGCGATACTTTTAGGCTGAAATCGTCGAGCGCCGCGACTTCAGGCCGTGTGGGGTAACGGAAGCGGACATTTTGGAATTCCAACTGCCCGCGCGCTGGCGGCATGATTACTGGGTTGGCAGGGGGTGCAATTTCAGGCACTTCGTTCAGCAATTCGGCCAAGCGCGACGCTGCGCCCGATGCGCGCACAAGATCGCCATATACTTCCGTCAGCGCGCCAAATGACCCTGCGACCAATGCCCCGTACAAGACGACTGCGAACAAGGTTCCGGAGGATATGACGCCTTCCTTAACTTGGTCCGTGCCTTCCCAAACGAGCAAGGTGATGCCGCCAAATATAAGCGCCATCACCAATGCGGTAAGAAACGCCCGCAACCGGATACGTTTTTTCGCGGCATTGAACGTGCCTTCAACAGCATCGGCAAATCTTACGCCTTCGCGGCTTTCCTGCCCGAAAGCTTGAACGATTTTGATCGCGCCAAGCGCTTCTGAAATGATCGTGCCGACGCTGGCGACATTATCTTGGCTATTGCGCGATGCCTTTTCCAGTCGCCGTCCCAAAAATACAATTGGCAAAACAACCACCGGAATGCCCGCGAGTAACCATATGGTCAGGCTTGGCGCGAGACCGAAGAGCAAGGTAACGCCGCCCACGCCAATAAAGATATTACGCAATGCAACGGACACGGTGGTGCCAACAATCTGTTCGATAATCGCGGTATCAGCGGTCATGCGGCTGGCGATTTCCCCGGGGCGGTTTTCTTCGAAAAAGCGCGGGGCCAAACGCAAGAGATTTTGCTGCACCGCAACACGAATATCGCCCACGACGCGCTCGCCTAGCCAGCTGACAAAGTAAAAGCGAAACGCCGTCGAAACGCCGATGATAACCACGATGCCGAGCAGCAAATAGAAATAAGGTGCCGGATCCCCGCCATTTTTGACAAAGCCTTCATCGATGATCAGGCGCAAGCCATAAGGGATGGCGAGTGTAGACGCGGCTGCTGCAATCAGCGCGAGCAGGGCATAGGTTATCTGGCGGGGATAGCGGATCGTGAAATGCCCAATCATCCGCAAGCTGCCAAAATTAAGCTTAGGCTTGGCGGGCGCCGCTTCTTCGGATGTCGTTATGGCCTGCGTTTCGGAAATATCGTTTGTCATCGCGCTCGCCTAGCAGTGCGTCGAACCGGTAACAATCCGCCACGAAGAATGTAAACGCTTTTCCTATGGTGCAATGCACAATAAATGCGTAAAGCCACAGTTGATTGCGGCAGAATATTGCCGATGGAAATATTAAAGGCCTCAACATGCTGTACACCGGATATGACCTTCAACGCGGCTGGCTTGCCGGTGCAGGCTGGGTGGCGCAAAAACAGGCGGAATGGCTCAATGCGCTGCCTTCGCCGTTTAACTATGGCGGAATGGCCCCCATCGCGGCTTCTGCATTGGAAGTGTTTGCCCATTCGGTTCTGCCGCGTGGAAAGCCAGCGTTCGGATTGAATGAAGTGGTCATCGACGGCAAAGCCTTGGTGGTTCAGGAAGAAAATCTTGCGTGCAAGCCATTCGGCCAGTTGAAGCGTTTCGTCTATGAAGGCAGCAGCGAAAAGCCACGGCTTCTTATCTGCGCGCCCATGTCCGGGCATTTTGCGACGCTTTTGCGCGGCACAGTCGAGCGCATGATGGTAACGCATGATGTCTACATCACCGATTGGAAAGACGCGCGCGATGTGCCGTTGACGGGTGGCGGGTTCGACCTTGAAACCTATATTGATTATCTCATTGAATGGATTGAATTTCTTGGCCCCGACGCAGGCGGGCGCGGCGCGCATATGCTGGCCGTCTGCCAGCCGTCGGTTCCGGCTTATGCCGCCGCTGCGGTGATGAGCGCAAAGGATCATCCACTGCGTCCGCGCACATTGACGATGATGGGCGGCCCCATTGATACGCGCGAGGCGCCGACCGTTGTGAACAACCACGCGACCCAGCGTCCGCATGAATGGTTTGTGCAAAATGTGATCGCGACTGTGCCGCCTTATTACAAGGGTGCTGGCCGCCGCGTATATCCCGGTTTTCTGCAGCTTTCAGGCTTCATGTCGATGAACTTGGGCAACCATATGATGAGCCATTGGTCGATGTTCTCCGACCTGGTCAAAGGCGATGGTGAGAGTGCCGACCGGCATAAGGAATTTTACGACGAATATCGGGCGGTTTGCGACATGACCGCGGAATTCTATCTGCAAACCGTCGATACGGTGTTCCAGCGTCATTTGCTGCCAAAGGGCGAATTCAACTATCGCGGTAAGCTGGTTGATCCTGCGGCTATCACCGACATTGGCTTGCTCGCCATTGAAGGTGAGCGCGATGATATCAGCGGATTGGGCCAGACACAGGCCGCGTTGAACATTGCGACAAGCCTGCCTGCGGCGTTCAAGAAATATCATATGGCCCCAGAAGTTGGCCATTATGGCATTTTCAACGGCAGCAAATGGCGCGAAAAAATTGCGCCCGTCGTCGAAAACTGGATATCTAACCACAATTGAGCGGCGATATGTCCCCTGCTGTCTGGACCTGCTTAATAGCATTTTGCGCAGTACGGATTCCTGCGGGTTTTCAGCGATGACCTTGCATATTAACGCCTCAGTCGAACGCTGGCCTGTGGATGGCCATTTCACCATCGCGCGCGGGGCAAAGACATTTGTCGACTTGCTCGTGGTTGCCGTCAGCGATGGCACTTATATCGGACAGGGTGAGGGCACGGCGATTTATTATCGTGGTGAGACCGCCGAAGAATGCCTGCGCCAGATTGCGCGGGTCACCGATGCACTAGCCGCGTCCACCGCCCCAATGGCCCGCGCGCTTTTGCAAGCCGAGCTCCCACCCGGCGCGGCGCGTAATGCGTTGGATTGTGCGCTGTGGGATTTGGAGGCCAACCAGACCGGACAGCCGCTGTGGCAATTGATCGGCATAAAATCCCCGCCCATGCCGCTCGAGACTGCCTTCACCATATCCTTGGGAACGCCCGATAAGATGCATGCCGATGCGCGGACTGCGGCCGAGGGCGGCTATGGCGTACTGAAGCTTAAATTGAACGGCGATGCTGACCGCGACCGTGTTGCTGCGGTGCGCGCAGGCGCACCCAAAGCGCGGATCATTGTGGACGCTAATGAAAGCTGGGGCGCGATGGATATTGTCGCCGAAGCGGAAATGTTAAAGACGCTGGGCGTTGCCATGATTGAGCAGCCCTTGCCCGTAGGTCAAGACGCCGCGCTTGCCAGCATAACATCGCCCTTGCCCATTTTTGCCGACGAAAGCTGCCATGTTGCAGCGGACGTCCCACGATTAGCGGACCTATATCAGGGCGTGAATATCAAGCTGGATAAAGCAGGCGGCCTGACCGAGGCTCTGGCGCTCTGTAAGGCTGCTGAGAGCGCAAAGATGGATGTGATGGTCGGTTGTATGCTGTCGACCAGCCTTGCCATTCAGGCGTCGTTTCTGGTGGCGCAGACGGCGTCTTGGGTTGACCTTGATGGACCAGCCTTATTGCAAAATGATCGGCCGGGCGGGTTCGTCTTTGCAGACGGACACCTGTCCCCGGCCACACCGCTTACAAGGTGACGCGCGCGACCTTGTCTTTCATGTCTTTTGTCGGATCCATCCCCATCAGCATCTTTATGCCGGTGACCATGCTGGATGTGTTAACCCAGATTTCGGCATTTTCGGGGTCAAACCGGATGAGCGCGACTTCGGGGTCGTCCTTACCGCCAGTGTACCAAGCGGCAACGAAGCGGTTCCATAAACGGTCAATCGTCGCCTGATCGGTGGATTGCGATAGATTGCCGTGCACCGTTGCCCATATATCATGCCCCTTGGACGCGAAGTGCGCCATGGCGCGGGCACCAGAGCCAATGTCTTGATACAGGCTGCCGGAGCGCCCCGTGAAGAACCATATCGGCCCGTCATATTGGCCCTGCTTAAAGCCGTCATCACCCAATTGCGCCGTCATCGGACGCGCATGGCCGTCTTTGCCTTCGGCTAGCCCCAAGAACATGGTCCTGTCCGATTTGAGTGACTTCCAGAATTTTTCTTTGATGTCCGTATCGTGCGTCATTTTTTCACTCCTTGTTGGAAGTGAAGCAAACGAGCGATAGCCGCGCCTGTTCCGGTGGGGACGCCACTTAATGCGGCGTATCCGCTTTATAACGCGTCGAGATACTCGATATCGGGCGCACCGGCGAGGCAGGGGCCAAGCTTGGGGCCAGCGGCCTTGAAATAGTCGCTGGCGCCATGTGCGGTCAGCGCGTCTTGATCGACATATTGCTCAAGCACTTTGTACACTTGCGGGTTGGACCGTGACCGGGTGAGCGTATAAAATACGTTCCCCGGTTCATTGGCCCGAACCGCTGCAGACAATTCTGCAAAAACAGCCTCAAAATCTGCGTTCTTGCCTTCGGCAACGGTTAACGTCGCGATAACTCCAATGGCGGACATGAGGCTGCTCCTTATTTTCTTATTTGCGATTAAAAGATTTCGAACAGGCCAGCGGCACCCATGCCACCGCCGACGCACATGGTGACGACACCATATTTCGCACCGCGACGCTTGCCTTCGATCAAGGCGTGGCCGGTGCAGCGTGCGCCCGTCATGCCATAAGGATGGCCAACCGAAATCGACCCGCCATTGACGTTCAGCAATTCGTTTGGAATGCCCAATTTGTCGCGGCAGTAGAGAACTTGCACGGCAAATGCTTCGTTCAGTTCCCAGATGCCGATATCGTCCATCTTCAAGCCGAAACGCTGCAGCAATTTGGGGATTGCGAATACAGGACCAATGCCCATTTCGTCGGGCTCTGTGCCTGCAACCGCCATGCCGACATAACGGCCAAGCGGGTTGAGGCCCTTTTTCTCGGCCAGCTTTGCTTCCATCAGGATGGAGGCGGATGAACCGTCGGAAAGCTGGCTTGCATTGCCGGCGGTGATCGTCATGTCAGGGCCAAGCACGGGCTGAAGCGCTTGCAGACCGGCCAACTGCGTATCGGCGCGATTGCCTTCATCCTTGGCGATGGTCACTTCCTTTTGGCTGACTTCGCCCGTTTCCTTGTTCACGACGTTCATCATCGTGGTTACGGGAACGATTTCAGCATCGAAATAACCGGCGGCTTGAGCAGCGGCGGTGCGTTGCTGCGACTGCAGGGCATATTCGTCCATCGCATCGCGGCTGACATTGTAACGCTTGGCCACGACTTCAGCGGTTTGCAGCATCGGCATGTAAATCGAATTATGCAGGGCAACCAATTCAGGGTCGGCCTGAACGCGCATTTCCTTAGTTTGCACCAGCGAGATGGACTCCTGACCACCAGCTGCCATCACGTCGATATTGTCGACGATGATTTGCTTGGCTGCAGTTGCGATGGACATCAGGCCGGAAGAACATTGGCGATCCATGGTCATGCCCGAAACAGAAATCGGCAGGCCAGCGCGCAATGCAACCTGACGTGCAAGATTGCCGCCCTGTGTGCCTTGCTGAAGCGCGGAGCCCCAAAGGACGTCATCAATTTCGCCGCCTTCAATGCCAGCGCGCTCCACAGCGGCCTTCAACGAATAGCTGCCGAGCGTCGCCCCAAGCGTTGCGTTAAATCCGCCGCGATAGGCTTTGCCAATGGCGGTACGGGCGGTTGATACGATTACTGCGTCACGCATGGTAATGGTTCCTTGAATTGAAAATTATACGAAAAACTGGCTGATCCATTCAGCCTGAAGTGCTGGTTTGTCTTCACCCTCAATCTCGACGGTGAACTCAAGCGTCTGTTGCCATTGGCCAGGGCGCTTTTCAACGAGTTCAAGAAGCTTGAAATGGCCGCGCACGCGCTTACCCGAACGAACAGGGGCGAGAAAACGGGTTTTGTTGCCGCCATAATTGACGCCCATTTTGACGCCCGCCACCTTGGGGCAATCGGACTTGGCGCTCATCACCGGGAACAAAGACAAGGTCAAAAAACCATGGGCAATAGTGCCGCCGAACGGCGTCTGCTTGGCCAATTCTTCGTTGATGTGAATGAATTGATGATCGCCTGTTGCATCGGCAAATTTGTTGATCATGTCCTGATCCACCAAAATCCATTCCGATACGCCAATATTTTCACCGACTTTGGCGGCGAGTTCGGCGGGGGTAATTGCGGTCATATGGAGTCTCCTGCTTCCTAATTCGCGCGTATCGTGGCGGTTTCAAACGCGCAATACAAGCCCCGCCTGTTTGCCGTTACGGCATGCTAGCGGCTCTTTGACCTCTCAGCTGCGAATCAGCTTTTTGAAGGCGCCTTGGCTGTTTTGGGCGGCGCGGCATAAGGCATCACCATCGTGCCATCGGGTGCGGCGGTGAAAGTTGTCTGCGTGGGATAAGCAAAAGATATGCCTTCGCGGGCGAAGCTATCGATAATCGCAATGCCAATATCGTGGCGCGCCTGAAACATCTCTTCGACATCATCGCTTTCAATGTCGAACACCAGATGGAAATCGAGCGAGCTTGGGGCAAAATTGTTAAATCCGGCGCGGATGAATTGCGCTCCATTGGCCTCAACTGCTGCACGCAAGATATCCGGCACACGCCGGGCAAGGGCAGGGGGTGTTTGATAGACAAGCGTCAGGACAAAAGTGACCCGCCGATACAAGGTCAGGGTGTTGTTGGTGATTTCCTTTTCCAGCAATTTGCTGTTGGAAATAATCTTCTCTTCCCCTGTGAGCGCGCGCAGTCGCGTGCTTTTCATGCCGATGACTTCAACCCGCGCTACCGTATTGTCATAGGACACTGTGTCGCCGCGCCGGAATGGCTTGTCGAAAATGATCGAGATGGCCGCAAACAGGTCGGAGAAAATACCTTGCGCGGCCAAGCCAATCGCAATGCCGCCAACGCCAAGGCCGGCCACGAGACCCGTGACATTGACGCCCAGATTGTCGAGCACGACAATGGCCGCGACCGCAAATAAGGCGAAGCTGACGAGCAGGCGAATGAGGACCATCGCGCTTTGCAAGGTTTCATGTTCATGAATGCCTTCGCCTGCGCGCCGTTCAATCAAGCCCAAGATGATTTCGCGCAGCCAGATGGCGACTTGAATGACAATTGCGATGGTGAACAAGATATCGACGGTCTGGGTCAGTGCCGCAGGCGCATTGGCTATCTGGTTGACCAATTCTATCGCCACCATGACGCGGAAAAATTTGCTCGTCCGTGCCAAGGTGCGGGCGATGATCGATTTCAAATGTGCGCGGTGCTCGCTGGCGCGCGCGATTTTTGCAGCAATTCTTTTCAGCCAGCTCAGCGCCACAAACACGATGATGGCCGCCACCACGGCAATGCCCAGTTCGACATAATTGGTCTGCACCCAGATGGTCAGGGCGTCCCAATAGCTTTGCAGATGCGTGCCAATGGCTTCCGGTGCGATGCGCGGTAAGGTCGATGCGGTTTGTGTTGTCATGCCCCTTGTTTACGGTCGATGACGACGGTGCACAAGTTCTGCAGTGCATCAGCCATCCAACAACAAAGCATCGATGATCAGACATTGCGCGCCTTTGGCCATTACTGCCCCTGTTACCGGCCCATTTACCACAATGTCGGCGACGATCTGGTGCGGCAAATCAAATTCATGTTCTGCCAAAAACTGCGATAACGCCTCCACGTCGCTGTGCGATGCGCCATCCTGCATCTGCACCGACAGGCCTATTTGCGTGCCAGAAAAAGTGAGGCTGTGCCATGGCCGTTCGTGCAATATGCTGATGTCGGCCGCAGGGATGAGCACGCGCAAGGCGTGTATGAGCGCCCCCTTTTGAGTCCGCATGTTCATATGCCTTTCCTGCCGTGGGTGTGTTGGCCATAATTGGAGATGAACTGTCGCAGTTTTGTCTCCATTTCGGGTCTAATTTCCCGCCCCATGCGAATATCCAGCACAAGCCGCGGATCCCCCGCTGCCAAGCGCCCAAATTTGGTGGGTGGCAGGTCTTGTTCCCGAAGAAACCTCTCAATAAGGCGCGTGATGTGCATGTTGTCTCCTCCACGTTCGACCCGGATTGGCTTGCCCGAATCAGTAAGAACAAATATAGAACAAGGTGTTAGGATAAATCCTACAAGTCTAGGAAATTTCCAACCGAACCGGAGGGAACAAAATGGGGGAAGACCCAAGGGCTGCTTTGGCGCGCTTGATTGCGGAAAATGCAGAAGATTTTGCGGGGCTATCGAAGCTGGTGGGCCGTAATCCCACCTATATTCAACAATTTATCAAACGCGGATCGCCCAAAAAACTGCCAGAGACGGAGCGCGGGATATTGGCACGATATTTTGGTGTGGATGAAAGCGTGCTGGGTGGGCCGGATGCGGGTGCGACCAGAAACGGGATCCGGCTTATTCCCAAGCTTGCGGTCGGTGCATCGGCGGGGGCCGGTGCGATTGCGAGTAGCGAAACGCTCGCTGGTAAAATCGGTTTTGACGAAAAATGGTTGCGTAAGCAGGGGCTGGATCCCGCAACGCTGTCATTGATTCAGGTAGAGGGTGATTCGATGTCGCCCACGTTGAACCATGGCGATGACATCATGGTCGACAATCGCGCGGCGGCGGGGCCGTTGCGCGACGGCATTCATGTCATTCGGCTGGAGGATGCCTTGATGGTCAAACGGCTGGCCAGCCGACCAAAAGGGGGCTTGTCGGTGTTATCGGACAATCCCGCCTATCCCGGTTGGCCAGATGTGGACGGCGCTGCCATTGCCATCATCGGCAGGGTTGTTTGGGCAGGGCGGCGGCTTTGAAGGCTTGCCTCCGCTGCGTGCATGCGGCACATGAATAGATATGTCAGATGTCACATCCACGCCCAATATGACCCCGCCGCTGAAGGCCGCGATCATTCCCGTCACCCCATTGCAGCAGAATTGCACGCTATTTTGGTGCACGCAAACGAACAAGGGCGCTTTGGTTGACCCCGGCGGTGACCTCGACAAATTAAAGGCTGCGGTGGCGCAAACGGGCGTCGAGCTGGAAAAATTATTGGTGACGCACGGCCATCTTGACCATTGTGGGCAGGCTGGGATGCTGGCGCAAGAATTGGGCCTGAAGATTGAAGGCCCGCATGAGGACGACCGTTTCTGGATTGATAAGCTCGACGATGACGGCGCGCGTTATGGCATGGAGGCGCATAGTTTTGAGCCTGACCGCTGGTTGGTCGACGGCGACACTGTAACCGTCGGCAATCTGACGCTTGATGTCATTCACTGCCCCGGCCACACGCCCGGACATGTCATTTTCCATCATCAACCCAGCCGTCTGGCGATTGTGGGCGATGTTCTGTTTCAAGGGTCGATTGGTCGCACGGACTTCCCGCGCGGCAATCATGCCGACTTAATCCATGCGATCACGACGAAGCTGTGGCCATTGGGGGATGATGTCACTTTCATCCCCGGCCATGGCCCAACCAGCCAATTTGGCTATGAACGCAAGCACAACGCCTTTGTCGCAGACGATGTGCTGAGGGCCAGACCCTAACGGCGCGCTAAGCAGGATTAAGTTAAAGAACCGCTGCGTACACGTTCCACAAGGCCCAGCCAGCAAGGCCAAGCAACGTAATCATGGTGGTCAGCGTGCCGACCATACGGCCCTTGCCAAGGGGTCCGCCATCCATGCCCAAGCCATGGGCGAAGCGCCCGATGATATAGACAAGGCCAAGGCCCCACAGCCAATTATTGGTTCCGCTTGTCGCTTCGAGCGCGGCAATCAGGATCAAAATGAACGGCGCGCTTTCCACGAAGTTCGCGTGCGCCCGCATCCGGCGGATGACAAATTCATTGCCGCCATCGCCAATTGAGACGCTTTCCTTGGTGCGCGCTTGACCGCAACGGATCATCAGCCAGATATTCACAAATGCGGCCCCTGCGGCTATTGTCAGGGTGACGGGTAAACTCAACATATATTCTCTCCCAGTTTGTGCAGCCGGACCCTAACTGCTATCTCTCGGCTTGCAAAGCACCGAAAAACAAGTATAGCGCGCCGCTCACACAGACATGTGCGGACGAAAGAGGCCGATTCTGGCGATTACTTGCCACGACCATCTCTTTCGCCTATCATGACCTAGAACTTATTGATTTTGAAATGGAACAGGTGCCGAAATGGCTGTCCCCAAAAGAAAAACATCCCCTTCGAAGCGCGGCATGCGTCGTAGCCATGATTCGCTTAAGGTTGCTGCGTACCAAGAATGCGCCAATTGCGGCGAATTGAAGCGTCCACATCATCTGTGCGATGCCTGCGGCCATTATAATGGTCGTGAAGTGGTGGCAGTAGCCTAATCCTGTTCAAGGAGAATAGCTGGTGTCGATGAAACCGCGTATCGCCATTGACGCGATGGGCGGTGATGAAGGCGTTCCTGTGATGATCGCAGGCGCGGCTTTGGCCCGGCACCGGCATGAAAACTTCCAATTTCTTTTGGTAGGCGACGAAACGCAGATTAAATCTGCGCTCGATAAGCATCCCAATCTGCGCACGGCCTCCGAAATCCTGCATAGCGATGTTGTCGTTACAGCCGATGACAAGGTCAGCGCGGCCTTACGCAAGGCCAAGACCAGTTCCATGGGCATCGCCATCAATGCGGTGAAGTCCGGCCATGCGAGCGCCGCCGTGAGTGGCGGCAATACCGGCGCATTAATGGCCACCGCCAAACTTGCCCTTCGCACGATGCCCGGCATCGACCGGCCGGCGCTGTCTGCCTTGCTGCCGACGCTCGAAGACACAGATGTGGTGATGCTCGATCTGGGCGCAAACACCGAGTGTGAGGCGAAAAACCTTGTCCAGTTTGCCGTCATGGGTGCGGCCTATTCGCGGATCATCTTCGGCTTTGAGCGCCCGCGTGTCCGCTTGCTGAATATCGGTACCGAGGAAATGAAGGGCACCGATCAACTGCGCGACGCGGCGCAACATTTACGCGACGCGACCGGCCTCCATATGGATTTTCAAGGCTTTGTTGAGGCCGACAAGATTAACCGCGGCGAATGCGATGTCGTGGTTTGCGATGGTTTCACGGGCAACATCGCGTTGAAATCGATTGAAGGTACGGCCCGTTTCGTAACCGATCTTTTGCGCCGGGCCTTTACCAGTTCCATCCGGTCAAAATTCGGATTTCTGGTTTCGCGGCCCGCCACCGAATTGCTGCGTCACCATCTTGACCCCAATAATCATAATGGCGCGGTGTTCATGGGCCTGAATGGCGTGGTCGTCAAAAGCCATGGCAGCGCGAACATCAAGGGCGTGGCCAATGCCGTCGAGGTGGCTGCCAGATTGGTTGAAGAAGATATTACCGCACGCATCACGCAAGATCTTGCGCGGATACAGGCCGCATGACCGAAGTCGCTCTTCGTGCGGTCATTAAGGGCACTGGCTCTGCGCTTCCGCGCAACCGCGTATCGAACGCTGATCTGGCCAATAAGGTCGATACGACCGACGAATGGATTACCGAGCGGACCGGCATAAAGTTTCGGCACATTGCCGAGCCTGATGAAACAACCTCCAGCCTAGCAATCGAAGCATCGCGCCGGGCGCTGGACGCGGCTGGCATGTCGGCCTGTGATATTGATCTGATCATTTTAGCAACGGCAACGCCTGACCAGACATTCCCTGCTTCTGCCACCATTGTGCAACATGCGCTTGGCTGCAATGGCGGCGTTGCTTTTGATGTAGCGGCGGTTTGCTCGGGCTTCCTCTATGCCTTTTCGGTTGCCGAAAGCATGATCCGTGCAGGGTCCGCCCATAATGCATTGGTCATCGGGGCCGAAACATTTAGCCGCATATTGGACTGGGAAGACCGCACGACTTGCGTATTATTTGGCGACGGCGCTGGCGCGGTTGTTTTGTCAGGCGAAGTGGGAACGCGCGGCGCGCTGGCGACCAAATTGCATGCCGATGGACAACATAATGAATTATTATATGTCGATGGCGGCCCATCCACCACCGGCACTGTTGGCAAATTGCGGATGAAGGGGCGGGAGGTGTTCCGTCATGCCGTGACCAATCTCACCAATGTCTTGCATGAGGTGCTGGCCGCGACAGAATTGACGCCAGCCGATATCGACTGGGTCGTTCCGCATCAGGCCAATGCCCGGATTATTGAGGCAACGGCCAAGAAATTGGCGCTTGATCCCAGCAAAGTTGTCCTCACCGTTGACCAGCACGCAAATACATCGGCAGCATCGGTTCCTTTGGCCTTAGATGTCGCGGTGCGTGACGGCCGGATCAAAAAAGGCGATATTGTCGTTTTGGAAGCAATGGGTGGCGGATTCACCTGGGGCGCATCCATCATACGGATGTAATAGGCCCTGACCCTCAGTTTCCGACAACATCACTATTTTACAATTTGAAATTCTATTGTATGACATTAATCTGACAATATAAGTTAAGACCCGGAGACGAATATGGCAGAAGCAGGAACATTAACACGTGCCGATTTGGCCGAGATGCTTAACCGTCAAATCGGTTTGTCGCGTGCTGACGCCGCGGCGATGGTTGAATCGATACTGGGTCATATGACCACTGCTTTACTCAACGGTGATAATGTCAAAATTTCGGGTTTTGGCACCTTTGTTCTTCGGGACAAAAGCGAGCGTATCGGGCGCAACCCGAAAACGGGCGTAGAAGTGCCAATCACGCCGCGCCGGGTTCTTACATTCCGTGCAAGCCAAGGCATGCGCCAAAAGGTAAAATAACTTTCATGCGTGAAAAATCGGCCGATGCCTTCCGTAATATTGGTGAAATGGCAGAGGCTTTGGGCGTTCGCACGCACATTTTACGTTATTGGGAAGAACAATTTCCCATGTTGAACCCGCTTACGCGGGCGGGTGGTCGGCGGCTGTATCGCCCCGAAGATGTCGCCCTTTTGCATACGATCCACCGCTTATTATATGAAGAAGGCTATACGGTGAAGGGCGCGCGCCGTTTTCTGACGGAAGGCGGGGCACAGCAGGCGCCCGCGCAAGCACCTACGCCAGCGCCCATGCAATCGGCTATGCAAGCGCCCGTTGCGGCGTTCGATTTTGGCGCTTTGCAGGCAGTACGCGACCGGTTGGCATCTGCTTTGGCCGCGGCCTGAATAGGCCGTGAACCCATAAATATCACCTTTGCGGCGTCAAAATGGCAAAGATATCGAAGTAAAATGTCCGCCGCAGGCAGTCATTCTGCCTGCAAGGGCATTTTGATTTGAGATCGAAGCCATTTTAACGTCCTTCGGATTTGACCCATTTTGTCCATTGCTGCGTTGGCAAGCTTGGACTTAGAACCACTAAGTCCTGCGCTTACCGCCTTGCACTGAACAATATGGCCTCAAACCGCGAAGGTGATATTTATGGGTTTACGGCCTAACCCATATTCCGGGCGTAGACCAAGTCGCGGAATGGCACTGGGCCGACCATGAAAACGGTTTCACCAATCGCCGCAAAGCCGGCCCGTTCGTAAAAGCCAATGGCGCGGACATTTTTTTCGTAGACGGACAGCAATAGGCGCTGTCCCTTGCGTTTTTCTGCTACCGCAAAAACCCGTTCTAACAGGTCTTTGCCGTTACCATTGCCCTGCCAAGGTGCCAGCAAATAGATGCGTTTCAGTTCGATGTCGCCAGCTTGCTGCAGCGCAGGATGGGACGGCGGCGTGACCATGGCATAGCCGACAGGCGCGCCAAGCGGGGTTTCGCCCAGCAAGACATCATAAGCCGGATCGCAAAGCGCGGAGGCATAATATTCGGCGCTATGTTCTTGTCGCAAATGTTCCATCATCGGTTCGCCGGGATGGTCAAAGGCGAAAGTTGTCATGAAAGTCGCCGCACCCAGATATGCGAGCGCTTCGGCATCACCGGCATCGGCCGTGCGCCACAAAATGGGTGTCATTCGTCCTCGGGTCCGAGTTCGGGGTCGAGATCACGGGGCCGGATGAAGTGTGTGAGCTGCCCACATTTGCGATCAACATCGGCCCAATGCGTGATGTTCAACGCCATCCGCGCAATGGCGGCTGTGGGATATTTCTCCCACACCAAATCGCGTAACGGCGAACTGCCATCATCGGGGCAAATGTCGAATACCAGATCCTCTAACCCCGGATTATGCCCGACCATCAACAGATTTTTATGTTCGTCGGCCTGATCGCGCAGCACGTCCATCAACGTCGCAGAGGACGCCAGATAAATCCGGCGGTCCCAATTGGGCTCCATGCGTCCGCCTGTGCCCTTCACAAATTGGTCAATGGTTTCAATCACGCGCACGGCGGGGCTTGCGACCACATGGTCAAAGGTCAAACCATTGCGTTTTACCCAGACGCCCATCGTGATTGCCGCCCTTTCGCCGCGCTTATTAAGCGGTCGGTCAAAGTCGCGCGGGACGGCGTCATCCCAGCTCGATTTGGCATGGCGGAACAAGGTAAGGGTGAAGGTCAAATCGGGTTGCTCGCTTCCAACGTGTCTGACGCGTCCTGCCGTAAATTTGTGTCAGACGAAAGACCTGATTTCACAGAATTCACCGCTTCCTCCAACGTCACCCGGCGAATGGGTGTGCCCGGCGGGAATGCCGACAACAGCCGGCTTGGTACCGCCGATGACAGCAGCACAAAATGGCCTTTGTCATTGGCGCTGCGGATGAGGCGGCCAAAGGCCTGCGCCATTTTTGCGCGGATGATGCGATCATCATAATCCATGCCGCCATGTTTTAAACGCCGCGCGCGGTGCAATATGTCGGGGCGGGGCCACGGAATTTGCTCCATCACCACCAGCCGCAACGAATGGCCCGGAACGTCCACCCCGTCGCGCAGGGCGTCGGTGCCAAGCAAGCTTGCATGTGGGTCATCGCGGAATATGTCGACCAGTGTTCCGGTATCAATGGGGTCCACATGTTGCGCATATAAAGGCAGGCCGTCGCGGGCCAAGCGGTCGGCGATGCGCGCATAGGTCGAACGCAAGCGCCGTATCGCGGTAAATAGGCCGAGCACGCCGCCGCCAGATGCGGTAATCAACGCCGCATAAGCCCCGGCCAAAGCGGCCGCATCGCCCTTTTTAATGTCGGTGACGATCAGGACTTCGGCCTGCGCTTTATAATCAAACGGGCTGATCGCCGAAAAATGCGTCGCTGGCTTATCCAGATGACTTGCCCCTGTCCGCGCCTCGGCATTTTGCCAGTCGCCGCCGCTGCGCAAGGTTGCTGAGGTGGCCAACACGCCATGGCTTGGCTTCAGCACGATTTCCGCCACGGGTTTCATGGGGTCGAGCCATCGGCGGTGCATGCCAATGTCCATTTCGCGCCCTTCAAACCGCTCAATCGCCAACCAGTCGACATATTCGGGGTCAACAGGGCCAACGGCGCGCGCCAACATCGATATCCATGCGCGCAACGTGTCGATGCGCCAGCTTAGGCTTGCGGTTGCCCCCTCCACGCGCGCACGGGCGCTGCCATCGAGCCAATCGGGCGGGTCGGCAATCATCGCCTCCAATCGTTGCCCCAACACCGTCAGCGGCCTTGCCAGAGCTTCTAACGCGGTGGCGGCATCGGCGGCGGCGTCAATGACGCGCGGGTCAGGGTCGGCAAGCTCGGTCTCCAGCCCATAGCCGCTTTCAGTCGCATTGCTTTCGTCGCGGGCAAATACCATCGCGCGGATCGCGGCCAATAATCGTTCGATTGGCCCGGACGGCATGCCCTCGGCCAAACGCGCAAGCCATCCGTCGCCGGGCAAAGCCTCAGCAGCGACGCGCGCCATTTCAATGGCCAAGCCGCCCTCTTCATCATAAGACGCCACATCGGCCAGCCGCGCCGAAAGCCCGCGCCGTCGCCCGCGCGCTTTGCCTTCGGGACCAATGACCCAGCGGCGCAGCTCAATCGTTTCTTGGCCCGTCAGCGCGGCGGCAAACATGGAATCGGCGGCGTCAAACAGATGATGACCTTCGTCAAAAATGATCCGGCTTGGCCGGTTTTGTTCATCCCGCCCGCGCGCGGCGTTGACCATCATCAACGCGTGATTGGCGATGACAATTTCGGCCTGCACCGACGAACGGGCGGCGCGTTCAATGAAACATTTTTTATAATGCGGGCATCCGGCATAAATGCATTCGCCCCGCCGGTCGGTCAGTGCTGTGGAGCCATTGCGCCGAAACAAGGTCGGCAGCCAGCCGGGCAAATCGCCGCCGATCATATCGCCATCATGCGAATAAGCCGCCCAGCGCGCGACCAAATGCGCAAGGATCGCCGCACGTCCGGCAAAGCCGCCTTGCAAGGCATCCTCCAGATTCAGCAGGCACAGATAATTTTCGCGCCCCTTGCGCACCACGACCTTGGATTTAAATGTTTCATGGTCTGGGTAAATCCGCTTTGCCTCGCGCACCAATTGCCGTTGTAGCGCCTTGGTAAAAGTGGAAATCCACACGGTGCCATCGGCGGCGGTCGCCCACAGGCTGGCAGGCGCGAGATAACCCAGCGTCTTGCCAATGCCCGTGCCTGCTTCGGCCAGCAGCATATGCGGTTCGCCCTTGCCCTTGCGCGGCGCGAAAATATTGGCCGCCGCTTGCGCAAAATCGCGCTGGCCCTGCCGCGTTTCTGCAGAGCCGCCGACCAAAGATGCCAAGCGTTCTTGCACGGCATCGGCCTGTAACGTGACGACGCGGGGCGGGGTGCGCGGTGCGGCTTCTTCCCATTCGGGCAAGCGGCTAAACAGCCAGCGTTCGGGCCGCTCGGGCTTTTTGAGTGCGGCCAGCACCAGATTGGCCCATGGCCAACGCAGCCGCATCAACGCTTGCGCTGAATCCCACGCGCCTTCGCGTTCGGCCCAATCTGGGTCGCCGAGCACAGACAGCAACTGACGCGCGGCGCGCAATAAGAACAACGGAACCTCTTGGTCTGTTGCGGGCGCTGGCAAGTCTAAGGTCTTCGCCAGTCCCTTCGGCGTCGGCACGGCAAAGCGCGCCGGATAGACAAAGGCATATAGCTCCAGAAGGTCCAGCCCTGACAAATCGGGATAGCCAAGCCTTTGTGCGACCAATGGCGCATTCAGCATGACCATCGGCGTTTCCGCCGCACGGCCCGCCGCCTCGCCCTTGCTCATGGTTTGCAACTGTCCGTCGCTGTTGCCCATCCAAATACCGGCATGGCTTGCATGGAGCGCAGGAAAGGCTAGTGGAGTTTCCATCAGCCCTGATAGGCGTATTTGGAACGAAAGAGCAACACGTGACTGACCTTCGCGATATAGCATTGGCATCAAAAGCCTGGCCTTATGAAGAGGCGCGGCGTTTGCTGAAACGCTATCCCCATGGCAAGGCCGATGGTCAGGCGATTATCTTCGAATGTGGCTATGGCCCATCGGGCTTGCCGCATATCGGCACGTTTAACGAAGTGCTGCGCACGACGATGGTGCGCAATGCGTTCCGGACCCTGTCCGACGCACCGTCGCGCTTGATCGAATTTTCCGATGATATGGATGGCCTGCGCAAGGTGCCGGACAATGTGCCCAACCAGGCAATGCTCGCCGAACATTTGGGCAAGCCCTTGTCGCGCATCCCCGATCCGTTTGAAAAGTTCGAAAGCTTTGCCGCGCATAATAATGCGATGCTGCGCGATTTTCTGGATCAGTTTGGCTTTGAATATGAATTTATCTCTTCATCGTCGCAATATGAAAGCGGCGCGTTTGACGATGCCTTGAAAAATGTGCTGCGCAATTATCAGGGCATCATGGACATCATGTTGCCGACGTTGCGCAAGGAACGGGCCGCGACCTATTCGCCCATATTGCCGATCAGCGCAAAGAGCGGCGTTGTGCTTCAGGTACCCGTTGAGGTTGTCGATGCCGAGGCTGGCCTTATCCGTTTCGATGATGATGGCGACATCGTCACGCAATCGGTTTTGGGCGGCCAGTCAAAGCTGCAATGGAAGGTCGACTGGGCGATGCGCTGGGTCGCGTTGGGCGTCGATTATGAAATGTATGGCAAGGATTTGACCGACAGCGGCGTGCAATCGGGCAAGATCGCGCGCGTGCTGGGCGGGCGTCCGCCCGAAAGCCTGATTTACGAAATGTTCCTCGACGAAAAAGGCGAGAAGATTTCCAAGTCCAAGGGCAATGGCCTCGCGCTTGAGGATTGGTTGAAATATGGCACCGAAAACAGCGTTGCCTTTTACGCTTTTCGCGAACCCAAAAGCGCCAAGCAACTGCATTTGGGCGTCGTGCCAAAGGCTGTGGACGAATATTTCCAGTTCCGCGCGCAATGGCATGACCAACCGATTGAAAAGCGGCTGGGCAACCCTGTGCACCATGTCCACAATGGCCAAGTGCCGAGCGGGCAGCCACCGGTGACATTCGGCCTGTTGCTCAACCTTGTCGGCGTGATGGGGGCAGGCGCCACCGAGGCGCAGGTTTGGGCCTATCTTGGCAATTATGCCGATAATGTCTCGCCGGAAAATGCGCCGGAACTGGCCGAGCTGATCCCCATTGCCTTGGCCTATAACCGCGACTTTGTTGCGCCGACGCTGCACAAGCGTAAGCCCGAGGGCGTCGAGATTGCGGCCTTGCAAACGCTGGATGCGCGGCTGGCGCAATTGCCTGCGGATGCCAGCGCCGAGGATATTCAAAATATCGTCTATGAAATCGGCAAAGAGGGCGGATTTGAAAATCTGCGCGACTGGTTCAAGGCGTTGTACGAAACGCTTTTGGGTTCAAGCGCCGGACCGCGCATGGGCAGCTTTATCGCGCTGTATGGCGTGGCCAATAGCCGCGAGCTCATTGCCGAGGCGCTTGCATAAAAAAGAGCCGCGCCATTCGGATGGAACATTGCAGGAGTATGGATATGAAAGAACTGCCTTCCGTCGAACAACTGGCGCTTGATCTGCTTGGAAAGTCGCTGGACCAGCTGGAGGCGGAAGAGGCCAAGGTGCTGCACCATATTCACCATGTGCAGCACACCAGCCGCGACGTCGGCGATATTGTCGACGAACAGTCGACCTTTGGCGAGCGGCTGTCCGACAAGGTTGCGGCGGTGGGTGGATCATGGAAATTCATCATGGTCTTTGCCGCTGTTTTGTTGGGCTGGATGCTTTTAAACTCGCAGATATTGGGCACGTTGGGCAAAGCCTTTGACCCCTATCCGTTCATTTTTCTGAACCTGATGCTGTCAACGGTGGCGGCGATTCAAGCGCCCATCATCATGATGAGCCAAAATCGCCAGTCGGCCAAAGACCGCATCGCCGCTGCGCATGATTATGAAGTCAATTTGCGCGCCGAACTAGAAATCCTGCGCTTGCATGCAAAAATCGACGCGCTGCTGGACATCATTAAGCGCGAAAATATCCAAGCGCCCTCGGTCAGTTGACCGCCTGCGCCAGAACGTCGCGATAATGGGGCGATAGCGTCATCTTGGGATGATAGCCGCCGCTTCCCAGCAGGCGATGGGTCGCCGCCAGATGGTAGCAGGGCACACCCATGAACAGATGATGCTCGCTGTGATAATTGACCCAATAAGGCGCGACCGTCGCACGGGCGATCAGGCCCGCATAAGTGGTCCGCGCATGGGTGAACGGGTCGCCGCTACCCGTCGGTGTGCAGGCATGTTCAGCGATGTTGCGGATGCGCAGGAACAATTGAAAACTCGTGGCCAGCGCCGCCAGCCAAAGCAGAAATGGCGTCCAGCCCCAGACGAGCAAAGATATCGTCAGCAATATGGCTTGTAAGGCTAAAAACCGGCCTACCGTGCGCGCTGTGGTGCTTGCCCCACGCAACGCGACTGCAAATTGCGCCCGGCGTTGCTTGTAAAATGTCTGTCCTGTCAGATCGCGGATAAACTTGCGGCGCAGGCTATCGCGGCTGGTGGGGAAGGGGGCGGATAAAGAAAGGTCGGGGTCTTCGGGCTGCTGCGTATATTTATGGTGCGTCAAATGATAGGCGCGATAGGCGAATAAATCACTGCCCGTCGCTGCGCCCGTCGGCCATTGACCGAGCCAGTTGTTGGTCTTGCGGTCGGGGTGGAGCAAACCATGCGCGCCATCATGCATTAGGATTGAAAGCCCCAATTGCCGTCCGCCCAATATCGCCAGCACCACTGGTGTTGCCAGTAATCCGGCCAACCAGTGATAGTCCCAGGCCGCCGCGCCGCCAAAGGCCGCGAGGGCAACCACCATCCAGCCATGCAGCACAAGCCAGATGCCGCGCCAACGCGACACTGTGGTAATCGCGCGCCAATCGTCAGCGGCGAAAACGTCGCGCGGGTTGGCGGCCTTTACCGCTGGCATGATGCGTCCATATGCATGCCGACAGCATAAAGCGGGAATTGCCCGCGCGCAAACGCGTTAGGTGACGGCCGGTGCGACAAAATTGGCCATTCTTGCCTGCGCCTTGCGCGATTCACGGAAGCTGAAAATGGGCCAATCATGTAGCATGCCCGCATGCTCGATAAGTTCCACCGATGGCAGCTTCGCCTTTAATGCGCGCGAATCTGTGACCAATATGTCGTCGCCGCCAGCAAAGGCGAGAATCGGTGGCAATCCGTCCCAATTGCCGAAAATCGGGCTGCATCTTGGGTCATCGCGGGGCAGATCGCCTGCATATAGCATCCCGCCTGCGGAAATGCCGCTGATGGTCAGGATGCCGTCGCGTGGTTCCGTTTTCAACTGGTCGGGATGCGCGGGGTCAAGGTTGAGCCAAGGGCAAATGAGCAACAGGCTAGCGGGCAAAGCCTGCCCCGCATCGCGCGCCATGTGCGCCAACGCAGCGGTCAGGCCGCCACCTGCAGAATCGCCACCCATGACAAAGGCGGTGTCACCCATCTCCGCCATATAGGCTGTATAATAATCCATCGCCCAATTGGTGATATAAGCGGCGGTATTTTCCGGCGCGAGCGGATAAAGTGGCGCAGTCACGGACCAGCCATGTTGCGCCGCCATGCGCGACAGAAATTTCCAATGAATGTCGGTTGCCGGATAAACATAGCCGCCGCCATGCCAGAACAGGATATGCGCCGACGGCGCACTATCCTTGGGCGCAATGTGCCAAACCGGACGGCCCTGAAATTCGCTGTGCCGAATATCGACGTCGGCATGTGCTTTGGGTGATGGCAAGGGCGCGGAACGGATTTTTGCAATATTTTTTTCAAATTGCGGCCCACCGCTGAACATCCGGCGATAATAGCCCGTGCTGCGCAGGACAAAACCAGCAAGGCTGGCGGCAAAACTTGGCATAATTCACTCTCCCCTGCCAGGGGAGCTATAGCAACATGCCATACCAATCAAGCAGTTCGCTTCCCGGCAAGCATTCTCGCCGGGAAGCGCACGCATTTACTTCGACGCTGATATCCACTCGTCGATTTTCTTTTCAAGGACCGTCAGCGGCAACGCGCCTGTGTTCAAAACCTGATTATGGAATTCGCGCACGTCGAATTTTTTGCCCAATTGCGCCTTGGCCTTGTCCTTCAGGCGCATGATGGTCAGCGCACCGATTTTATACGCCAAGGCTTGTGTTGGAATGGCGATATAGCGTTCCACCTCTGCGGTTGCATCGGTTTTGCCCATGTCGCTATTGGCGAGCATATAATCGATGGCTTGTTGGCGCGTCCAACCCTTGCTGTGCAGGCCAGTGTCGACCACAAGGCGCATGGCGCGCAGCATTTCGTCCGACAAGGTGCCGAAGCGTTGATAGGGGTCTTTGAACAGGCCCATGTCATAGCCCAAGGTTTCCGAATAAAGCGCCCAGCCCTCCACATAAGCGGTATTGCCACCAAAGCGCATGAAGGCAGGCAATTTTTCATTTTCCTGCGCGATGCTGATCTGGAAATGATGCCCCGGCGCACCTTCGTGCAGATAGAGCGTGGTCATGCCAGGGGTCGTGCGGCTTGGCAGGTCATACGCGTTGAAATAAAATGTGCCGGCGCGCGAACCGTCGGGGGTGCCGGACTGATAGCTGCCGCCAGCTTCATATTTTTCGCGGAATTCTTCATAAGGTTTGATTTCAAGCGGCGCTTTGGGGAGATATTTGAACTGCGTCGAAATCTGTCCATCGACAATCTTGCCAATGTCATAATAGCCTTGGGTCAAGGCATCACGGCTGGCGAGTTTGAACTTTGGATCTGAACGCAAATGTTCAAAAAACTCCGGTAAAGTACCTTTGAAGCCAACTTCCGTGCGGATCGCTTCCATCCCCGATGTAATCCGCGCGACTTCGGACAGGCCGAGATTGTGGATGTCGGCGGCCTTTAACGGCAAGGTCGTCGTTTGCTCGATCATATATTGATACAGGCCTTCGCCGCCCTTCATCGCCGATAGGCCAACCTGTTCACGCGCCAAGGGCAAATAGCTGTCGCGTAGAAAATCGCGCAGGCGGGCATTGGCGGGGTAGAGGCCGTTTTCGATAATGTCGCGATATTCCGCCGTCAGCCGTGCCTTGTCGGCATCGCTGAAACCTTCTGGGAATTTCAGGACTGGCCCATAATATGGCGATTCTTCGGTCTTTTGCGCAAGCTGCGTATTCAATTGATCGACGACATTCGTGATTGTCATCTTCGTTTCAAACACGCCCGTCGCCATGCCCTGACGGAAACGGTCAATCGACCGATCCATGAGTATGATAAACTCCTTATGCCGTTTCAGGTTATTGTCATAATCCTGCACGGTCTTGAACGGCGCTGCACCCTGTCCGCTGGCAAAGGTCGGGTAGAAAGTGTGAAAGCCGAAAAAGTGATTGAGCGGACGCACGACGGTCAGGTCCATAATCTCTTTGGATAAGCCCTTGAGCGCATCCGTCTGGTTTTGTTTGAACACGTCATAAGCGATCTTGTCGGTCGCGTTTAGCCGGTTACGGTCAATGTTTTTCAAGGCCTCCAAATTGGCTTCGGCGGCTTTGCGTTCATTGGCGAAATAGGCATCGGAGATGAAATCACCAAAACGGTCAGCATAGCGCATATCGCCCCGGAACATGGCGTTCAACGGGTTACGCTGCAGGCTGGCCTCATCATCGGCAGCGAACAACGCAGCCAGTCGCTGGCTTTCGGTCGCGGCGGTTTCTGTCGGGGCTGTCTGCGCCTGCGCGGCCAATGGCGACAGCAAGGCAGCGCAGCTCAGCAAAAGGATATGGTGCTTCATTTTCATGGGATATTCTCCAACAATATTTCAAATGCACTTAAGGGGTGCTTTATGGGAATGGGCTTGCTGTCGGCGTCCTGATGGCCAAGCGCAACATGGTTTCGACAGACGACAATAAGCGGGGGGCAAAAGATGCGCGATGCCCTTTACGACATTTTGGGTGTCGTAAGCTCCAGCCAGTCATTTTGCCGGTACCATTTGGTGATGATATGCTTCACCCCGCGCGTGACCGGCGTGCCGGTATGCAATGTTTTATAGTTGAGCGTCCCGTCCGGCTTTGCATTGTTCCACATCAGCATCATGCCGGCTTGCGGACGAATTCCCAGCCCCAGATGCGGGAATTCGGTTGCGCCGCCCTCTTTGGGTTCGTTCAAGAAGATCATTGCGGTCCAACTGCGCTGCCCGCCGCCCGGGCCTTCGTGGACCCAATAGCTTTGGCTTGGGTGGAAAAAATCATGATGCGCTTTAAACTCTTGCCCGACTTGGTAACGCTGCCCCTGCATGGTTTCGGCATAATCATTGTCGATACCCAAAACATCGCTCATCCGCGCCTCGACTTTGGCGATGAACGCGTCCCACCGGTTGAGATGGCAACTGTAACTGGTGCGAAAGCCGGCTTGCTCCGTGCCTGCATATAAGGTGGAGGGCACGGCATCGGCATCAATTTTCGCAATCAATGTCTTGCAGTCTTTGGCGCTTAAAAACCCTTGATAGATATATAATTGCGCATCGGCATGTTCGACCTGCTGCACCAGCGGATTGGCGTCCAACCGTTTGGTGACATGCGCCCCGATCCGCGCCAGCTTGGCGGGATCATTATTGGGATCAAATTCTTTGGTGGGCGTATCTGTCTGCATAGGATCACCGAATCACGGAATGATGCGTCCTCTTACCATGACCCATTCCGCCGTTTCGAGGGTGCGAATATTATTGAGCGGATTTTCATTCACCGCGACCAGATCAGCCGAATAGCCAACCGCAATGCGGCCAATTTCATTTTCCAGCCCAAGCGTTTTGGCGGCCACCGTGGTGGCGCTGGCCAATGCCTCGGTCGGGGTCATTCCTGCGTTCACCAATAAGGCAAATTCGCTGCCATTGCGGCCATGTTCAAACACGCCCGCGTCGGTGCCAAAAGCAACGGTAACGCCCATGGCCTTTGCGCGGCGGACCTGACGGCCAGCGGCCTCAACGGCTTGTTTGGCCTTCACCTCGACTGTGGGGGTGTAAATGCCCTTGCCCAGACGGGCGCGCACACCCTCCAGCGCCATTAGCGTTGGAACCAAAGCCGTGCCCTTGGCCTTCATCACCTTCAACGCCGCCTCATCGGCAAAGGTGCCATGTTCGATGGAATCAATGCCTGCGGCGGATGCCGCTTCGATGCCGCGCGCGCCATGGGCATGGGCCATGACCTTTAGCCCAAGCGAATGGGCGGTGTTGGTGATGGATAGCATTTCTTCGTTGGTAAAATGCGCCTCCAGCCCGCGGCCCTGTTGCGACAAGACGCCGCCCGTAGCCGTAATCTTGATAACGTCGGCACCTGCGCGTGACGATTTGCGTACCTTTTCTGCGCATTCAACAGGCCCTGTGCAGGTATAGCCCGATTCCAACGTGGCAATGACGTCGTTGCGGAACCCAGACACATCAGCATGGCCGCCGACGATGGATAATGCGGGGCCAGCGGCGATGATGCGCGGGCCAATGATGCGGCCTTCTGCGGTGCCACGGCGCAGGACAAAAGCGGTATTTTGTGCAGAGCCTGCCTCACGCACCGTCGTGAAGCCTGCTTTGACCGTCAACGCTGCGTTCTTCACGCCCATGACCACGCCCCATTCATCGGGGTTCACCGCCTCATCACGATAATCATCGCCTGGGTCGCCAGTTAAATGAACATGGAGGTCAATGAGGCCGGGGACCAATGTCTTGGTCGACAGGTCAACGACTTTGTCCGCCTGAAACGGGTTGTTGATGCCTTTGGCGATGTCTTTAATCCGCCCGTCTTCGACCAAGATGACCGCTGGCCCAACAGGGCCTGTCGCGGCATCGGGGATGAGGTTGCCAACGATGATTGCTTGCGTCGCGGCGGACGCTGGCGCGACCAATGACAAAGCGGCGCTTGCAAATAATAGACAACGTAACATCAAAAACTCTCCTGTGTTCATGGCGGAGAGTTTGGTCAGCTTGGGCCAATGTTACAAGCAAAAAAGCCCGGACGTTGATGTCCGGGCCTTTTCGTTTTTACAGGCTTACCAGAAAAAGTCGCGAATGACGTCAACCACACGGCCGTTGCGTACATCGACCAAAAGGACATCGTCATAATAACGCACCCAACGGTAGCCGCCATAAGCGGCTGGCAAACGATATTGCCAAGGATCGTTGATCCAGTAACGCGAACCAAAATAGGCCGAACCTAAAGAAAAGCCGATGGAAACGCGGCTATAGCTGCGGTCACGATAGGGCGCGTAATACCGACCAAGGCGGTAATAATTTCGGTTCTGCTCCCGATATTTGCGCCAGTTATAGCGGTTGTCATTGCGCCAATTGTTGGACCAGCGGCCCATTTGATTCCGGTCCAATCGGCCGTCGCTGTTGCGGTCATAGCGACGGTCAATGCGTTCATCGTCATTGCGGTCGAAGCGGCGGTCCAGACGGCCATCACGGTTGCGATCCCAATTCCGGTCGAGACTGCCATCGCGATTGCGGTCCCAGCGGCGGTCAAGGTCACCATCGCGGTTGCGATCATAATATCGGCCGTCTTGGCGCGCTGCGCGGGCATCGGTGCGCGCGGCCTCACGCTGCGGCGCGACGCGCGTTATGACTTCTGCTGGCGTGGGCTCTTGCAATGACTGCAGGCGTTGCTGCCGGTTTTGCTGCCGCTCTGCGCGTTGTTCCGGTGCCGGGTTGGCACGCGCCGCCTGCCGTTCGATGCGACGTCCCTCGTTCTGCACATCCGCATAGTTTTCAATCATCACATCAGGGCCGACCGGTGCGACCGAAGCCGCATGCGCCGCAAGTGGCGACAGCGTGGTCGCGGTCACCAAACTCAATAGGATAAACTTTTTCATGGTAGGTCCCCATGGCAGAGGCACCATGCTTCTGCGTTGAGCCCTGTCTGAACCGATTCTGCTGAAGCGAAGCTGAACTATCTATTCATGTTCATGAAAGGAGGCTTTTTGATGAACGGGTTCGTCAAGTGATCTTGTTAAACGGAATATCCATGACCGGGAACTGCGCCCATCCGGTAAAATCAAAATGCCACCATTCGTTGGACAGGCCGACAAAGCCCTCAGCCTCCAAATAACTTGCCAGCCGCGCACGGTTGGCGATCGCGGCGGTGGAAGCACCCATATAATCACGGTGCGCTTTTTCGGAAAAATCATCAAACTCGGTCGGCATTTCGACAAGTTGCCCAGTTTGCAGATCATGTAAGGTCAAATCGACCGCGCAGCCCCGATTATGTTTTGACCCGCGTTTGGGGTTGGCGACATATTCCTTTTTCGGGCCAACTGGCGTTGCATCCCACAGCTTTTTGGTAATGCGCCAAGGGCGATAGGCATCGTAAATGGTCAGGCCAAAGCCGTCGGCCTGTGCCATTTTGCTGGCACGCGCGACCGCTTGTGCCGCCGGGGCTGCCAAAAACGCGCGCGCTTCGTCATATAAAATCCGGCCTGTAAAATTGTTGGCAGTCGCATAACGCATATCGAGCCGGATAGCCGGATCGAGCTTTATCAACTCTAACAGCCGCTTTGGGTCATCGGGCAAGAGCGCGGCGGCCTTGTCCGCTGAAATGAAAAATACATCACGGTCAGGACCGACAGACGCGCAGCCGGCCAGCGGCAGCGCCGCCAGCCCAAAGGCTACCTCACGGCGGGAGAGGGTTATTTCGCGTCCTTCGCCAGCCATTCTTCAAGCCATTTGATGGTGTAGTTGCCGTTCTGGAAATCAGGTTCTTCCAACAGCCGTTGATGCAATGGAATCGTGGTCTTCATACCCTCAATCACAAATTCGCCCAGCGCCCGGCGCAAGCGCATCAGGCATCCTTCACGCGTTTGGCCATAGACAATCAACTTGGCGATCATGCTGTCATAATATGGCGGGACCTTATAACCATGATATAGGCCGCTATCGACGCGGACATACAAGCCGCCGGGCGGGTGGTACCAGCTAACCGTGCCAGGCGACGGCATGAAACTGTGCGGATCTTCGGCGTTGATCCGGCATTCCACCGCATGGCCCGTGAAGGTCACATCCTCTTGGCGAAACGACAGCGGCTTGCCTTCGGCCACGCGGATTTGTTCGCGGACAAGGTCGATGCCCGTAATCATTTCGGTGACAGGATGTTCGACCTGCAACCGTGTGTTCATTTCGATGAAATAAAATTCACCATTTTCCCACAAAAATTCGATGGTGCCAGCCCCGCGATAGCCCATATCGGCCATCGCCTTGGCGCAGATATTGCCCATGCGATCCCGCTCGGCCGTTGCCAGCACAGGCGAGGGCGCTTCTTCCAGCACCTTTTGGTGCCGCCGTTGCAAGGAACAGTCGCGCTCGCCCAAATGGACGGCATGGCCATTGCCATCACCGAAAATCTGAAATTCGATATGGCGCGGGTTGCCGAGATATTTTTCAAGATAGACCGTCGCGTCGCCAAAGGCGGCTTTCGCTTCGGACCCTGCTTGCTGCATCTGGGTTTCCAGCTCTTCTTCGCTGTTCACAACCTTCATGCCGCGCCCGCCCCCACCGGAGGCTGCCTTGATAATGACCGGATAGCCAATGTCGCGCGCTATGGCTTTGGCTTCATTGACATCCTCAATCGCGCCATCGGAACCGGGAACAAGCGGCAAGCCCAAGGCGCCTGCGGTCCGCTTCGCCTCCACCTTGTCGCCCATGGTACGGATATGTTCGGGCTTGGGGCCGATCCATGTGATATCATGGCTTTCGACGATTTCGGCAAATTGCGCGTTTTCCGACAAGAAGCCATAGCCGGGATGAATCGCATCGGCATGGCTGATTTCGGCGGCAGAAATAATCGCCGGAATATTCAAATAGCTGTCGGTCGCAGAAGGCGGCCCGATGCAAATTGCCTCATCTGCCAACCGCACATGCATGGCGTCGGCATCAGCGGTGGAATGGACGGCAACCGTTTTGATCCCCATTTCATGCGCAGCACGGTGAATACGCAGCGCAATTTCGCCACGGTTGGCGATAAGGATTTTTTCAATGGCCATGTTTACGCAATCACCAACAGGGGTTGATCAAACTCAACTGGCTGGCCGCTTTCGACCAAGATTTCGGTGACGGTGCCCGACGTGGCGGCGACAATCGGGTTCATGACCTTCATCGCTTCGATGATCAAAACGGTGTCGCCCGCCTTCACTTGCTGACCCACGCTGACAAAGGGTGCGGCATCGGGTTCAGGCGTCAGATACGCCGTGCCGACCATCGGTGACTTCATCGCATTGGCGGATATCGCAGGGGCGCTTGGTGCGGCTGCGGCGGCTGCTGGCGCAGTTGCGGGCGCCGCGACGGGCGCTGCCATCATCGGTGCGGCTACAGCGGTCATATTGCGGGATACGCGGATTTTGCGTTCGCCGTCCTCCACCTCAATTTCGCTGAGGCCTGTGTCGTTCAGCATCGCCGCCAGTTCGCGGACAAGGTCCGTGTCGACTTGCATGCTGCCAGTGGTTCCTGTCTTTGCCGCCATGTAAAACTCCTTGGGCCTCTGAATTTACTTTGGAGCGCCTAATGTCAAAGTTGTAACGCTACGTCTAGCGCCAGTTCGTAGGATTTTGCGCCATGTCCGGCAAACACTTCTTTCGCGGCCATGCCAACATAGCTTAAATGCCGAAAATCTTCGCGCTGATGCGGGTCGGATAGATGCACTTCAAATACCGGGACATTAATCGCCTTAATCGCGTCCAAAATCGCGATCGACGTATGCGTGTAGCCAGCAGCGTTCAGCAATACCGCCTTTGCACCGACAGCTTGCGCCTCATGCAGCCAATCGATCAAATGGCCTTCATGGTTGGACTGCCGAAAATCGATGAGGGCCCCTGCGGCGCGCGCACGGTCGTCCAAATGGCCAGCGATATCATCCAACGTGTCGGTACCGTAGATTTCGGGCTCTCTTGTGCCCAGCAAATTGAGATTTGGTCCATTCAGAACAAAGATTACCGGCTGGTCGGCCAAAGGATATTCCCCAGATAATGTCAAAGCAGCGGTTGCGCACTGTGCTCGCCCGACACTATATGCGCGTGAATAAAAATTGCGAGATGAAATGACCTCACCCCTGTCCCTGGATTCGATTGCCCTGACGCTCAATGGCGAATTGCGCCGTTTTCGTGCCCATGCCACCGTCGCCGATCTTGTCCGCGACATCGGGCTTGATCCGGCCAAGGTCGCGGTAGAACGCAATTTGGAGATTGTCTCACGCTCAACCTTGGAAGATGTGGTCTTGGCCGATGGTGATCGGCTGGAGATCGTCCATTTTGTTGGCGGTGGGCAGGGCAGCGCCCCAAATGATAGCTGGACAGTGGCCGGACGCACTTTTCATTCGCGGCTGATTGTGGGGACAGGCAAATATAAGGATTTTGAACAAAATGCCGCCGCGCTTGTGGCGTCGGGCGCGGAGATTATCACCGTAGCCGTGCGGCGCGTGAATGTGTCGGACCCAAAGGCACCGATGCTGACCGATTATATCGATCCCAAAAAATATACCTATCTGCCCAACACCGCCGGATGCTTTACCGCCGATGATGCGATCCGCACCTTGCGCTTGGCGCGTGAGGCGGGCGGCTGGGATTTGGTCAAGCTTGAGGTATTGGGCGAGGCTAAGACATTATATCCCGACATGCGCGAAACGTTAAAGGCGACTGAGGTTTTGGCCAAGGAAGGCTTCCTGCCGATGGTCTATTGCGTCGATGATCCGATTGCCGCCAAGCAATTGGAAGATGCAGGCGCCGTGGCTGTGATGCCGCTTGGCGCGCCGATTGGTTCGGGGCTTGGCATACAAAACCGCGTCACCATCCGTTTGATCGTTGAGGGCGCGAAGGTTCCGGTATTGGTCGATGCGGGCGTTGGTACGGCCTCCGATGCGGCAGTTGCGATGGAGTTGGGCTGCGAAGGCGTGTTGATGAACACCGCGATTGCCGAGGCTAAGAATCCCGTTGCTATGGCAATGGCGATGAAATTGGCAGTCCAGTCAGGTCGCATGGCTTATCTGGCGGGCCGAATGGGCCGGCGTATGTATGCGGATCCCTCCAGCCCGCTTGCTGGATTGATTTAAAAACCCAAGCGCATCGACTGATCACCACAGACCCAACAAGGCTGGCGCGCGACTATTGGAGTTTTCTATTTTCCGGCGAGCCGCTTGACGTCGGCGAGATATTTACGCCCGATGCGCATCGCGTGATCTTCGCCCAATAAAGCGTGCCAGACCCCGCCACCTTCATGCCGAAGGCCAGTGATAAGATCTCGGCGCACTATATGGCTGCGGTGAATGCGCTGAAATTGTTCGGGGTCCAATCTTTGCTCCAGCGCAGAAATCGTCTGGTGCAGCAAATAGCTGCGGCCATTGGTATATAGCCGCATATAATCGCGCTCGGCCTCAATCCGTTCAATATCCATCGCGGCGACCCGAATAAGCTCCGCGCGGTGGGACACCCAAAATTCATGCGCGTAACCGCTGTTTGTTTTTGCCGAAAGCTCGGGCACATGCGCATCGGCCTCAGATGCGCCAGATGCGCGGGTGATTGCGCGGCCAAGACGTTCGCTCGACACAGGTTTGAGGACATAGTCCACGACATCAAGGTCAAACGCCTCAACCGCGAAATTATCATAAGCCGTGATGAGGATGATTGCGGGTTTTTTCGCCATAAGCCCCAAGGCGCGGGCGGCGTTGATGCCGTCCATTTTGGGCATACCGATGTCGAGAAAAATCAAGTCCGGCGTCAATGTTTGCGCAATGCGCAGCGCTTCCACACCGTCATTTGCCGTGCCGACAATGTCGATCATGGGATGATCAGCGCTTAATATTTGAAGGCGCTCAATGGCCAGCGGCTCGTCATCGACAATCAACGTCCGCAGCCGCCTCATGCCGATATCCTCCGGCTTAGGGGCAAACGCAGATTGGCGACAAAGCCCCCGCCCTGTATCGCTTGTGTATCGAGGCGCGCCGCCGACTTATAGCGTGCTTCCAATCGGTCGCGGACATTGGCCAAGCCAATACCGTTTCCGCCAATATGGTCTGGATCGGCGGCTTCGCCATCATCGATGACGCTGAGGATAAGAACATCACGCTCAGCTTTGGCGCTGATGGTCAATTCTACCGGACGGGTGGTGCGCGAGACACCGTATTTAATCGCGTTTTCGACCAAAGGTTGCAGAATCAATGCCGGAACATGCTGCCCCAACAAAGCATCGGGAATGTCGATTTTGACACGCAGCCTTTTGGGATAACGCACGCTTTCAATTTCGAGATATAGCCGTTGAAGTTCGACTTCTTCTGCAAGCGTCACATCCTCCAGCGGGTCCGACGACAGGCTTGTCCGATAAAAATTGGACAAATTCTGGATCATCGCTTCGGCCTCTTTGGGCTTTCCGGTCATGACAAGGCTGGAAAGCGAATTCAGCGTATTGAACAAGAAATGCGGATTGACCTGATAGCGCAAGGAACGCAGCTCGGCATCTTGCGCCGCTTGTGCAAAGCGGGACGTTTTGCGTTCGGCTTCGCGCACTTCACGGGCATAGCCAATGGCGACATAGAGCGATCCCCATGCGATCAGGAAAAAATAATGCGTCACTGAGATATCGGCAATTTCCTGCCAAGAGGACAGGCCCAGTTGCGCTTTCAGATCTTCAACCGAGCGGCCCATGCTTGGGTCCTTAAACAGGCTGACGGGGTCATATAGGTTGAAGATATAGAAATTGGCGGAGGCCAATGTTATGGCGCACGGAATGGCCCCCAAAAACGCCAGACTGACCCGAAAGCCAAGCGAACGGCGGTCGCCCATACGCAAACCGACATAGAGCAGCCAAGTGACAAGCACGCCAACCAACGCCACTATCAAGCGTCGTTCGAATAGAGTAGCTTGCGCAGGAAAATCCAGCAATGCGGCGCGTAGCGACAAGATCAGCGCATAAAAGGCCCAAAAACCAGCGATGGTTAACAACGCCATCTGGGGGGCAATGAGCGGATGCGGGGACGTAGCTCTCTCCATATCCTTCCATACCGCATTTTGCGCAGCTTGCACCACGTGCATCGTCTCTCGTCGAACGCTTGGCCAAGTTCGTCGAATGTTTATCTTTGGCTTAGGTCCTGACCCTAGGTTTCTTTGCGGCGATAGCGGAAATACCAGACTTCATGCCCAAGGCGGCGCGCTTTTGCCTCATAGCGGGTTTCCGGCCAGCCGCCGGGGCGGTTTTGGAAATCGGACGCGTTATGGCACAGCCAGTCAAATTGCGGCCGGTGGCGCTGCATAATCATCAGCGCGTGACGGACATAAATGGGATGGTCGGTGCCAAAGCGGAACTCACCGCCGGGTTTTAACTTTGCTGCAATCAAATCGACTGGCCCGTCATTCATCATCCGGCGCTTTACATGCCGCGCCTTTGGCCATGGGTCGGGGTGCAGCAGATAGACGAAGGATAATGACCCGTCCGGAACACGGCGCAACATCTCCAACGCATCGCCCATATGCAGGCGAACATTGTGCAGGCCACCTTCACGGATATGGGACAAAGCTTGCGCAACGCCGTTCAGAAATGGCTCGCAGCCAATAAAGCCGTGATCGGGCAGCAGGTCGGCGCGAAACGCCAAATGCTCGCCGCCACCAAAACCAATTTCAAAATGCATTGCGCGGTCGTCGCCGAACAATTCTTGGCTTCTTAGCGCCCCTTCGTCCGGCACCGAAATCTGTGGCAGGAGATTGTCGACCAAGTCATGTTGCTCGGCACGCAGCTTTTTACCCTTTGAACGGCCATAGAGGCGGTTCAGCGTCGTTGGGTCCCCGATTTTGTTCGCAGTCATGAAGGTGGCGGCTAAACTTTCGGCCGCCACCCTGCAAGCCTAATCACGCCAAAGCGGCTTTGAGGTCCTCGACCAGATCGGTGCGTTCCCATGGGAAGAAGTCACCTTCGGGCGTGCGACCGAAATGGCCATAAGCGGCGGTCTTGCGATAAATCGGTTTATTCAGGCCAAGATGCGTGCGGATAGCGCGGGGCGTGAGGCCACCCAATTTTGCGATGCCCATGATCGCGGCTTCAATCTGGTCATCGCCGACCGTGCCAGTGCGGTGCGTGTCGACATAAAGCGACAAAGGCTTGGACACGCCAATGGCATAAGCGAGCTGAATGGTGCAGCGTGTCGCAAGGCCAGCAGCGACGATATTCTTCGCCAAATAACGGGTGATATAGGCGGCAGAACGGTCGACCTTCGTCGGGTCCTTGCCTGAAAACGCGCCGCCGCCATGCGGGGCTGCGCCGCCATACGTATCGACAATGATCTTGCGGCCCGTCAGACCCGCGTCGCCATCAGGCCCGCCGATTTCGAAGCTGCCCGTTGGGTTGATGTGATATTCGGTTTCGGTCAGCAGGCTGGCGGGAAGCAGGTCAGCGATGACGCCCTTCACATAATTGTGCAGCTCGGCTTCCTTCGCACCTTGGTCATAACCCGGCGCGTGCTGTGTCGACACAACGATTGCGGTCGCGGCCTCTGGCTTGCCTTCATTGTTGTAGCGCAAGGTAACCTGGCTTTTGGCATCAGGCTCAAGAAATGGCGCGGCACCGGAATGACGGTCTGCGGCCATGCGCTCAAGGATCTTGTGGCTGTAATCCAGCGTCGCTGGCATGAGGTCGGGCGTTTCCGTCGAGGCATAGCCAAACATGATGCCTTGGTCGCCTGCGCCTTCGTCCTTGTCGCCTGCGGCGTCTACGCCCTGCGCGATGTGCGCAGACTGGCCATGCAGGTTATTTTCAAAGCGCAGCGTTTCCCAATGGAAACCCTTTTGTGCGTAACCAATTTCCTTAACGGTGCGGCGGACGGTAGCCTCGATTTCTGCCTTGGCGCCATCGGCCCATTGGCCATTTTCATATACGCCTTTGCAGCGAATTTCACCCGCGAGCACAACCAATTGCGTCGTGGTCAAGGTTTCGCAGGCGATGCGCGCTTCGGGATCTTTGGATAAAAACAGATCGACGATGGCGTCTGAAATTTGGTCCGAAACCTTATCAGGATGTCCTTCGGACACGGATTCGGACGTGAAGAGGTAATTTGAGCGCATGGTTTTTCCAGTCTATTGCTGTGTCTGCGTATAAAGAATTCTTTATATCGTGATATGCCTTTAGCGAGAAGCGCGGCGGTGGGCAAGCGGTAACAATGCCAACAAAATCAGCATTCCGGCCAGACCGAGCGGAAGGACGTTACCGAAACGGGCGAACAAGGTCGGCGCTTTGGCGCGCGGTAAAAACGCATCGATGCGGCCATCAATGCCTAAGGGCAGGCTTTGCGTGATCTGGCCATTGGCATCGATGATGGCGCTGATCCCTGTGGGTGTTGCGCGGATGACGGGTAGGCCTTCCTCAATTGCACGCAACCGTGCCTGCGCCAAATGCTGCGGCGGGCCAATAGTGCCGAACCACGCGTCATTGGATGGATTGAAGATGAAATCGGGCCGGTTTTTGCGGTCCACCGTCTGGCCGGAAAAAATAATCTCATAGCAAATCTGCATGCCAATTTTGACGGGTTTGCCGTCAATGGTCACGGTGATTGTCTGCGCGCCCGGGCCAGGCCAGAAATCGAGGCTGCCCGGCACCAATCGCGCCAATCCAAGCGGTTTCAATAACCATGGCAAAGGCAGATATTCGCCATAAGGCACCAAATGCGCCTTGTCATAATGGCCAAGGATGCGGCCATAGGCGTCCATGGCGGACACGCTGTTGCGTGCAGCGACCAATTGCCGTTTTTCGAAAATAAGGCGGTTTGCACCTGTTACCAGCACATCATTATCGGCCATCAGCGTGGTGAGCCGCGCGCGTGCGCCAGCGGCGCTGTCGCCAGCCTGCCCCCGATAATAATGATAAGGATAGCCATCCTCCAAATAGTCCGGAATCGCCGCCTCTGGCCAAAGGAGAAGGCGCGGACCTTGACCCTGTAAAGGGCGGCTGTTCATCGCCAGCTTGGCAAAGTTGATCACGTCATAGCCGGGTGCATATTTGTCGGCTTGGGAGATATTGGGTTGGACCACGGTGACGGCGATGGGTTGTGTTTGGGGAACCGTGCTGCTGAAAAATCCGCCCCAGAGCGAAACACGCGCGATAATTCCTATCGCGGCGAATACAAAGAGCAACAATCCACCAATGAAATAGCCTGTCCATCCGCCGCTACTGCGTTCGGCGTTGGATGCCCGCGTCCAAAGCGACGTAAATTTGTAAACGCCGCCGACAACCAAAATGATGACACCCGACATGCCATAGGTCCCAACCGCGCTGGCAAGCTGTGCCGCATAAGGCAGGGACAAAGTGATGACGCTCAACGGGTTCCAGACATAGCCGGTGAACACCCAACTGCGCAGCCATTCGGTGATGATCCACAGGCCAGCAAAACCGAGGATGAGGGGGAGTGAAATCCTCCCCGGCACGGGGAGCGGGACCGCCGAAGGCGGTGGAGGGGGGGTGCCTTCATCCGCCGCCCTTTCGGCATTTTCCCCTCCGTCACGCGCTGCGCGCGCGCCACCTCCCCGTGAACGGGGAGGATTTGAAAGCAGCCACGCCCCTGCCGCCGCCAAGGCAGGATACACCGCCAAATACAAAGCCAGCGCGACCACGGCGATATAGCCTAGCCAGATTGGCATCGCGGCCTGAAAGGTAAAGGCGACCGCAATCCATTGATTGCCAAAGGTGAAATGCCCGACCCCGAACAGCCAGCCAAGAATGAACGCCCGCTTTGTATTTTGGGCATGCGCGATCAGATGGATCAGCAACGCAAAGCAAACGAGCGTCAGCGGCCAAAGCCCCCAAGGTTCAAAGCCATAAGCCGACAATGCGCCAGCGCCTATAGCGGCCGAGCGCGCAAATCGGTGAAGCAGGGCGGAGATTTTCTGCACGCCTTCGCCTTTGCCGTTCATATGTGACAAATGCAATCGGGCAAACAAGGTCCTTGCTTGCGGTTCGCCGTTTGCCTGCTAATTCAGGGCCATGATATTTTTCGCAATTGCGCTTGTCGCCACTCCCCCGTCCGCGCTCACCGACGCCCATCAAGGCGATATTGCCTGTGTCGCCGTCATTGCGACCTTGGCCGAGAAACAGCGGACAGGCACGGCGTCAGCCGATGCACCCGATGTTCGCCAATTGGGCAAAAAATGGGCCGGCATTGTCGGTAATCGCGTCACCACGCAAAGCGGGCAACCGCGCGAATTGGTCGCGGTCGCTATGGCGGAAGCCGCCAAAGCCGAATTTCAGCGGCCAAGTGATTTGGCGCGGATCAACTATTGCGCCGTGCAAATGACGGCGGAACTTGCTAATGCCGACAGCTTCAACAAACCCTTGCCCAAGCCGGTGACATCCAAATGAGCTTACGTCCCTTCCATCTCGCTTTTCCTGTCCACGATCTTGCCGAAGCGCGGCATTTTTACGGGGGCATCATGGGCTGCGCCGAAGGGCGGTCGTCCGACCAATGGATCGATTTCAATTTTTTCGGCCACCAAATTGTCGCACATTTGGATGCGTCGGCGCGCAGCGTTTCGACGCATAATCCGGTGGATGGGCATGACGTCCCCGTCCCGCATTTCGGCGTTGTTTTGGACATGGACCAATGGGAGGCCTTGGCAGAACGCGTAAAGGCGGCGGGCGTCCGGTTTGGTATCGAGCCACATATCCGGTTCAAGGGCCAAGTGGGCGAGCAAGCCACGATGTTTTTTTATGACCCAAGCGGCAATGCGTTGGAGTTCAAGGCATTTGCCGATGATGCGAATTTGTTTGCGCGCTGACGCTTGCATTTTGCCGTTTTAGGCCACAGCGCGACGTCATGGACTTTCAAAATTTCGACATTGACCAATTTCTGCGGGAATATTGGCAGAAAAAACCGCTGCTGATCCGCAATGCGTTTCGCGACTGGCAAAACCCGCTGGAGCCGGACGAGCTGGCGGGGCTGGCCTGCGAAGAGGAAATGGAATCGCGGCTGATTTGCCAAACCGATGCGGGTTGGGAGATGGAGCAAGGTCCGCTGGCCGAAGAACGGCTTTCTGGCTTAAGCGAAAGCCATTGGACATTGCTGGTGCAAGCGGTCGACCATCATGTGCCGGCGGTTGCCGACCTGATCGCGCCGTTCCGTTTCATTCCCAATTGGCGCATCGACGATGTGATGGTCAGCCTTGCCGCCGACCAAGGCGGGGTGGGACCGCATTTCGACCAATATGATGTTTTCCTCATCCAAGGGCTTGGCCGCCGCCGCTGGCAGATCGGGCCGCACTGCGATGCTGATACGCCGTTGCTGCCGCATAACGATTTGAAATTGCTCAGCGCATTTGCGGCGACCGAGGAATGGGTGTTGGAACCCGGCGATATCCTCTATGTCCCGCCGGGCATCGCGCATAATGGCGTTGCGGTGGGTTCGGATTGCATGACCTATTCGGTTGGTTTCCGCGCACCATCGCGCGCCGACCTTTTGGGGCATTATGTCGATGATGTTCTGGATGGGATTCCAGATGACGAACTCTACCGCGACCCAGATTTGAAGGACCAGGCCAATGCAGGCGAGATTTTGCCTGAGGCGCTTGCCCGCTTGCAGCAGATGGTGCTGGAATCCTTGTCCGACCCTGCGCATTTCGCCCGCTGGTTCGGCACCTTCAACAGCGCGCCCAAATATCCCGACGTGGATTGGCGACCCGAAATACCCGTTACGCCGCAGGACGTGCGCGCGGCGATCAGCGCGCAAGTGCCGCTGTCGCGCAATCCGGCGAGCCGATTGGCTTTTATCGCCACAGGCGCGGACGCGCTCATGCTGTTTGCCGATGGTGTCTGTTTTGACTGCATTGGCGAGACGGCGGCCTTGGCGAAAGATTTGTGCGCTGCGGATAGCGTGGTTCTCGACGTCGCATTGGTGGGCAGCGCGGCGGCCATCGATTTGCTAACTCAGCTCTGCAATAATGGCTGCATCGCATTTGACAGCGAGGATTGATCTGCGCACGCGGTTAAGCATCTGCGCGAAGAAAGCGCGTTATGCAAATGAGGCTGACGCGCTATCGGCGATTGCAAAGGCGACAATCACGCTGCGGCACTATGCGTGCGACCGTTGCGGGCAGTTTCATTTGACCAGCCGGACGAAGGGCAAGCGAATCCCGCGCCCGTCGGGTGATTGAGGGCCTTGGTTTAGACCTCGACTTCGCGCCAGCTTCCCGGCGCAAGGCCATCAAGCGTCCATTCGCCAATCGCGCGGCGGACCAACCGCAAGGTCGGGTGCCCGACGGCAGCGGTCATGCGTCGGACCTGGCGGTTGCGGCCCTCACGGATCGTCAGCATGATCCAGCTATCGGGCACCGACAGCCGCACGCGGATCGGCGGGTCGCGCGGCCATAGCATGGGGTCGGCAATCCGCTCGGCTTCGCACGGCAGGGTCAGGCCATCCTTCAACGATACGCCGCGCCGCAACTGCACCAGCGTATCGTCGGTCACGTCGCCTTCGACTTGCACCAAATAGCTTTTGGCCATTTTATATTTGGGGTCCGATATCCGCGCCTGCAAACGGCCATCATCGGTTAGCAGCATCAACCCCTCACTATCCATATCGAGCCGCCCCGCAGGATAGACGCCAGGCACATCCACAAATTGCGACAAAGTCGGCCGCGGCGAACCCTCCGTCCCCATGTCGGTAAATTGCGGCAAGACGCCATAAGGTTTGTTGAACAGAATGATGCGGGACATGCGGGTGCTGTAGCGAAAGCGGGGGAGATGCGAAATGCTGTTGTGGGTGGGGGTGGTGAAAGATTGGGCAGTCAACTCACTGGAGCACGGTAATGCCGAAAAAGAAAAGTCCCAAAAGCCAAAAGGAGCAAAGCGAGCGGCGCAGAAAGAAATTAAGCATAATGAAGCGCTCGTTATCATCGATGCGCTGCTGCATATGGCAGTCGAAGCTGCCTTGACGGTTGCACCGACCGCAACCGACAATGATAGCGGTAAGTGTTGGATCATTAATGGGACCCCAACGGGTGCC
This sequence comes from Sphingorhabdus sp., assembly GCF_044239665.1. GTDB lineage: Bacteria > Pseudomonadota > Alphaproteobacteria > Sphingomonadales > Sphingomonadaceae > Sphingorhabdus_B. The sequence goes on from NZ_JBIIBA010000004.1 coordinate 78,817, forward strand.
TGGGCAAACAAAGCTGGTCAGATTGCCTGTTGGATTGGAGGCAGTTGGCGCTTTGTCATTCCCCATGAAGGCATGGGGGTTTGGAACAAATCCACACGGCGGCACAGCCGGTTCATATCCGGCCAATGGACGACCGCGCCTACGGTCCCTAATCCAACTGACGGCACGGCCGTCGACAGCGAGGCGCGCGCAGCTATTGTTGCGATTTTACAATATTTCCGGCTGATCGGCATTTTAGCAACATGAACCGAAAACGGCGGAAAACGCTGCAAATATTATCATAGATTGTGAATAATGGCGACATTTTGGCAACAGTATAGAGACATAGCGACTTGCATCGATGGAACAGAATTGGTAGACAAAGGTTCTCGAATTTCCGTTCCTAAGATAGATAAGGGGAAAGTTGATGCGTAAGTTAGCCATAAGTTTGGCGCTCGCTTCTACAGCTCTGGCGTCACCGGCTTTGGCCCGCGACAACCAGTGGTATGTTGGAGTTGATGGCGGTGCCATGTTAGTAGAAGACCTTGCTTTGGATATTGGTGTCATCAGTGATGCGGCATCATTAGACACGAACAAGGGTTATGATGTTGGCGGCGTTGTCGGATATGATTTCGGTGGCTTCCGTCTTGAATCAGAAGTTTCGTATCGTAAGGCAGATGTAACTGGCGTAACCAGCCAATCGCCCCAGATCACGAGCGGTACCAGCACTGCTTTGCGGAGTGCCGGCACATATGAGCTCGATGGTGATGCAAATGCACTGAGCTTCATGGTCAATGGACTGTTGGATTTCGGTGACGATGATGGCATTCAAGGCTTTATCGGCGGCGGCGTTGGCGTTGCACGCGTAGATGTGCAAGCTGTGCTCGCAGCACCAGCATTCCTTGATGACTCGGATACGGGTTTTGCATGGCAGGCACTCGCTGGCGTTCGTGCGCCATTGAGCGATAACTGGGACGTTGGCGTAAAGTATCGTTTCTTTAACGCAGACAAGGTCAGCCTGGTTGATCGTCTCGGCCGTGCGGTCGACACACGCTTCCGTTCGCACAGCATCATGGCAAGCTTGGTTTACAACTTCGGCGGCGCACCTGCGCCTGTTGAAGTGGCACCACCGCCACCACCACCACCTTATGTGGCACCACCGCCACCACCGCCACCACCGCCGCCACCTGCGCCGGTGTGCAACACAGGTCCTTATATCGTATTCTTCGATTGGGATAAATCGGACCTGCGTACAGACGCGGCTTCGGTTCTCGATAATGCCGTTGCGCAATATTCGAACTGTGGCAGCGCGAAGGTTATGCTTGCAGGTCACGCCGATAAGTCGGGTACTGCAAAGTATAACGTTGGCCTCTCAGAGCGTCGTAACGGTACCGTTCGTGCGTATCTTGAGTCCAAGGGCGTAACAGCTGGCGCGATTGCTACGGAAGCATTTGGCGAAACTGCACCATTGGTACAAACTGCAGATGGTGAGCGTGAACCGCAAAACCGTCGCGTGGAAGTCACCTACGGTCCAGGTTCGGGAATGTAATTCCCAATCTGTTTTCAGGTTAAAAGAAAGGCTGGTCGAAAGACCGGCCTTTTTTTTGCGTCGCTTGCATAGTCGCGCGCATGACTGTGCAGATTTTAGGCCGCAGCCTTTGCCTTCACGCGCGCCTTGACTGTTGCTGCTTCCAAAAGCCGCGTCTCAAGTGCCTTTAACTTGTTTTTGTTTTCGATTTTTCCGCCGAACAAATCCGTCACATAAAATGTGTCGACGGCGCGTTCCCCGTAAGTGGCGATATGCGCACTGTGCAATGTGACTTTGGATTCAAACAGCGCGAGCGCTAAATTATTGAGCAAAGCGGGCCGATCCAGCGCATTTACCTCAATCACTGTAAATCGGTTGGAAGCTTGATTATCAATCAACACCGATGGCGCGATTTTAAAGGCATCGGCCCTGCGCAACGCTTTCGGTTTTGCATCCAATTGTGTCATCAACCGCGCGCGGTTGCTGAGCGCCTCTTCAATGATACGCTGGAGGCGGTTTAACTGGCTTTGCTCCTGAAAAGGACGACCCAGCGGATCTTGGATAAGGAAATTGTCCACCGCCATGCCGTCACTGCTGGTGTGAATGCGCGCATCGATGATGTTGCCGCCCGCCAGATGAATGGCACCCGCTATCCGGTAAAACAACCCTGGATGGTCGGCGGCAAAAACCGTGACGAGCGTCGCGCCGCGATCGGGGTAGAAGCACGCATCAATGGCAAGACCCGTGCCCACATTGGAAAGTAGGTGCCGAGCGTTGCGCGCAATGATGTCATCTGGTTCCGCAATCCAATAAGCGTCGGGAAGCGTTTTGGCAAAAGCAGCAAATGTATCGGCGGGCAGTTGCAACGCGGACGCCAGTTTCGCTTTTTTCGAGGCAATCCGTTCGTCCCGACCCCGCTGCTTATGTCCCAGACGTAGGACTTCTTCGGTGGCTTCAAACAGGTCCGACAAAAGCTGCCGTTTCCAACTATTCCAAACGCCCGGCCCCACGGCGCGGATGTCAACGACGGTCAAGACCAATAACAGCTTCAACCGCTCGGGCGACTGCACGGCTTGGGCAAAATCCAAGATAGTCTTGAAATCTGCCAAGTCCCGCTTGAACGCGGTCGCAGACATCAACAAATGATAACGGACAAGCCAAGCCACGGTTTCCGTCTCGGCCGGTGAAAGACCAAGCCGCGGGCATAAGGTTTCGGCAACCTCGGCTCCTAAGGCACTATGGTCACCGCCCCGCCCCTTCGCGATGTCGTGGAGCAAAGTTGCGACAAACAATACCCGCTTGCTGACAATCTGTTGCACCATTGCCGTAGACAGCGGGTGATCCTGCTTTAGCTTGCCCCTGTTGATATCGGCCAGCAATCCAATCGCGCGGATAGAATGTTCATCTACTGTGTAATGATGATACATGTCGAACTGCATTTGCGCGACGACGCGGCGGAAATCAGGAATGAACCTGCCAAAGACGGTAGATTCATTCATCCAGCGCAACACCGTTTCCGGGTCGCGTGGAGACGTCAGAATTTCGAGGAAAAGCGCGTTAGCGCGGGGGTCGCGTCGCACTATTTTGTCGATCAACCGGGCATCCCTTTGGGCCGCGCGCATAGCCAGCGGGTGGATTTCCAATTCATGCAGATCTGCCAAATGAAATATCTCGAGCAAACGCACGGGGTCTTGCGCAAAAAAATCGTCATCGGGCAGCGCCAAGCGACCGCGATCCAGTTGAAAGCCGTTTAGCTTTCCCGGTTTCCGGGCAAAACTGGGCAAGAAGCGACGGCCCTTTTTGGCCATAGCTTCGTCCAAATGCGCAAGGAAAAGCCCGGTTACGTCGCCAACCGTTTTTGCGTTCAAAAAGTAAAAGTGCATGAACCGTTCAACCGCCGAGCGTCCGGGGCGATCGGCAAATTGCATAAGCTCTGCAACTTCGCGCTGCAGATCAAATGTCAGACGTTCTTCCGCGCGCCCGGTGATATTGTGCATATGGCAACGCACCGACCACAAGAAATTTTCGGCCTTTCTGAAACGATTATATTCTTCAATGGTCAGCAGGCCAACGTCGACAAGTTCGGACGCGGCTGACACTTTGTGGATATATTTACCAATCCAATAGAGGGTGTGCAGGTCGCGAAGCCCGCCTTTACCATCCTTGATATTGGGCTCGACCACATATCGGCTGTCACCCATGCGCCGGTGCCGATCATCGCGTTCAATCATTTTTAGGCGCACAAATTCAGACGCCGTGTTGGCGACGACTTCATTCCAGAAACGCAGCGAAGCCTCTTCGTAAACGCCGCGGTCGCCCCAAACAAACCGGCTTTCCAGTAAAGCGGTGCGGATGGTCAAATCCTCTTGCGCCATCTTTACGGTTTCATCGAGGGACCTGCTCGATTGGCCAACCTTCAACCCAAGGTCCCAAAGCAAATAGAGGATCGCTTCGACAACCTGCTCGGTCCACGAGCTGCGCTTGAAAGGCGTTACAAAGCCGATATCGACGTCGCTGTGCGGCGCCATTTCACCGCGGCCATATCCACCAACTGCCAGCACCGCGATCCTTTCGGACGCGGAGCGGTTCGCAGCGGGATATGCATGAACGGTGACATAATCGTAGATGAGCCGAACGATTTGATCGATAAGAAATGCTTGCTCCGCCGATGCGCGATAGCCTTGAGACGGCGCCGCATTTAGGCGTTGTTGTATTTCGGCCCGACCGTTGGTCAGAGCCGTTTGCAGTATTTCTACGACACGAGGACGGCGTGCCTGGGCCCCGTCTTCGCGCACGATGGTTTCAATCTGTTCCGCAAGCGCGCTCCGGTCGATAATGTCGCGTTGCTTGAATATCCGTTCTGCTGTTGATGCCATCAGGTGACCTTAGTCGCGATCCGGCATCCTGTCAGCATCAACCAGATATCTTGGCATTATATTCGCGTCGCAGCGTCACCCGGTCGATTTTCTGCGTCCCCAGACGGGGGAGCGGTTCGGCAACTTGCCAGAAATGGGCAGGAATCTTAAAGGGTGCAAGACGCGGCGCCAAAAACGCTTTCAACGCCTCCTCTGTCAGCGTGACGCCGTCCTTTGTCTGATAGACGATACCGGGAACCTCACCATATTTGTCATCAGCGATACCAAATACCGACAATTCGACTATCGAGTCATGCTCATAGGCGGCTGCTTCAACCTCGGGGCAGCTTATATTCTCGCCGCCTCGGATGATGATATCTTTCTTGCGGTCGACGATGAATAAATAGCCGTCTTCGTCGAGATAACCGATGTCGCCGGTCCGGAAAAACCCATCGGCGGTGAAGGCGTCGCGCGTGGCATCTTCGTTATTCCAATAGCCATTGAAATTGGCAATCGTCCGAATGCCCACTTCCCCACGTTCACCTTGCGGCAAGACATTGCCATCATCGTCCAGCATTTGGACTTCTACGAGCGGCTTGGTCGCAGGGCCGGTGCTGGTTGGCTTTTCCAGATAATTGTCCGTGAAATTGCCGCAGCCAACGCCGTTGGTTTCGGTAAGGCCATACCCTAATAATGGATAGCCCCAGCTCATTTCCTTGCGGATTTTTTTGACATGCTCGACAGGACGCGGTGCGCCGCCGGCGGCAAATGCGGTGCAACTGGTAAGGTCATATTTATGGCGGGCCGGGTGCGTCGCAAGCTCAATGCTCATCAATGGAACGCCCACAAAATAGGTGATGCGTTCTTTTTCAATGATCCGCATCGCGTCTTCTGCGTCCCATTTGGGCATCAACACGAGCTTGCGGCCAATGGCGAAGCTTTGCAGCACCAAGGGAATTGACGCGGTGACGTGGAACAATGGCACATTGACGAGCGCCGAGGGCTGCGCTGGCATTGATTGGCCGCTGGCGGACATGAGTTCGAAGAAGACAAGCGTCTGACCCACATAGCTCATCGCGCCCTGGACGACAGCGCGATGGTCTGACACGGCACCCTTTGACTGTCCAGTTGAACCAGACGTGTATAATATCGTCGCATTATCCAGCGGATCCAGCGTTGGCAGCGCTGTTGCAGCGCCGCCACCCTGTGCGGTCAAAACCGATAAGCCATCCAAGGGCCGGGAATCATGGTTGATGATGAGGAGTTCGCAACCACCAAGATCTTGTCCGGCCATCCGCGCGGCACGCTGTTCATCGGCAAGAACGAAGCGGCAGCCGACCATGCGAATGCCTTCAGCCAACTCGCCGCCCTGCCACCAGCCATTCAGCAAAGTGGCAACGCCGCCTGCCATCACAATCGCCATATAGGCAATGATCCAATTGGCCGAGTTGCGCGCCGCAATGCCAACGCGCTCACCCTTTTGAAGTTTGTGGCCTTCGACAAGGCCACCTGCCAAGGCGCGGGCCGCACCATAAGTTTCTGCGAAACTTAAACGGATATCACCATCGACCAAAAATTCCTTGTCGGCATGGGTTGCGCAGAAAAATGCGAAATAGTCGGCCATGTTACCCGGCGCTTTGGCGAAAACGGGCAATTGGACACCGTTTTTCTCGGCATAGGTAACGGCCAAGGGGCCATCATTGGCCATAAGCCGGTTAATGGTGGCATCGATTGCAAGGTCCAACTGCGAGGGCATGTGATTCTCTCCTAAACTCTTTGTGCGTCTTCTATTTGGCTCTATAGGAATGTCAAAATATCCTGAGGAAATATTGTGTCATTCGAGATTATTTCAACTGCTGCTGGATTTATTCAATTTACCGACCTTGGCGTAGGTCCGGTTGCGCTTGATCTGGGCTTCTTTCAGATCCGTTGGTATTCGCTTGGTTATCTGGTTGGCATAATGCTTGGCTATTGGATGTTGCTGAAATTGCTCGTCCGTCCAGGCGCGCCAATGTCCCGCGCGCAAGCCGATGACATCATCCTATACACCACCTTGGGCATCATTTTGGGTGGACGCATTGGCTATATCTTATTCTACCAACCGTCCATTTTGCAGAACCCCATGGATGTACTCAAACTGTGGGAAGGCGGGATGTCGTTCCATGGCGGCGCGATTGGTATTATATTTTCGCTCTGGCTTTTGGCGCGCAAGCATAAGCTGTCTTTCTTGCGTGTCTGTGATTACGTCGCCTGCGTCGTTCCCTTTGGGTTATTCCTCGTGCGCTTGGCGAACTTCGTGAATGATGAGCTTTGGGGTCGCGTCACTGACGTGCCTTGGGCCGTTGTGTTTCCCAATGGCGGGGATTTGCCGCGCCACCCAAGCCAATTGTATGAAGCTGTGTTTGAAGGGCTATTGATGGCCGCAATATTGTGGCCATTATTCTGGAAAACCAATGCGCGGTATAGGCCGGGGTTCCTGACGGGTATGGCCGCAATCATTTACGGCACGGCCCGGTTTTCCATCGAGTTTTTCAGGGAGCCGGACCAGCAGCTGCAGTGGTTGGTGGAAACAAGTGGCCTGAGCATGGGGCAGTGGCTCACTATTCCGATGATATTGGTCGGACTGTTCCTCGTGTTCACCGCAGGTGCGCGCAAGCAACGTGCAGAGGCCATGGCCGGCAGTAACAGTGTCACCTGACAGCGCGCAAGTTGCAGTCCGCCTTGCGCAACAGATAGAGGCATCAGGCCCCGTCAGCGTTGCCGAATATATGCGTGTGGCCAATACCGCATATTATGGGCGCGCTGACCCGCTGGGCGCAGCAGGTGATTTCATCACGGCACCAGAAATCAGCCAAATGTTTGGCGAGATGGTGGGCATTTGGTTGAGCGATTTATGGTTACGCCATCGCCCGGCGGCCTGTTATTATGTAGAGCTTGGCCCTGGCCGCGGGACTTTGGCGGCAGACGCGCTGAGAACAATGAAGCGTTTGGGTTGGGAGCCATCGGTTCATTTTGTAGAAAACAGTCCTGCATTGCGCGCCAAGCAGGTGCAGGCAGTGCCTGACGCGACATTCCATGACAATCTGGAAACCCTTCCGACCGATGCGCCCTTGTTCGTTGTGGCAAACGAGTTTTTTGACGCTTTGCCGATCCGGCAGATTGTCTCAACACTAGGCGGCTGGCGGGAGCGGGTCGTTGTGCAGGATGGTGTGTCCGGCTTTGCCGCAATGCCCGGCGCTTGCGTGACCGAGGACCTTATCCCCGAACAATTTCGCACTGCCGCCATGGGTAGTATTTACGAACTCTGTCCTGAAGCATCATCGATCATGCATCAGCTTTCGGCGCGGCTAGCACAGCAGGGCGGGGTGATGTTGGTCATCGACTATGGCTATACACAGCCCGCGTTGGGCGACACTTTGCAAGCAGTGCAAAGCCACACATATGCCGACCCTTTCACCAATCCGGGCCAGCATGATTTGACGGCGCATGTCGACTTTTTTGAATTGTCGAACTGTGCGAAAAACTGTGGTCTTTTGGTGGCTGGACCAAGCGACCAAGGCGCATGGCTTTCGGCTCTTGGTATTGACCAGCGTGCGCAAATTTTGGCCGCGGCCAACCCCAGCAGAGCCGCAGACATTGCTTCTGCACGTAACCGACTGGTCGCGCCAGATGCCATGGGGGCATTATTCAAAATATTGGCCACCTATGCCCCAGATTGGCCGCAGCCTGAGGGGTTCGGTCTTTAGCCAGCCCAGTCGGCGATCTGGCTCGCAACGTCGTTCGCGGCGGCATTTAACGCTGCCCCTGCCGGTGCGGGCGCAATCGCGTTTACGGGTCGCCGTGCCTCAAACCTGCGTTTTTCGGTTGCACTTCCGCGTATAATTTTGACCATGTCATAGACCACAACGGCCTCGTTGGTGGTGGCATCGATACCAAATTCCAGCAGGCTTCCCGACAAATAGCGCGTGGCCTTTCCGCCCGCGTCCACTTCATTGAGCACAAGATTGCCGCTCTTCGCCGACACAGTTTCGACGAGCAACATCTGCATCAAACGGGCGGGTTTGTCCGCCCAAAATGCGTCTTTGAGATAGGCTATGCTGCTGGCATCAATCTGGACCGGCACGCGGTTATTATCTAGCTTGCGCGGGACTTGCGGTATCTGGATAACCAAGGCATCGGCAACGGCCGCTGTGCGCGCAGCACCAGCAGACACGACATTGTCGGCCGTCAGGAGCAGCATGGAGACGGGTGCCTTGCCGCCGAAGCTGACGCAGGCGCCAAGCATTATGAGGAGAGGTAACGCATATAAGCGTGGACCGGAGATTTTGCTGAACATCATTTTGGGTTCCTGCTGCCGGGTTTATAATCGGGTAAGGCGGGTGCGCCGACGACGCTACCGATGCCGCCTTGGTCCACTTTCTCGGTTACGGACTTTAACGATACCGATAATTCTCTCAAGTCACGTGCCAGTTGTGTCACTTCGGGCAAAGTCTGGCTATTCAACGTTTCAATTGCCGGGTTGGCATTGTTCAAGGTCGTTTCCAACGCAGCCAGACTGCCATTTGCGGACCGCAATGTTTTGCGCAATTCATCCAGCATCGGGCGACCTTCACTGTCGAGTAGCTTATTTGTAGAGCCTGCCATTTTGGTAATCTCATCGGCAGCAAGGCCCGCCTTTTGCAAGGTAATGCGCGATTCCTGAATGGCCGCACGCAAGTCGGGTCCTTGCGCTACTAATGTTCCCGAAATGCTCTCCACATTGTCCAAAATCTGTTCGACGGACTGTTGGTTCTTGTCGGACAATATGTTGGTCAGCCGTTCGGTCAAGGTGGATAGCCGTTCCAAAAGCAAAGGCGCGTTATTGAGCAGTTCGCCCAAGGCGCCTGGCTTTGTCGGAATGACGGGCACGCCTGTGGGGCATGCGGTCTGTGGATTCACCTTAGGGCAATTTAGTGCAGGCGCGCCTTTAACCGCACCATCCAGTTGAATTTCGGAAACGCCAGTGAAGCCGATGCCGTTGATCGTCGCTGTTGTGCCCTGAAGCACGGGCACAGAGTCCTTGACGCTTATGCGCACCCGAACAAATTCCGGATCGGGCCCCCATAATTCGATGCTCTCAATCTGGCCGACCGGAACACCGGAAAAAGACACGCCTGAACCCTTGGCCAGCCCATTGACCGATTGCTGAAAGAATATGTCATATTCTTTCTTGTCGCCATCGCTTGTCCGCGAAAGCCAAACGGTAAAGGCCGCCAGCAGCGCCAGAAGGAGAAGCGTGACAGCGCCCACCATCACATAATTGGATTTAGTTTCCATATGCCTGCCTTATGACCTTCCTAGCTGCTGCGTCTTTGCACCTGCGGATTCACCCCCGTCGCTGTGACCGCGCCGTGCCGCGCGGCCGCGTGGGCCACTGAAATACTCGTTGATCCAAGGGTGATCGATGGCGAGCAATTCTTCAATTGCGCCTATGGCTATAACTTTTTGATCGGCCAAAACGGCCACGCGATCACAAATGGAATAGAGCGTATCAAGATCATGCGTAATCAAAAAGACGGTTAGGCCAAGCGTCTCTTTCAAATCGCGTGTTAAATTGTCGAATTTGGCCGCCCCGATAGGATCAAGCCCGGCGGTTGGTTCATCCAGAAACAACAATTCCGGATCCATCGCCAATGCCCGCGCGACACCAGCACGCTTGCGCATACCGCCCGATAGCTCGGATGGATATTTATGCGCAGCTTCCGGCGGCAGGCCGCTTAAGAAGATTTTGTAGCGCGCGATTTCATCGAGCAGTTCTTTGCTGAAATCCGGATAAAATTCCCGCAACGGCACCTGCACATTTTCCGCGACGGTTAAGGTTGAAAACAATGCGCCGCCCTGAAAAAGGACGCCCCAGCGTCGCCGGACGTCGGAGGCTTCATCTTCTTCCTTGCCGATCATGCCTTCGTCAAAGACGCGAATTTCGCCTGAATCTGGTTGTTGCAAGCCGATGATTGACCGCATGAGTACGGATTTGCCCGTTCCCGACCCGCCAACAACGCCCAATATTTCGCCACGGCGGACTTCGATGTTGAGATCCTGATGGATCACTTGGTCGCCAAAGCTATTACACAGGCCAGTGACGGAAATGATGTTGGGTGGGGCCATGGTTTAATCCCAACCAATTTCGCTAAAGAACACAGCGAAAAATGCGTCGAGGACGATAACAAGGAAAATGGCCTGCACGACGGCAGCAGTGGTCTTCAGGCCCACTTGCTCGGCATTGCCTTTGACCTGCATTCCCTGAAAACAACCCGCCATCGCAATAATTGCGCCAAAGACTGGGGCCTTTATCATCCCAACCCAGAAGTCGGTAATCGGCGTTACTTCGCGCAGTCGCTGAACAAAGGTCGCTGGCGGGATATCCAGCACAATCCAGCACAATAGCCCGCCGCCAATAATCGACATTAACGAAGCGAAAATACCGAGCAAGGGCATCATGATCACCGCAGCGATCACGCGCGGCACGACCAACGCTTCTACAGGGACAACACCGATCGTGCGCATGGCGTCAATTTCTTCGGTGATCTTCATCGTTCCGATCTGGGCGGCAAAGGCAGACCCAGATCGACCCGCAACCATGATCGCGGTCATCAATATGCCCAGTTCACGCAAAGTAAGTCGCCCGATCAGGTTGATGGTAAATATCTCGGCGCCAAACTGGCGGAGCTGCACCGCGCCTTGCTGCGCAATGACGATGCCGATGAGGAAGCTCATCAGGCCGACAATGCCTAATGCGCGGACGCCGACCATATCGAAATGTTGAACCACCGCGTGCCAGCGAAAGCGGCGCGGGCTGATTATCAAAGTGAAGAACGCTTTGACCACTTGCCCGACAAAGCCAAGGAATTGCAAAAAAGTCGTTATGCCGACGACAACACCACCGCCCACTTCAGCCAAAAAATGATGCAGCGGTGAAATCGTTGGTTTCGCAGCGACTTCGGCTTGATCGACACCGCGGACAGCATCAATCAAACGATCAGCGTCATTCGCGCCGCCGGTGATTTGCGCATTATGTTCTTTAGCGGTCCGATAGACGAGCCAGGCACCGACTGTGTCCATATGGGTGACGCCGGAAATATCGATTTCAGAAAAGGGGCCACCAATGTCGCGCAAATGGCGGTCAACATCACCAATTGACGCAATGGCGAAGTCACCAGACAGCCGGAGAACTTGCCCGCTGGGCAGATATTCAACAGTGAGTTCGGCAGAGTTAGCCATGGCGATATAATTGGCCTATTATGAGGACTATCACAAGCCTGTAGACTTCTTAGGTAAAGTTATGCCTTTAAGATCATCATGACGAAATCCAAAACAACTTTGCTGGCCATATATGATATGGACAAGACCATTACGCGGCGCGCCACTTATAATGGGTTTCTTCTGCATATGGCGTTTAACAAGTCACCGTGGCGATTGTTGCTTGCACCATTTTTGCCAGTTGGTTTGGTTTTATATGCGCTGAAGATTTGGGATCGGGCGCGGCTTAAGCAGTTTTCGCAAATTCTGCTGATCGGCAGACGCGTGCCAAAGGCGCATTTTGCCAAATATCTGGAAAGCCATGCGGATTTGGTTGTGGGCAAAAACGTCTATCCGCAGTTGCGCGCGCGCGTGGCAGAGGAGAAGGCAGCAGGCTATCGTCATGTCATGGCGACGGCTTCTTATCGTTTATATGTGGAGGCGATTGCCAAAAGGCTGGGCTTTGATGATGTCATTGCAACAGACCTTTCGACTGACAGCAGCGGCCATGTGCTGGCGCGGATTGACGGGCATAATTGCTATGACGCGGCAAAGCTGGAACGGGTGAAGGAGTGGATGGAAAGACACGGCCTGGAGCGCGCCAATTGTTATATCCGTGCCTATTCCGACCATGTCTCCGACGCGCCATTACTTGGCTATGCCGATGAGCCTTTCGCGACCAACCCGCATGGCCCGCTTGCACGATTGGCGGAGACGAAGGGCTGGCCTATTCTCGATTGGCGCGTGGCGGAAACCTGATCGCACGCCAAGGCATGCCAATTTTTACAAAATGGCGAGCGCACCAACGAGCCAGACTGCCCCTACAATCAGGGGAATGCCCGCAAGATCAAGATAAAATCCGGCCTTTACCATTTTGGGCAAGGCAATGTGCCCGCTGGCCCATGCAATGGCATTTGGCCCCGTGCCTGACGGCATCATAAAGCCCCAGCTTGCGGCCATGGATGCAGCCATCGCCATCAACCAAGGGTCAGCGCCGGTTGCGGCGACGAGGCCAGCCACCACGGGCAGCACGCCACTGGCGGTCGCGACATTGCTGGCAAATTCGGTGATCAAAATGACCAAAGCGGTCAGCGCAAGCGCGATGATGATGGGATGCACTACGGACAAGGGCTCTAATGCCTCTCCAAGCCACCCAGCAAGCCCTGACTGCGTGATACCAGCAGCGAGTGCCAAACCACCCCCAAACATCATGATAACGCCCCACGGGGCTCTGTCCGCTTCCTGCCATGTTAGCAAAGGACGACCGGTACCATCGGGTATCAGAAAAAGTAACAAAGACCCCGCAATCGCGATGCTGCCGTCGGTAATGCCGCCCTTGGGCAAAAGCGGTTCCAACCATTGCTGCGATATCCAAAGGCCAATGACCAACAACAATATCGGAAGCAGCCGTTTTTCGGCCACGGACATGGGCTGCGCCTTACCGATTGATGCGCGTGCGGCATCTACGTCAAAACTGCCCGCCGTAACATTTTGCACCCGCATCAGGATGAACGCGCATAAGGGCACGCCGACAATCACGATGGGCAGGCCGTAGAGCATCCATGTCAGAAAGCTGATCTGGATACCCAATTGCTTTTCCACAAGCGCGGCTGCAATCGCGTTGGTCGGCGATCCGACAAGCGTCCCAAGCCCGCCAATTGATGCGGCAAAGGCCACGCCCATGATCAACGCACCTGCAAGGCCGTCTGTTTCTCCAGGCTTTGTCCCGCCAGCGGCAAGGACGGCAACCGCGATCGGCACCATGATAAGCGCGATGGAGGTGTTGGACATCACCATGCTGAGCAAGGCAGTTGAACCCATGAACGCGATCATGAGGCCCGTGACGCTATGTCCAGATTTTCCCAATATGGCGAGGGCGACGCGGCGATGCATGCCCGTACGTTCAATGGTGAGCGCCAGAAATGCGCCGCCCAGAATGAGGAAAAGGATGGGCGAGTAATATTCCTTCGCCACGTCCGGCGAGGTCATAATATTCATCAGCGGCAGCGCCAGAAACGGCAGCAATGCGGTGACGGTCAACGGCAAAGCTTGCGTCATCCAATAGGTCGCCATCAAGATGGTGAGGGCGGCCACGTGCCACGCAGATGGTTCCATGCCTGTGGGTGCAGGCAAAAACAGCATGACTAAGAAGACAACAAGTCCGCCCCAAAATCCGACCCGATCTGCCTTCATGTGCGCAGTCCGATCATAGACATTTGCCCGCCATATCCCGGTTCGTTCAGGTGGCAACTGCGCCGATAACTGAAAAACCGTTCGGGCTGGCTGTAGGTATCCTGCCCCAGACATTCGACCACATTAATGCCGGCCGTCGCAAGTCGCGACGCGACATAGCCTTCGATATCAAATTGATAATGGCCCGCTTTCCCATCGGTGAAGAAGCGTTCGTTTGCCGCGGCATGTTCAACGAAGTTGCGGAAAAAGCCTTCGTCCACTTCATAGCTTTTTTGCGCGATGCATGGACCGATGGCGCACACTATTTGGTCGCGCATGGCCCCCAATTTTTCCATGGCAACTATCGTGCTTTCATTGACTCCGGTAATTGCGCCTTTCCAACCGGAATGCGCTGCGCCGACGACGCCAGCGCGGGTGTCTGCAAATAAAACAGGCACGCAATCCGCAGTTTGGACAGCCAACAAGATATTCGGGCGATCTGTTACCAGCGCGTCAGCCTTGGGTGGGTCGTCTTGATCTATAGGACCAGTGACAGTGACCACATCAGGTGAATGTATTTGATACACACGTGAAAGTGCTGCCCCGGGCATGATTGCGGCAACCGCGCGCCGCCGGTTTTCGATGACATTTTCGCGCACATCGTCCGAACCAAGGCTGCAGTTTAGCCCGGCATAAATGCCCTTAGAAACACCACCGATACGGCCAAGGAACCCATGTGCAATGTCACCTAATGCATCCGACCTGATTACCTCAACTGCCATGCCTTGCGCTTCCTCCCGTCACCTCTATTCGCAACTGCGGCGCTTGACGGCAAGCCATTAGATTGCGATCCAGAATATATGCAGCGACATATGCTTATATTTGGAATGGGCTACACCGCCACTCGGCTTGCCGACACTTTGCGCGCCGACGGCTGGTTGGTTTCGGGCACAAGGCGGATGAGCAGCGGCGATGCCATTGCGTTTGACGATCAAGCTGCGGTCCTGACGGCGCTGGAGACCGCAACGCATATCTTGTCGAGCGTTCCGCCCATGGCCGAGGGCGGCGATCCAGTGCTCCAAAAATATGGCGCGGCAATTGTGGCGCGCGACGACTTATGGGTTGGCTATCTCTCCTCCACAGGGGTCTATGGCGATACTGGCGGCGCATGGGTCGATGAAAGCGCACCGATAGGCAGCGGACGCCGCACCGCGCGGGCCGAAGCCGACCTTGCGTGGCAGGCCTTGCGCGACGATGTGCATGTTTTCCGTTTACCCGGCATTTACGGCCCGGGCAGATCGGCGCTGGAACGAGTGGCAGAGGGCAAGGCGCATCGTATCGATATGCCGGATCAGATTTTCAGCCGCGTCCATGTTGACGACATTGTCGCTGCGGTCATTGCCGCTTTTGATGGTCCCGCGGGGGTCTATAATATCGCCGATGACATGCCCGCGCCGCAAAATGATGTCATCGAATATGCGTGCGACCTGCTGCAACGGGATTGGCCGCCATTGCAGTCCATCGCGGCGGCGGGCCTGTCGGTTATGGCACGCGGATTTTATGCCGAAAACCGCCGCATTGCGAATATAAAGGCGAAACGGCTTCTACATTGGATGCCGCGATATGCCGATTACCGGCTGGGCTTAGGCGCCTGCATTGCGACAACCAAGCCAAGCATCGCCAATGCGCCGCCCGCCAGCGCCAGCGTTGACCAGACATAGCCTTCGAATATCGTGGACAGGATCATTGCGACCACGGGAATGACGACGCCGGTATAGGCCGCCTTGCCGGGGCCAATGTCGCGGATCAGGCGGAAATAGAGCGGGAAGGTGACGACCGTTCCAATGATGCTGAGATACAGGACGCCGCCAATATAGCCGGGACGCATATCGACAATCGGCGGACCCGCTGTGATGAAGGCATATATGCTATTGCCAATGCTGCCCCACAACATCGACCATGCCAAAACCGTGATGGTTGGAACACGCGCTATTCGAGGCGTGACCTGAAGCACGTTGGACACAGACGCCGTCGCCACGGCACATAACACCAAAGATAGCCCCAGCAGCACGTCCGCCCCGCCCATTGGTGCGGCGCGATATTCCTGCAACATTAGCAATCCCACCCCGACGCTGGCAATCAGGGAGCCAAGTTTGAACGCCCCGCTGATGGGTCGTCCCAACCAATATTTGGCCAACACCGCATTGGGTACAATTAACAAGGCGAACACCACCGCCACAAGGCCGGAGGTCACATAATGTTCGGCGGTATAGACAAAGTTGAAGTTCAGCCCGAATTGCAACACGCCCAGCAACATCGTCCAACCGACCATCGAGCGGTCAATCTTCAGCGATTGCCGCATCACCAGCGCAAGGATGAACATGCCGATCGCCGCCACGACGAAACGATAGGTCACCGACCATGTCGTGGGTACCGTGCCCAATTGATCGCGGATGACCAACCAAGTCGACCCCCAGATCAAAGACGTCACCATGAAGGGTATCCATACCCGTGGCGTCAGAAAACCGGGTTCTTCTTGGCGCGCATTTTCTGCCATGCTCATAAGGCCGCGATCGCGCGGGCCAATGGGGCGACGTCGGATTCTTTATGTTGCCAACTGGTCACCAGCCGCGCCGCGCCCCAGACATCATCAATCACGCCCCAATCGTAAAAGTCAAAACCCTGCGCGCGCAATGCCGCCGCTTCGGCGGGCGTGAGGCGCAGGAACAGCTCATTGGCTTGCACAGGGTATAACAAGCGTTCGCCCGCCGCCTGCGCAATGACCATCGCTGCTGCATTGGCGGAGCGCGCATTGTGCAGCCATAAATCATCCCGCAGCATGGCGAGCAATTGCACCGCAAGGAACCGGCCCTTCGACTGCAAATGCCCCGCCCGTTTGCGGCGATAGCGCGCGGCATCGGCCAAGGTCGGGTCAAAATAGACTAAGGCTTCTGCCCCCATGCCGCCATTTTTGACAAAGCCGAAGCTTAAGATATCAACCCCTGCGTTCACCGTGACGTCGGCAGGCGTGCATCCCAGATGCGCCACCGCATTGGCAAATCGCGCGCCGTCCATATGCAGACCAAGCCCGCGTGCGCGGCACAGGGCGCCCAACGCCGCAACTTCGGATGGGGTGTAGACCATACCATATTCAGTGGCGTTGGTAATTGATACAGCGGCGGCCTGTACCTGATGCACATCCTTGCCAATGGCGTCGAGTGTGGCGGTGACGGTCGCAGGCGTTATTTTCGCCCCGTCGCCGTCGACCAACATCAATTTTGCGCCAGCGGTGTAGAAACCCGGTGCGCCGCATTCATCAACCTCAATATGCGCCTCGCGATGGCAAATGACGCCCTGATGCGGCTGCACCATTGATGCGAGCGCAAGGCAATTCGCGCTAGTGCCCGTCGCCACCCATAGAACAGCAGCATCGCGGCCAAAGAGTTCGGAGAATGCCGCATCCAACCGCGCGCTATATTGGTCACCGTCATAGGCGGTGTCGATATGATTGGCATCGGCCATGGCTTGCATGACAGCAGGATGCACCGGGGCGGCATTGTCGGAAAAGAAACGCATGGGCAGCGCATGGCGGGAAAATGCGTGCGGCGTCAAGTAGGTAAGGGGCGAGGCAGGGTCGGCGTCATGCATTCCGCCCCATCGACTTGCGATGGGGAGGGGGACCGTTCGCGTAGCGAATGGTGGAGGGGCCTAAGCCGCCAAAGGCCCCTCCGTCACCCGACGCTGGCGCATCGGCTGCCACCTCCCCATCGCAAGTCGATGGGGAGGATAGAATCAGCACCCGCCTGTTTTAATTCCAGGGGGACCGTCGCAGACGGTGGAGGGGGCTGGCCTTTCAAGCGCCATGCCAGACCGAGGGCCCCCTCCGTCAGTTGCTGGGCAACTGCCACCTCCCCGTGCCGGGGAGGATTTTCACCCATTTTTCCATAGACAAGACACGAACAAAATGTCACTAAATGTCATAAACGGTCCAGTTTACAATGAGTTACGTCAACATGAACTGCGAGCGCGATGGATATTCAAAGCTATCTGAACAACATTAGGACGGTCGGTGCGTCGGATTTTGTTTTCTATCCGGAGCGCGCCCGTTGAGCCTCTTGCAAGCCCTTGCTTCGGCCAAGACCGAAGAGGATGTCAAAGACGCCTATATCAAGGCGCTTGGCCTCAAAAATGTGTCCAAGGGGCTGGTCGATATCCAGACGCCCGAAATCTGGTTTGAGGCGAAGGAAGCGGCAACCCCGCCATTGCTGATGTTTGCGCAATTATTGGTTTATGTCCGCGCCGCGCGCAGACGTGGCGAACCCATCCCCGGCTTTCTAGGTGTCATTGATCGGGAAAAGGCGGCGCTGATGGCGACCGAGCATGCCCTGCCTTTGTTAGAGGATGACGATATCATCTGGCCCAAATCCGGTTCGGCGGCGGACAAGGCGCTGGCCGCGCAAATCGCACCAGTGATTGAAGGCCATTTCGTGCTCTATCCGATCAACGGGTATGAGGCGGAGTTTATCAAAGCCACCAAGGATGTGATCCGCCAAGGCCGGATCATCCGCACCCCCATCACGCCGGACAATCTGCGGCAGGTGTTCGACAAATGGGTGACGATGGTTGGCGTTGAATTGGGCGTCACAGGGCAAGTCGATTATGCCATATTGTTCTTTGCCGACATCATGCATGACGGACATAATGAGGCAATGCAGGGGCCTGCCGGGGCACGCTTGCTTTTCAGTGGCGACAAGCCAGTGTTCATCGTCGGAAACCAACAATATGAATTGGCCAGTGATCGCGGCTATCGCAATTTTTGGAATATTTACCACCGCCCGCCCGAAGAAAAGCACCGGCATTATCTGCTGCAACGGCGTGACAGCCTGCTGCCGATGGATGAGCAGAAGTTTAAAGGCGCGTTCTACACCCCCTTCCACATTGTCGATAAAGCGTATGACCAATTGACCGCCACCTTGGGCGCGGATTGGCAGGACAGATATATCGTCTGGGATAATTGCGCGGGCGTTGGCAATTTGGAGGCAAAACACAGCAATTTGCGCAATGTGTTCATGTCGACGCTCGATAAGGAAGATGTGACGATTATGCGCGGCAACCCTGCCTTCGCCGGGGCAGAGATTTTCCAATATGATTATCTGAACGACGATGTGACCGACTTTGGAGAGATTGATTATAGCCTGACGGGCAAGGTGCCGCTGGCCCTGCGGCAGGCAATTGCCGATGCAAAGGTGGGCAAAGAGGGCGCGAAGCCGATACTGGTGCTGATCAATCCGCCTTATGCTGAGGCGACTAGCGGTGGGCTTGCCGTCCCTATAGTGGGTGGTAAGAACAAGCTTGGCGTGGCAAACACCCAATTTGCACGCACTGCTATGGATCAATATGGCAAGGCAACAAATGAGTTGTTCATGCAGTTCATCGCTCGGGCATACAAGGAATTGCCGACAGCGAAGTTAGCAATCTTCAGCAAAGTAAAATATATTTCAACGCCGACATTGAACGATTTTCGAAACGTCTGGCGCGCTGAATATCTCGGTGGGTTCGCGGTCCACAGTAGAACATTTGAAGGGTTGAAGGGTGATTTCCCTATCAGCTTCTTCATCTGGGACACTGGAGGGACACAGGTTATCGACAATGTCACGGCGGTGGCACTGGACAAGGATGGTAATCTGGTGGGTGAGAAGGCCTTCCTCAATTATGATAGCCTTAAACTGCTGACTGACTGGGTGGCTAGGCAGCCTTTGAACAGGCAAGCGGTGATCCCTCTCAAGGGAGCAATTGACCCAGCAACTTCGAGCGCTGATCTGCGTGGTACCCGATGGTCTGAGGGGGCCATTGCATGGTTGAATTGTGCAGGAAATGACTTTCAAAACGCCGTTGCAAAGACATTCCTCCTCTCTTCAGGCTATAGCAGTGCCAGAGGGTTTTTCGTCACACCAGAAAACCTCTGGCAAGCCGCCATCGTCTTTTCCGTCCGCCGCCTCATAAAGCCGACATGGCTCAACGACCGCGATCAGTTTCTGCAACCCTCCGAGCCGTTGACGGAGGCCTTCAAATCCGATTGTCTAATCTGGATGCTGTTCAACAATAGCAACCTCACTGCTGGGGCAGATGGGTTGCGCTGGAATGATCGCGATTGGTCGCTCATCAACCACTTCATCCCATTTACTGAAGCGGAAGTCGGCGCCAAAGCGCGGTTCGCGAGTGAATTCATGGTGCGCTATATGGCGGGCATGGCGTTCTCCCCCGAAGCGCAAGCGGTGCTCGATGAAGGGCGCAAGCTGTGGACGCGGTTTCACGCCATCGACTTTCCGCATAAGATTAGGGATGAGTTAAAACTCAATCGCGCGGACGCAGGCTGGTACCAAATCCGCAAGGCACTGGAACAATATGGCGACACCGAATTGACCGATTTTGATCCGTTCAAAACCGCCTACGCCACCTTGGGCAACAGTTTGCGCCCCATGGTTTTTAAACTGGGTTTCTTGCCAAGCTAATGGACAAAGCCCCCTCTCCCCCAACCCCTTTTCCCCTGAAGGGGGTGAAGGGCGTGAGGTGCGTGCGGGGGGTTTCTAATTCCTCCCCGGCACGGGGAGGGGGACCGTCGCAGACGGTGGAGGGGGCCCCTCCGTCAGTTGCTGTCGCAACTGCCACCTCCCTATCTTTAGTCGATGGGGAGACGCAAATGGGCCGTGTGCAGATCAACCCCGACCGATATTTCGAAACCGACCGCATCATGCGGGAGATTATATTGCCCTTCCCCTGAACCCTTTTTGGCCCGCGACGGCGTGCATGGACACCCATATAAAGTTAACATCACTTATGTTTTAATAAACTATAATATTAGTTATATGTCTTACAAATAAAAAAAGGGAACTAATGTCCCCCTTTTTCATTAATTGAAAATATCTTATCCGTTGACGCCGCCTGCGCGACCACCACCGAAAAGCCAGTCCCAAAAACCTGCTGTTTGGTCTTCGACTTGCTTAGCTTTTTCAAGCGCTTTCATGTCGTTTCTCCATTAAAACGTGGCCTGCTCGACCAACTATTTAATATAATGGAAAATTAACTATCTTCAACAATTGTTTATTAACCAACTTTATTATGAAATGCCGTAAAGTATATGGAGCAGAAATTGAGAAGATTCAGCGGAGTAGCGATGATCTTCCCTTTTCCTTTATGGCAGGCATGGCGCCGTAACGCGGTAAGTACATCGCGGTCATCAATGCCATTCGCCGTCGTAATTATGTGGTTTGCTTTGGCGATTCGCAGTGCGCCTGCGGCAAATATTGCGCTGCTCGTGGAACCCAAAAGTTCTGCGCAAAAACTCTTTGCCAAAAATATTTCGTCCGGCTGAAATATATTGATCAAATCAATGTCGGCATCGGTTGTGCCGAAATTACCTATACCAATGCGAAAGCCATTTAACTGTAACTTATGTAATATCACGCGGACGGCATCATTCCATTTATGGTCGTGCAGATCGATGACTTCGAAGGTCAGGTTGGATGGCTGGCATTTGGCGTCCAAAATATGGTGCAGCATATCCGCTGCAAAGCCGTCCTCCAAAAGAATATCAGTGGATATTTTGACATTGATGGCAAAGTCGGATTGCTGTTGGACCAATTGCCCTGCGGCCATGATCGCCTGTGTGCATAAATAGGTGCTGACGGTTTTTAAGGTGCCGCTGTGCCGGGCCATTGCAAATAATTTGGCGGTATTGATTTGACCATAAGCAGGATGCGTCCACCGCAGCGCGGCTGCGGCGGAGCGGACCTGACCGTCACCCAAATTTTGCTGTGCCTCCAGCACCAATTCCAAATCGCCATTGTGCATCGCGGTTGCAAATTCGGACGCGAACTGCGGCTGTAACACATTGTAGAAATCGGCAGTGGTGGCGATGGTGAAGCTCGATTGCGACACGCTGGCGTCTATCGATGCGGCAAGCGCGCTTTCCATGCGGCTTTTGATATTTTTGTTCACGTTGCGGTCAACGCCAAAGTAAATATCGATATCGATTTTGCGACCGTTGATCAGCAGTGGTTCGGCAAATAATTGCCGCAAACCGTCCAGATGCTCCGCAAGCTTGCTTGTCGATATGCTTGGCATTTCCCAGAGGAATTGTTGATGGTCATTATGGGTGAGCTGTTGTTCGTCAATCACCGTGGACAGGCGGTGGCCCACTTGCTTCATGATGGCGATTTCGTCCTCTTGCCGGACATATCCCAATCTTGTTTCCGCGCGCATCAGCGTTGCGCCAATGAACAGGGCGTTTGAAACAACCTCCTCCACCAAATATCCGGTCATGTTGAAAAAGCCGGTTGCTGCATTTCGTTGGGACCGCATAAGCGCAGCCTTTTGGCGCGACACTAATATGCCCACGCTTGCGATCAATGCCAAAGCGGGCATCGGATCATTGGCAATGTTCCGCGTTGCCAGCCAACTGCTCGCGCTCAAAATGGCCAAAGCGGCTGCCCAGCTGATATATTTGCTATATTGAAGGCCGCGCCGCGTGAGATGTATCGTGGCAATGATGATGGCAAAGGCGAAAAAGTAAAACCAACCCCAGCTGACCGGAATACCGCTTTTCAGTGTCTCTGCCGCCAATGCATGAAAGATAACGCCGGGTTGGTCGCCCCATCCGGGCATTGAGTGGATATCATTTTGCGTGGGGTCGGTGACACCCAATATGACGGTCTTCCCTTTCAATATATCCGGGTCTGCGGTCTGTTCGAAAAGACGGATGGGCGATATTAAAGGCACTGATTTTGGGTCAAACGCATAATCGACGGGAAAATTATCGAGCTTTGTTTGATCCAAGCCCGCAATACTGGCCGCAAGTGAAATAAGCGGACCACGTTCGGTCTGTATGTGTATCGGCGCGTCCCAAACGAAACCGAAAAGATATGGAAGCGAAGCTGACACCACATCGGTTGAACCCACGACCGCCGGGTGGGAGAAGATGGAACGGGCTGCGTCATTTTCGGATCGTGAGGCAAGCGCGATCACTTTGGTCGGCGCTTTGAGCGTTTCGAGCGTATTGCGCAGGCGATTGTCTGCATATGCGGTGGTGCGGCCTTGATAGCCGATGTCCACATAAATTGCCGCTGGTGCGTAACCGTCGATTTTGCGGAGCAACTCGGCTTGCTTGTCGCGCGGCCACGGCCAACGGCCAATGGCATCAATGGCTGCAGAATCGATGCCGACCACGACAATATCGCCAGATACCGGTTTAACCGCAGCCTTGGTTTGCAGGGCATAAAGCCCAAGCGCCAAGGGTTGAAAAAGATTGAGCGCGCCAAGCACGCCGCAGACAATTGCGACGAGCAGAATTTTTCGGCTGATGGTTGCCTTGTTGAGATTAAGCGCCATGGGCCGGGGCATAGGCCGAACATGGTGAAAATAGTGTTAATCTTGGGCCGTGCGCCGTTATGTGTGTCAAACATGGGCTGATCAGCGGTCTTGGCCAATTGCCATGATGGACAAATTGAAAAGCGGCGGCCAAGATATAGGGGCAAACAACAAACGATAAGGATACCGCATATGTCATTGACCGCAGGCTTGCTAATGATTGCCTCTTTAGGCGCAACAATGACGCCTGCGAAAGGCGATGATGCGGTGCAGAAGGTGGCGCAAAGCGCACGCTATAATGCTTTGGTTCAGCAGCTTGATTCCGAACATGACCGCATCGTCGACGAGATCATCACGCTCGTCGAAATTCCGGCCCCGCCTTTCAAAGAGGCAGAGCGTGCCAAGGCCTATCACGATATGTTGCGCGTAGCGGGCCTTCAGGACGTCGAAATCGATGCCGAGGGTAATGCCATGGGCCTGTATCGCGGATCGGGCCCTGCGGGTGGCCCTGTGCTCATCCTTGCGGCACATCTCGATACGGTCTTTCCCGAAGGCACGCCGTTGAAGGTGCGCCGTGACGGCACCCGATTATATGCGCCGGGCATTGGTGACGACACACGCAGCCTTGCCGTCCTTTTGGCCTATGCACGGGCGATGAAGGACAAGAATATCCGCCCGCGCACCGACATATTGTTCGTGGGCAATGTGGGCGAAGAGGGGCCGGGCGACTTGCGCGGTGTGCGCTATCTCCTCACCAAGGGCAAATATAAGGACCGAGTGAAGGCATTTGTGTCGATGGACGGCACGGACCCCCAACGCGTGGTCAATGGCGGCGTGGGATCGCGGCGGTACCGGATTAGCTATAAGGGGCCGGGCGGCCATAGCTATGGCGCCTTTGGCCTTGTGAACCCCATGGTGGCGATGGGCCAGACGGTGACCGAATTATACAAAATACCCGTGCCCGCTTCCCCGAAAACCACTTATGCGGCGTCGGTCACAGGCGGCGGCACGTCGGTAAATTCCATTCCCCATGAAGTGTTTATGGAATTTGATTTCCGTTCCGAAAGTCCGACGGAACTGACCAAAATCGAACAACGGTTTTTGTCGATCGTGCAGGACAGCGTAAATGCCGAAAACAATGCGCGTGTTGTAAGAGAGGGTAAGATTGTCGCCGAGGCGAAGCTGATTGGTGACCGGCCAGCGGGGATGACGGCGCAAAGCGCGGCGATTACGCAAATTGCCGCGGCGGCCATTCGCGCCAATGGGATGACACCGCAATTATCCGCCTCATCCACCGATTCCAATTTGCCCATGAGCTTGGGCGTGCCTGCCTTAACCATCGGATCGGGCGGAAGTGGCGGCCGCGCGCATGCGCTTGATGAATGGATTGATGTGGAAAAAGCGCAAAGCGTCAAGGGCATGTCGACGGGATTGCTGATGTTATTGACCATGGCGGATATGCCATAACCTCCAGCATAACCTAGGATAACATCTAGGTTGTTCGGCGGCGCTTTAGGCAGTAGCAGCAAGGCAACTAAGGGTGATCCAGAATGTTGCGACGTAAAGCAGTTGTCATTGGTGCAGGTATTGGCGGCATAGCATGCGCCATGCGTTTACAAAGCCTTGGCTTTGATACGCAAATCGTGGAAGCGCTCGACGCCCCCGGCGGCCGTGCCTATGTCCGCAAGGCCGATGGCTTTGTCTTTGATATGGGGCCAACGGTTCTTACCGTGCCGCATTTCATTGAGGAATTGTTTAGCCTGCAGCAAGACCATGCCATGCTGGGTGAACCAGACTTTCCACCGCATATTTTGGATGAAAATAACCGCGTGCGTGAAGGCATTTCGGGCGGACCCAACACCAGCAAATATGTCGAGATAATTCCGATACTGCCATTTTACCGCATCTATTTTGATGACGGCACGTTTTTTGATTATGATGGCGATCCGGTCAGCACGCGGACGCAGATCCAGCGTTTGGCGCCGGAGGATCTCGCGGGATATGAAGCCTTTCACGAGCAAGCCAGAGCCATATTTAAACGTGGATTTTTGACGCTGGGATATACCTATTTCGGCAGCCTTGGGTCGATGTTGCGCGTTGTCCCCGATTTGCTGAAGCTTGGCGCGGTGCGGTCGCTGTTCGGCATGGTCAGCAAATATTTCAAATCCGACAAAATGCGTCAGGTGTTCAGCTTTGAACCCTTGCTGGTCGGTGGCAACCCGATGAAGGTGCCGGCTATCTATGCGATGATCCATTTTGTCGAAAAGACCTGGGGCATTCATTATGCCAAGGGCGGCACGGGCGCACTGGTGGCGGCGTTAGTCAAAAAGTTTGAAGATATGGGCGGCCAGTTGCGGCTGAATGCACCGGTGCAGCGCATATTGGTGGAAGACGGCGTTGCCAAGGGCGTCGCCTTGGCAAGCGGTGAAACGATATTTGCAGATGTTGTGGTGTCGAACGCCGATTACGCCAATACTTATCTCAAGCTCGTCGATAAGGCGCATCGGCGCATTAACCGCGATGCTTTGGTGAAATTCCGCAAGCAATCCATGTCGTTAATGGTGATTTATTTCGGCTATGAATGCCGCGACAATGACCCGGATTTGCGCCATCATAACATCATATTGGGCCCACGGTACGAAGCATTGCTCGATGAGATTTTCGAAAAAAAGGTGATGAGTCCGGATTTCTCACAATATCTGCACATCCCGACGCTGACCGATCCGACCATGGCGCCTGCGGGCCATCATGCCGCTTATACGCTGATCCCCGTGCCCAATAACGCAAGCGGCATCGATTGGGATGTCGAAGGCCCGAAACTCAGCGCGCGGGTGCTGAGCTTCCTTGAAGAACGCGGCTATATCCCTGACCTTGCGGCGCGGTTGAAGCATGTGAGTTTCATTACGCCGGATTATTTTTCCGAAACGCTGGGTTCCTATCTTGGCAATGGGTTTGGCGTGGAACCCGTTTTGACCCAGACAGCCTTTTTCCGTCCGCACAATAAGTCGGAAGATGTGCACAATCTCTATCTGGTCGGGCAAGGCACGCAACCTGGTGGCGGAACCCCGTCGGTGATGATGTCGGCAAAAATGACCGCTCGCGAGATCGCCCGCGACTTGGGCGTGGATGCATCTGTCGTCAACGGCGTGCCAAGTTAGCGGGAAGCCATATATTAAAGACGGCCTTTATATGCGGGTCTTGAAACCCTTCATGTGGCGCGTTCGCTGACTTGGTCCAAAGGACAATCAAGCCGCCAAGAAAAGCCCAAAGTCGCAAAATTGACCGTCACTTCTCCGCCGAGGTTCATCTCAACCACTTTACCTATGACCATCGAACCAAAGCCGCTTTCTTTTGGCGGAAAAACGGTGGGGCCTTCGGACTCGATCCAAGTCATCACAAGGCGATCGGTGATGCCATCCGATAGCTTGTGCCAACTTATGTCAATGCGACCTTCTATATTTGACAAAGCGCCATGCTTAGCGGCGTTCGTGGCGAGTTCGTGCACGGCCATGCCAATTGTCTGGACGGCCGCTGACGACAATTGCACATTTTCTCCTGAGATCGAAATGCGCGAGCCGATAAGATCTTTGAAATGGTTGAGTTGGGCACGGATCAGGGCCTCTAGCGACACCCGCTTCCACTGATTTTCGACAAGAACATCCTGACCGGCGGCCAATGATTGTACTCGGGCAGAGAATTTTTTCAGAAAATCGACATGATTCTCCCCGCGTGTCTGGTTTGCGACTGATAAAACCACAGCGAGCAGATTTTTAGCGCGATGGTTTATCTCACCCATGAGAAGTCGAACGTGGCTTTCACGATTTTTTTCTTCGGTGATGTCGAGATTAGTACCGACGACCCACTCGGTCTGCCCGTCGGGGCCCCTACGCGCTATCTCTACAGCGCGAATGTATCGCACGTCACTACCGTCGCGTGGAAGGATCCGAAATTCGCGCTTGCTTGCGCCACAATTGCTGACTGTGTCTTGTAAAACCGCATCTTGGTCCGCCGCGTCTTCAGGGTGGACGCTGGCGATATAGTCTTCATATTTTACGAGACCATCTGTGGTGGGAGGCAGCCCGTATAGATCGAACATTGCTTTATCCCAAGTGACGTGCCCAGATGGAATATGCCAATGCCAAAGGCCAATGCCGGCGGTTTCAGTCGCCAGATGTATTTTGATTTCACTTTCGCGCAGTTCGTCGATGGCATGCTTTCGCTCGGCAACCCGCTGTTCCAGTTCGAGGACCAGCTCTGCTTTTGTATTCGCCAAATTGAGGTTTAATTCGCGCTCCTTAATCAATTGCCGGTTGGCCACCTGCATACCGTGCACAAGCAACAAATCTGTCGCCACCACAAAAACGTAAAAACCAAGCGCAACTTGCTTGCCAGCGATGCTGAACGAATAAGCAGGGGTGAGGAAATAATAATATGCAACGGCGCCACACAGCAGCGCCGATATCAAGCCAAAGCGAACTCCGAACAGGAACGAGGTGATGATGACGGCCGGAAAAAATGTGACGTAGGGAAATCCCGGCGGGAGTATGGGGGCGGTCGCAACGCGCAAAAACCATGCCGCAGCGAAAATAGCTAATGTGCAAGCTAACTGCAAAAATGGGTTCTGATCTGCCAAAGGGAGACGCATGATCCAACCCGTCATTCGGCTGGAGGTCCCGTTTTCGAGAGTGGTTGTCGCCATGATCCCCCCCTTTATTGTTGCTGCACAGTTGATGGTAACACAACTATGCTTGAAACGAACCATTCTATCAGTAATCGCAATACCGAAGCGGACATTTTTGCATGATGCCCCCGCTTTTGCCAATTTGGTTCTGGCCGCCGTCGCCGGTATATGCGCTGTCAAACGGCATTTACCGGCATGTGCTCCTCAGACTATTGAGCCGGACTGCGACTAGGGTCAGGCACTTGGGGGTCAGGTACTTTGGGGTCAGGCACTATTGGGGTCAGGCACTATTAAATGCACCTTCGCGGGTGTTGCATGCCGGGTAGAAAATTAGCCAGATTCCTTTGGTATCGCAAAAGCGTTTTGCAACGCATGCAACACAGGGTCAGGATTATCATTTTTGAGTGTGATTGCGCTGACATTATACCGCGCACCATCGCTTAAGGGCATAGGCATCACCGCAAGGTCGAGTGCACGTGCCTCCCTGTTTGCGAAGGATGCGGGCAATAAGGTAATCATGTCGCTTTTAGCGACCATAGCAAGGCAGGACACGAGACTGAGAACACGGTAATGCGGGAATCCGGAGCGCCGATATTTTTCTTCTATGTCTGCCGGAATGGCCGAGCGGTAGTTTCGATCATATCCGGGAATGGCCCATTTATACTGTAGCATCTCATCCGAGACAAAGGCGTGCTGTAATAGCGGATGGTCGTTGCGCATCACGGCAACATAGGCCTCGTCGATTATCTTATGGATGTGAAACAGCCGCTGTTGGGGAATAGCGCTCACGCTCGTGGAATGAAAAAGTAACATGTCCGCTTCCCGTTGGCGTAAGCGGCCTGCGGCAATATCTAGCGGAAGCGTTTCCGCCGTCACGCGAATGTCGGGATATGCCTTATAAAATGCCGTCAGGGCTGGCGCTAAGGATGCTTCCATCACTGCGGGGCCGGCAATGAGCCGCAAATGTCGTGTGCCGGATAAAACCTCATCGCCGATTTGCTCAGCTAAAGCCAAAAGCTCCTCAGCCCTTTGCGCAAGGCGGTTGCCGGCATATGTGGGGACGACACTGCGTGTGGTCCTGTTGAACAATTCTGTGCCCAGTTCTTGTTCAAGCAGTTGCAACGATTTGGTGAGCGCCGAATGTGTCATGCCGAGCTCGTTGGCGGCTCGGCTGAAACTTTTGTTGCGATACACGGCGACGAATCGGGACAGACGATTCAGATTTATATTCATGTTCCGATAATTACATAATATGCATTTATTATTCAATTTTTTAAATTTCTGACCAGTCTATCCTCGGTAGCAATCATGGGGAGAAATTTGTGACCATAGAGCAGTTCATCAACCAAAATTGGGTCATAATCGCACTTACTGCTTTTGCACTGGGTATCTTGCTCGAACTGGGTGCTATTCGCTTTCTCAAGCGAAAGGGTGACGTGCCGCTGAAAGACTCGCTGCTCTCGATATTTCTTGGGCTCGCCAGTGATCCGGTAAATGCAATTTTTGCGTTCATCACCACCGCCGCTTTATTTGCGGCGGCACCATTTGCCATTGGCGAAATCCCCATCACTTGGGGATCGTTTCTGTTGTGCTTCGTGCTCGACGATCTGCGATTCTACGTGCACCACCGTATATGCCACCGCGTCCGTTGGGGTTGGGCCATGCATGTCGTGCATCATTCTTCCACCAACTTTAACATGCCCATTGCGCTCCGCCAAAGTTGGATGAAGCACTTTACTGGTACGATGATGCTTAAAATTCCGCTGATTTTAATCGGCTTTGATCCTGTATTGGTTATTTTCTGTGGCGTGTTGAATGCAACCTACCAATTCTTCCTCCACACCGAGACGATCGACCGTATGCCGCGGTGGTTTGAATATATTTTCAACACGCCGAGCCACCACCGCGTGCACCATGGTCGAAATCCAGAATATCTGGATGCGAATTTTGCCGGCACGCTGATCATCTGGGATCGGATGTTTGGCACATTTGTCGAGGAGGACCGCGCCGTGCCCGTTGATTATGGTCTGGTCAAAAACCTAGAGACATTTAATCCGTTCACCATCTTAACGCATGAATATGTCGGCATAGCGCAAGATGCGACGCAGCGCGGACTGAGTATATGGCAGAGATTATGTTACATTTTTGCGCCGCCAGGCTGGAGCCATGATGGGTCGCGTTTGACATCCGCAGATATCAAGCGCGAGGCCGGTTTGCTTCCCAATGATAATGTAACAGCGCCACTGCCGAGAGTGTGATGCCTGCCCATTACGCGCTATCCGATGCGGCCATTGTGCTCGTCACGATCTTTGCTGGAAACATCCTTTGGCGAAACGACCGGATATTGCCGGCTTTTGCCATGGCGTGCTTCGGGGTGGCGGCCTTTATCGGAGTGGTGCGTTTTGGGGGTGGTTTGCAGGAAGAACTTGCAGCGCTGCATGCGGGCGCTTCTCAAGGTCTCGGCCTTGCCGGTGCCTTGGCAATGTTATGCACTTATTTGTTCCGTCCCAATGATGGGCGCAGGATATGGACAATCGCAGTGATATTGTGCGTTGCGACAGCGACCTTATTGTTCGCGCGACCATTTATTGGCCCTATGTTCATATTGGCCCTCATGATCGTCATTTTAGCTTCAATCGCGCGGCCTGTCTCATCGAAGCTAACATGGCTTGTTCCACTCGCGTCCGCCGTAATGCTTGCAAACACTGTGTTCATCCGGCGTGCGCCGTGGCTTGATGAGGCCGTAGCTTGGCATGTCTATCATGTGGTCATTGCTTTGGCTCTCGCGGCACTTGCGAAGGGTTTGATACCAGCCGCACCAAGCGCGCGGTGATTCAAAAAACAATTTTCCGCCATATTACTTTTCAGTGATCGTTTTCTGGCTTCGGCCATAGGCGGCAAACTGCCCTTAACGCCCCGCACTTTGCCGCCTGACCTTATCACTCTGTGAAAAGAGAATATTATTGATTGCTAATCGTCCAAGCCCATCGGACGGATGTGTTTAAACCTGCGCTGCTTGCGGCATGGTCGGCATGCAGACATCATCAAGCCCGAGCACATGGGTCAAGCGGCCAAGTGCAATCCAGGAGCCGATGGAGAAGGTCATATCTACGATTTCGGCATCGGAAAAATGCTGGTGCATCCGGTTCCAAAAATCTTCATCTGTCTTTAGCCCCTTTGGCTTTTCTCCCAGCCGTTCGGCAAATTCTATTGCTAATAGCTCACGGTCACTGAACCCAGTTGCCGTGCGCCAGTTTTCGACGTCATCGTAAAATCCCGCGCCTGGCGGGGTGTTGTCGCGGATTGTTGAAGCTTTCGCCACGTCGCCACCGCTTCGTTCGATATGGCCAAACAAATCGCGATCGGCACGCATAGTGAGGCACAAAGCGCAACCATTTATCTGAGCCGTGCGTATCCTTGCGGCCTCCATTTCACGCATCGACAACTTTGAGTTTTCATAGACAGCCAGCGAATATTGACCCGCCGCCATACCAATTTCAGGTGCGTAATGCGTCCAGACATAAGCGGAGGGATCGGATTCGAATTGGGCAGGAATGGCAACATTTGGCATGGGGCGGTCCTCTGTATGAATCTAGTTATGGTGTCTCGTCGGTTAAATCGCTGACGGCGCACATTTCGATAATAAAACAAACATAGATGATTGTTTTATTATCGCCAAGCGGTTTGCCTTAAACCGTGTCTGGTGAGCCGAGTATGATGATCGCCTGTCTGCGTATTTGCCGTGCCGCCCCAAAACAAAAGTGGTGCCACGAAATAGGGCCTTGGAGATATTGGGGGGCTTCCTGGTGCTGCTGGGGAGGATTGAACTCCCGACCTCGTCATTACCAATGACGCGCTCTACCACTGAGCTACAGCAGCAATACCGAAGGTGCGGCCCTATGCGAAGGCTGGGGCTTAATGTCAA
>NZ_JBIIBA010000024.1:0-34530 GCF_044239665.1 Sphingorhabdus sp.
GTTGGTAACGTTTTTAGCTCGTTCCTTCAGGGCGCATTGCGTAACCCTGCAGCAGCCGACAGCCAACAGGGCCGTCTGTTCATCGGCTTCGCCGCCGTCGAACTTCTTGGTCTGCTCGCGTTCGTTATCGCGATGATCCTGATCTTCGTTGCCTAACTGACGGTTCGCCCCGGCACTGCGCCGGGGCATTCTTTCATAAGGACGTACGGATAATATGCCCCAGATTAGTCAGATCCTTGCAACCTATGCATCGCAGTTCTTTTGGCTGTTGATTGTCTTTGGCTTGATCTATTTTACGGTCGGCCGGATCATGCTGCCAAAAGTAGAAGCAACGATGGACGCGCGTGATCGCAAGATTGCGGACGACCTTGCTGCTGCCGAGCATGCACGGGCAGAGGCCAATAATCTGGGCGACAGCGGGGCTGCTGATTTGACAGCAGCGCGGACTGCGGCACAAGCCAAGTCCACCGCTGCCAAGGCGAAAGCCGCTAAGGACGCCGATGCGCGTCTGGCGAAGGCTGACGCAGAAATCAGCGCAAAGATCGCCGCTGCTGACGCCGAATTGGCCAAGGCAACCGCCAAAGCCTTATCCGGCATTGAAGCCATGGCCGCAGAAGCCGCAGCTGACATCGTTGCCAAGGTTTCCGGTGCCAAGGTGACATCTGCGCAAGCGGCAAAAGCAGTGAAGGCGGTAATGTCGCATGGCTAATCCAACAGTAGCAACTGAAGCGGCCACAACAGCAACCGCGCCTGCAACAGAAGCAGCCGCGATTGCCACGCCAGTGGCAGAAACACATGCCACAACCGAAGCACATTCTGGTGCGGAAGAACATGTAACGCCGTCGGCGCTGGGCTTTGACGCCTCTATGCTGGTCGCATTGGCGATGCTCGCCGTTATTGCGTTGGCGATCTGGAAGAAAGTCCCTGCGATGATTGCAGGCGCGTTGGACGGTCAGATTGCAGGCATTCGCGCACAATTGGATCAAGCAACCGC
Source organism: Sphingorhabdus sp. (assembly GCF_044239665.1). Taxonomy (GTDB): domain Bacteria; phylum Pseudomonadota; class Alphaproteobacteria; order Sphingomonadales; family Sphingomonadaceae; genus Sphingorhabdus_B. The sequence goes on from NZ_JBIIBA010000024.1 coordinate 995, forward strand.
TTTGCGTGCCGAAGCTGAGGCCATCAAGGCCGAATATGAAGCCAAGGCCAAGCAAGCTGCGATTGATGCCGAAGCGATGAAGGCTGCGGCGGAAGAAGAAGCTAAGTTGATCATATCGCGCGCTAAGTCTGACGCTACCGCGTTGATTGGCCGTCGTGCGCAAGCCGCCGAAGATAAGATTGCCGCCGCCGAACGCGCTGCGATTGCCGATGTCCGCAAGACTGCTGCCACGGCTGCTGCTGCGGCTGCCGCGCAACTTATTGCTGCGCATCATGATGCAAAGTCGGATGCGGCCTTGATCGACCAATCGATTGCGTCGCTGAGCTAAGCTATCAAAACTTCGTCATTCCCGCGGTGACGGGAATGACGGTGGGCACGCAACGGACTCCGCATCTGCTGGAATGACGATACATATAGTTATCGTTAACCCCACCGGAATGACATTGAGTCTGCCGTTGGCTCCGCCTACATGGCAGGCAACATGTCGAAAGCTGACCGCCCCGACCAACCCAATGCAGCCTCCCGCTTTAGCGAGGAAAAGGCTACTTTTGCGGTGCGCGGTGCGGATACACCAGATTTCGATACCGGCATCGCCGCGATCCGCAATGTCCTGAAGACTCTTCCGCTCAAACCCGGCGTCTACCGCATGCACGATGCGAAGGGCGATGTGCTGTATGTCGGTAAGGCGCGCGCCTTAAAGAATCGCGTCGGCAATTATGTGCAGATTGACCGGCTAGCCAACCGCTTGCGCCGGATGGTCGCGTTGACGCGATCCATGACCATCGTCACCACCAATAGCGAGGCCGAGGCGCTGTTGCTGGAGGCGCAGCTGATCAAGCGTTACCGCCCCGCTTACAATGTGCTGCTGCGTGACGACAAAAGCTTTCCCTTCATCCTGTTGCGCGCCGACCATAAATTTCCGCGTATTCAAAAACATCGCGGTGCGCGGCGGCATAAGGGACAATATTACGGCCCATTTGCCAGCGCTGGCTCCGTCAACCAAACATTGAACGCGCTGCAAAAGCTATTTTTGCTACGAAGCTGCACCGACAGCTTCTTTAACAATCGTGATCGGCCTTGTTTGCTGTATCAAATCAAGCGTTGCTCTGCACCTTGTGTCGGGCGGATTGACGACGCGTCCTATGACAGTCTTGTCGCGGATGCCAAATCCTTCCTCGACGGCAAATCCTCCGCTGTGCAGGCGAAACTGGCCAAGGAGATGGAGTCGGCGGCTGACGCGCTTGATTTCGAGCGCGCCGCCATGGTCCGCGACCGGCTTCGGGCGCTGACCTTCATTCAAGGGTCGCAAGCGATTAACGCAGAAGGCGTGGGCGACGCCGATATTTTTGCACTGGCGCATCGCAATGGGGTGATGGGCATCCAAGCGTTTTTCATTCGCGGCGGGCAAAATTGGGGGCATCGGTCTTTCTTCCCTGCGCATGTGGCCGAAATGAGCGAGGACGAAGTGTTCACCAGCTTCCTCGCGCAATTTTATGAGGATGTACCTCCTGCAAAATCCATTTTCCTTGATCGGCAATTGACCGAGAGCGACTTGTTGGCGCAAGCTCTGTCCGAACGCGCCGAACGCAAAATCGAAATCAGCGTGCCGCAACGCGGCGACCGTGTGCGCTTGGTTAAACAAGCGACGCGTAACGCAGAAGAAGCGCTGGACCGCAGGCTGGCGGAGAGCACCACGCAGGGTAAATTGCTGCAAGAGGTGGCTGACTTGTTTGAATTGCCCGAGCCGCCGCGTCGGATCGAAGTCTATGACAACAGCCATATTCAGGGGACCAACGCGCTGGGCGCGATGATCGTGGCGGGGCCGGAAGGCTTCATCAAGGGCCAATATCGCAAGTTCAACATCAAAAACCCGGACACTGCGCCCGGTGATGACTTTGCCATGATGCGCGAAGTCATGGCGCGGCGATTTGGTCGGCTGATGGCTGAAGAAGGCGAACAGGAACGCGATGAAAACTGGCCGGACCTTGTCTTAATCGACGGTGGCAAAGGGCAAATGAGCGCCGTCATGCAAATTGTGCGCGAATTGGGTGTGGAGGATGTCGCCTTTATCGGCGTGTCCAAAGGCCCCGACCGCCATGCGGGCCGTGAAACCTTTCACTTCCCCGATGGCCGTGAATTTACCTTGCCCGTCAACGCACCTGTCATGTTTTATTTGCAAAGGCTGCGTGACGAGGCGCACCGCTTTGCCATTGGTGCGCACCGCGCGAAACGCAGCAAGGCGATTACCGTCAGCCCGCTTGACGAAGTTCCGGGTATTGGCCCATCGCGCAAAAAGGCACTATTGATGCATTTCGGCACCGCCCGCGCCGTGCGCAATGCCAGCCTTGAGGATTTGCAAAAGGCCCCCGGCGTATCTGCCGCCGTCGCACAAACGGTCTATGATTTTTATCACAGCAACGGCTGATGCCGGCCGCAGAGGAATGTTGCACCGCTATTTTGATTGCATGACGAAGCGGGTGCGATAGAGACAACGTATGACGATCAATCAACTGCTGCTGGAAGCTATCGCGCTCAAAAAATGTGTCACTTTGGTGTATAATAATGTGCCGATGAAGCTGGCACCGCATGTTTTATATTCCAAGCACAGTGCCCTGTTCACCGATGCTGTGATATTGGAAAAACATGGCGTGATCCGCCGAGATAAGAAGCTTGGCGCTTTCCATTTATCGGGGCTCAACGATCTGAAACTCACAGACCAGTCGTTTGAAATTGACGCTGCGTTCGAACCTGCCGCCGAAAAATATGCCGGTGTGACCTTGTTCATGGTTAGCACAGACGCAGGATAGAGCTTCCCCTGACGCCGCAGTCTTGGCATGAGGGCACATGGACATTTCGGCATCTGCCATCATCTGCGCGGTCCGCAACCACGGTGAAACAGGCGCTATTGTGCGCGGCTTTACCGCGGAGTTCGGCATGCTGGCAGGCTATGTTGCAGGCGCGCGCGGTCGACAATTGCGGCCCGTCCTCATCCCCGGCAATGTGATTAAGGGCGAATGGCGCACGCGTATCGCCGGACAATTGGCGCGCCTGACGCCTGAGCCTGTGCACAGCCGCGCACATTTGTTGAGCGAACCCTTGGCGATTGCCGCTATTGACTGGGTCACGGCGCTGACTGCTGCGACTTTGGCGGAGGGCATCGCCTATCCCCGTATCCATAGCGCAGCGGATGGTTTGCTATCCGCGATTGAACTTGCCCCTGCGGCGCGGGTGTGGGCCGGGGCGGTGGCGCAATATGAAACATTGCTGCTGGCTGAACTTGGCTATGCCGAAGAACAGGACAATGACAGCGCGCCCGTCGCCATGATGGCGCAGACCCGCAAGCGGCTCGTCGCGCATGTCTTGGGCGACCGCCGCGCCGATGTTATGGCTGCCCGCGAACGGCTCGTGGAGCGTTTGAAACGGGCGGCGGTGTGATGGCTGTTGCAATATCATACAAAACCTTCGCCCCCGCCTGCGTTGGGGCGACGGAGTGTTTAACGCGAACATAGTTGCATAACTGCGTTGCTGTTGGCAGGGGACAAGCTGACATTTCAGTATCGTCATGCTGATCTTGTTTCAGCATCTTACTTTCAGGCAGATCGAAGCTAAGACCCTGAAACAAGTTCAGGGTGACGGAAAAATCGAAGGTGAAGTCCAATGTTAGTTGCTTTGTTACCCGGGGACGGAATTGGCCCCGAAGTCATCACGCAAGCGCGCCGCGTTTTGGATGCGCTCGCCATCGACGGCCTGACCTTTGAAGAGGCTCTGGTTGGCGGTGCAGCCTATAAGGCGACCGGACATCCCTTACCGGCGGACACGTTGGCGCTCGCCAAGCGCGCGGATGCGCTATTATTTGGTGCGGTGGGTGATCCGGATTGCGACGCGCTTGAACGGCATTTGCGCCCGGAACAGGCGATATTGGGTCTGCGCAAGGAGCTATCCTTGTTCGCCAATCTGCGTCCCGCGACGCTGTTTCCCGAATTGGCCGATGCCAGCGCGCTTCGCCCAGAGGTGGCGTCACAAATCGACATGGTCATCGTCCGCGAACTCAATGGCGATGTCTATTTTGGCGAAAAGGGTATGCGCAAAACTGCCAATGGCAAGCGCGAAGGCTATGACGTCATGTCTTATAATGAGGATGAGGTCCGCCGCATTGCCCGTGTCGGTTTCGAAACCGCGATGGCACGGGACAAGAAATTATGCTCGGTAGACAAGGCCAATGTGCTTGAAACGTCGCAATTGTGGCGCGATGTCGTCATCGAAACCCATGCCGAATATCCCGAAGTCACATTAAGCCACATGTATGTCGACAATTGCGCGATGCAATTGGTGCGCAACCCCGGCCAGTTTGACGTGATCGTGACGGGCAATTTGTTCGGCGACATATTGTCGGATCAGGCCAGCATGTGCGCTGGTTCGATTGGCATGTTGCCCAGCGCGTCGCTGGATGCCGCCCAGAAGGGCCTATATGAGCCCATCCACGGCAGCGCGCCCGATATCGCGGGGCAGGGCAAAGCCAACCCGCTTGCCACGATATTGTCGGCGGCAATGATGCTGCGTTACTCGCTGGGCTTGCCAGAACAGGCCGACCGTATTGAAGCAGCCGTTGCGAAAGCACTATCTGGCGGCGCACGCTCGGCGGACCTCGGCGGCACACATTCGACCCGTGAAATGGGTGATGCGGTGCTTGCCGCCTTGACCTGAACCCCGCTCTCCCCGAAAAGCGAATTTATGAAGAAAACAACAGGCCAGAATCGCGAAATCACTCGGCATTGGCGTCCCGCTACACAAGCGGTGCGTGGCGGCACTTGGCGCAGCGAGCATGGCGAAACGTCGGAGGCGTTATTCCTGTCGTCGGGCTTCACCTATGACGATGCCGAGACCGTTGCTGCGCGCTTTGCCGGTGAACAGGATGGCATGACCTATTCGCGGTTACAAAACCCGACCGTGCAGATGCTTGAAGAACGCATCGCGTTGATGGAAGGGGCCGAAGCATGCCGCGCCCAAGCCACAGGCATGGCGGCGATGACCACGGCGTTATTGTGCCAGTTGCAAATGGGCGATCATGTCGTTGCCGCGCGCGCCGCCTTTGGCTCGTGCCGCTGGCTCACGGACAATCTGCTGCCCAAATGGGGCATCACCACAACAACGATCGATAGCCGCGACAATGATGCCTGGAAGGCGGCGATTCAGCCGAATACTAAGGTTTTCTTCTTTGAAACGCCCGCAAATCCGACAATGGACATTGTTGACATGGCCTATGTCTGCGGTCTGGCGAAAGAGCATGGCATTACGACTGTGGTCGACAACGCCTTTGCCACCAGCGTGCTGCAACGGCCGATGGATTATGGCGCCGACGTTGTGGCGTACAGCGCGACAAAGTTGATGGACGGGCAGGGCCGCGTATTGGCAGGCGCCGTCTGCGGTTCGCAACAATGGATTGATGAGGTTTTGTTGCCGTTTCAGCGCAACACGGGTCCTAATTTGTCGCCCTTCAACGCATGGGTGGTGCATAAGGGGCTTGAGACGTTAGAACTGCGCGCCATGCGCCAGTCGGAAAATGCGCTCACGGTCGGAAAATTCTTGGAAGGCCGCGTGCCGCATATCATGCACCCTGGCCTTGAAAGCCACCCGCAACACGCGCTTGCGATGCAGCAGATGAAGGCGTGCGGACCAATATTCGCCTTTTCGGTCGATGGTGGCCGTAAACAAGCGCATGCCTTGCTCAATGGACTGCAGCTGATCGACATTTCCAACAATATTGGTGATGCGCGCAGCTTAATGTGCCACCCAGCATCCTCTACGCATCACGGCATGGGCCCCGAAGCCCGCGAGGCAATGGGTGTCGGTGAAGGTTTGATCCGCATCAATGTCGGTTTGGAGGACCCTGCTGATTTGATCGAAGATTTGGATCAGGCACTCAAGGCCGCTGGTTTATGACGAGTATTTTGGATTCCTTCTTCGCGGTTAGCGCGACCACCGATGGCATTACCGTCCGCGTTTCGCCAAATTTTTTGGTGGAACAATCCGCGCCCACCCAAGGACGATGGTTCTGGTCCTACCATATCCGCATCGAAAATGTGGGTGATGAAACCGTGCAATTAATGACGCGGCATTGGCGGATTACCGATGGTCGCGGCACGATCAACCATGTGGATGGCGACGGCGTGGTAGGCGAACAGCCGCTTTTGCGTCCCGGTGAGAGCCATGATTATGTTTCCGGCTGCCCCTTGCCGACGCCAAGCGGCACAATGGAAGGCCAATATCGCTTTGTGCGTGAAGATGGCACGACCTTTCTGGCTGAAATCCCGCGTTTCACGCTGGTGGCACCGGCCACGGCGCGATGAGCTTACGCGCATGAAGCGTACGCATTTGCCTTTAAACGGTCTGCGTGTCCTTGACGCCGCGGCCCGGCATTTAAGCTTTACGAAGGCCGCCGACGAACTGGCCGTGACGCCCGCTGCAGTAGGCCAGCAAATCCGCGCTTTGGAGGATATGTTAGGCGTCGTGCTGTTCCGCCGGACACCCAAGGGCCTTGAACTCACCGACGAAGCCGCGAACGGCCTTGATGCCCTGCGCGCAGGCTTTCTCCAGTTTGAAGAATCGGTTCGCGCAATGCAGGCGGGGCAGTCGTCCAATGCGCTGACCATTGCCGCGCCGCGCGATTTTACCGCCAAATGGCTCGCTGCGCGGCTGGCAAGCTTTAGCAAGGCAAACCCCGACACGCGCTTTACGTTGGTTGCCGCGGATGAGAATATCGACTTTACTGAGGCTAATCTGGATCTCGCTATCCGGCTGACCACTGGGCCGGGGGAGCATGAGGGTATTCGGCTTGCGGCGGGCGCCTATGTCACCGTCGCCGCGCCAGAGGGCGGGGCGGACACCCTGATTAGCTGGCCCAATTGTCCTATCGCCGAAGGCGTCGCTGCGCTTCGGCTCGCCGATGCCGGCCTTGCCATCGACGCTGCGGCGATTGGTTTGGGTAGGGCGACCGTCCCGTTGATCCTGGCCGAAGCCGACATTGCCAGCGGCAAAGTCCGTGCCGTCGACAATGCGAAGGAAAGCGATGAAGCTTATTGGCTGGTCGCACCCTTGCCGCAATGGCGGCAGAAGAAGGTAAAGGCCCTGGTTGACGCTTTGACGGCTTAGCAACGCACGTTAGCTTTCAGTTATAGATGACCGTCACCCTGAACTTGTTTCAGGGTCCATTTCGCCTTTTATGATTGGCCCTGGCTGCACGATAGACCCTGAAACAAGTTCAGGGTGACGAGGGTGGATGTTCAGGACGACGATATTCAAGGCAACGATGTTCAGGACGACAAGGGTTTAGGAAAACCCTTACTTCCGCATCACGCGTCGATCGTATCCCCATCCAACTGCGCGGCGTTTTCTTGAATGAAGTTGAACCGGTGCTCGGGATTTTTGCCCATTAATCGGTCGACAAGGTCATTGACCACCGCGCGGCGTTCATATTCATGCGGAAGCGTGATGCGGATAAGCGAGCGGGTCGCCGGATCCATTGTGGTTTCCTTCAACTGGTTTGGGTTCATTTCGCCCAAGCCCTTAAAGCGGCCCACATCGACCTTTTTGCCTTTGAACACCGTTGCTTCCAATTCGGCGCGGTGGGCGTCGTCGGCGGCGTAGACGCTCTGGCTGCCATGCGTCAGGCGATAGAGCGGTGGCCGCGCGAGGAACAAATGCCCTGCCTTCACAATCTCTGCCATTTCCTGAAAGAAGAATGTCATCAGCAAGGTCGCGATATGGGCGCCGTCGACATCGGCATCGGTCATGATGATGATGCGTTCGTACCGCAGATTATCGGGGTTGCAGTCCTTGCGTGTGCCACAGCCCAACGCGAGTTGCAGGTCGGCGATTTCATTGTTTGCGCGGATCTTGTCAGCGGTAGCCGATGCAACGTTAAGAATTTTACCCCGGATCGGCAGTATCGCCTGCGTCTTGCGGTTGCGCGCTTGCTTCGCGCTGCCGCCGGCGCTGTCGCCTTCGACGATGAACAATTCGGTGCCATTCGGATCGTCCGATGCGCAATCGGTCAGCTTGCCGGGCAAGCGCACTTTGCGACCTGATGTAGCCGTCTTGCGCTTGACTTCACGCTCGGCCTTGCGGCGCAAGCGGTCGTCGACCTTTTCAAGGATGAAGCCCATCAATGCCTTGCCGCGTTCCATATTGTCGGCAAGATAATGGTCGAAATGGTCGCGTACTGCGTTTTCGACAAGCCGCGTGGCCTCAGGAGAGGTTAGCCTGTCCTTGGTCTGGCTTTGGAATTGCGGGTTGCGGATGAACACCGACAACATCAATTCAGCTTCGTTGAAAATGTCTTCCGCCGAAATCTGTGCGGCCTTTTTCTGGCCAATCAATTCGCCAAAGGCGCGCAGGCCCTTGGTCAGCGCGGCGCGAACGCCTGCCTCATGCGTGCCGCCGTCGGGCGTGGGGATTGTGTTACAATACCAGCTATAAGAACCGTCCGAATATAACGGCCAGGAAATGGCCCATTCGACGCGGCCTTGCGCATCGGGAAAATCCTGCGTCCCGGCGAAAAATTCGGTGGTAGCGCAGGCACGGGTGCCAAGCTGTTCCCGCAAATGGTCGGACAGGCCGCCCGGAAATTGGAACACAGCTTCGGCAGGCACATCTGCGCTGGCCAGTTCCGGATCGCAGCGCCAGCGGATTTCGACGCCAGCGAACAAATAAGCCTTTGACCGCGCCAGACGGAACAGCCTTGCGGGTTTGAACTTGGCGTCTGCGCCGAAAATCTCCAAGTCGGGGGTAAAAGCAATCGTTGTCCCGCGCCGGTTGGGCGTTGGGCCCAATTCCTCCAACTTGCCAAGCGGCAGGCCTTGCGAAAAACGCTGGCGGTAGAGCTGCTTATTGCGCGCGACTTCAACCAAAGTGTCCGTTGACAGCGCATTGACCACCGACACACCCACGCCATGCAGGCCGCCGGAGGTTGCATACGCCTTGTCGGTAAACTTGCCGCCGGAGTGCAAGGTGGTGAGGATTACCTCAAGCGCAGACTTGTCCGGAAATTTGGGGTGCGGGTCGACGGGAATGCCACGACCATTGTCGCTGATCGTCAGACGGTTGCCGACGCCCAAATGGACCTCAATCCGGCTGGCATGGCCGGCAACAGCCTCATCCATCGAGTTATCGAGTACTTCGGAGGCCAAATGGTGTAATGCGCGTTCGTCGATGCCGCCAATATACATGCCAGGGCGACGGCGCACCGGCTCAAGCCCCTCCAGCACTTCAATCGCAGAAGCGGTATAATCATTGGATGCGGCGGTGGCGGCCGCGCTGCCGCCGAACAGGTCATCGGTCATATCAATGCTATAGGCGCGGGAGAGTCGGCGGCGCAACAGCCGAACCATACTCGGCTGTGGAAATAAACCGGATCAACGTCTTTCCGGGGGCGTGGCCATAATCGCAAAATTCCCACTCGCCTGAGCAATCAACTTATCATTCTGCGTGATGCGGGCGGTTAAATGGGCGACAGTCCTGCCTTTGTTATCCAAAATGGTCTGGCACAGCAAATGGCCTTCGATGACTGGCCGGAAATAGGTGATTGAGATATCAATCGTTGCGCACGCATATCCGGCATCGAGTGTCGAATAAAGCGCCGCGCCCATGCCAGTATCGGCCATTGCGTAGATGACGGCACCATGCACAACGCCGTGCGGGTTCAAATGTCGACCATCAACCGGCAGCATAAGCGTGCTGCTGCCGTCACCTTGATGTTCTAATGTTAACCCGATGAGATCAGCAAATGGATGATCCACGCTCTATCTCGCCGCTGTCTTAACGAACCCGAGGACCGCCAAATGGCATGGGGGGTGGAGGACGACGCACACCGCGTGGAAGCTGCGCCTGATAGGCACGGCCGCAATGTTCGACGCAATAAGGGAAGCCCGGATTTACCGGTACACCGCAGAAATGGAAATCCGCTTCGCCGGGGTGGCCAAGCGGCCAGCGGCAAATACGCTCGTTCAAATCGAGCAACGACGTTTTGTCCGCCATTTCCGGGCTGGGTTTGGCAGGTACAAGGCGGCGTGGCGGGGCAGGCGGGATGGGCGCTTGTTGATCGCCAGGCCCCTGACGCATGAATCCGCCGGGTCCGATTGATACGATACGCGGCATCGTCGATGCGCGCGTTACAGGCGCTTCTGCTGCATCATCATCGGCGTGCACGGGAGCAATTGGCTCAGCGACCGGTGCGGAAGGACGTGGGCGCGCTGGCGCAGCTGCGGCGGCTGGAGCCTTTGCCGGCGCCGGTGCAGCTTTTTTCGGCGCAGCTTTTTTATCCGTGTCGTTGGACTTGACGGGGGAAGGGCGCGATTTCAGGCCCAAACGGTGCGCCTTGCCAATAACGGCATTGCGGCTAACGCCGCCAAGTTCATCCGCAATCTGGCTTGCGGTCAGGCCTTTGTCCCAAAGCGCCCTTAACTGATCAATCCGCTGGTCGGTCCACGACATAAATGCAATTCCAATAACGAGTTTTATTTGCCGCACGAATGACGCGATTGCGCCTTGCGGTTATCGTTGCAAGCCGATAGTCGATTGCGCAATGACTATCCACCATAAAAGCAATATTGGCCAAGATAGGGATGCCAACCCCCTTGTGCAACTGCCCGATGGCGAACGCTATATTCGCAATGTAAACTGGGTTGGCCTGCAAACCTTGTACATGAAAGAGGTGCGCCGCTTTTTCAAGGTGCAGATGCAAACGGTGTGGGCACCTGCCATCACGACCTTGCTCTATCTGATTATCTTCACCGTCGCCTTGGGCTCGGTTAAGCCAAAAGTGTTGGGCGTGTCGTTCGCCGATTTTCTTGCCCCTGGCCTGATCATCATGGGTATGATGCAGAACGCCTTTGCGAACTCGAGCTTCTCGCTGTTGGTGGGTAAGATTCAAGGCACGATTGTTGATTATCTAATGCCGCCCCTTTCCAATGCGGAGGTTTTGGCCGCGCTCACGGCGGCGGCGGTGACGCGGGCGTTTTTCGTGGGCGGAACTATCTGGCTCGCCATGGCATTTTGGCCCGGCGTGCATGTTATGCCAGTGCATTTCTGGGCAGTTTTGTGGTTTGGGCTGATGGGGGCCATGATGCTTGCGCTGATCGGGGTCATGACATCAATCTGGGCAGAAAAGTTCGATCATGCCGCCGCGGTCAGCAATTTCATCGTTGCGCCAGCCGCTTTGCTGTCTGGCACTTTCTATTCGGTTGATAAATTGTCACCTACGTTTCAGGCGATTAGCCACGCTAACCCGTTTTTCTACGCGATTTCGGGCTTCCGCTATGGTTTTATCGGCAGCGCGGATAGCCCGGTGATGTTTGGCGCGTTGCTGTTGGTGGGCATCAATGCGGTATTGGGGATTATCTGCTATCTCTTGTTGCGCTCTGGATGGAAACTACGCGCCTAACCAACGGCGTGAAGATCGATTAAGTCATCCGGCCCTTAGCCGGCTGGTGCCCATGTTTGCGCCTGACAAAAGGGACCGATACATCCTTTGACGACCAAATTGCCTGACTTGCCCTTATAGACGACCGAGCGATAGGTTTTGCCTGACTTGGGATCGTAAATCTGGCCCCTCCATTCTTTGCCGTCCGATTGAAATCCGGTCAGGACATTCAGGCCTAATATCGTTCGGTTGCGCAGCGCTTTATCGGGATTATTCACGTCCTTCGCGCCTGCTCCTGCTGGCGGGGTCACGAGAAACTTCACCAGCTTCCCGCATAATGCCGCGCCACATTGGTACACTTCGACCACGCCGTCCTTGCTTTGTGTGATCCAGCGCCCGGAAATTGGCGCGGCGGCGTGCGCCGGAATTGCCGCGCATATTGCGGCTGCGATCATCCATGTTTTGGCGTGGTGCATATTGGGTCCTTTGCGTTGAAAACCCCACATAAACCGGGAATAGCCAAGCCGCAATGCTTTTGCCTTTTGCTTGTGCCGTGCTAATTACCCAACGCATGAGTGAGATAATCCTGTTCGATTACTGGCGTTCGTCGGCGAGCTATCGTGTGCGTATTGTGCTGAACCTTAAAAATGTGCCGTACACGCGCGTGCCAACCAGCCTGCTGGACAATGCGCAAAAGGCGCCCGATTATGTCGCACGTAATCCGCAAGGCTTTGTACCGATGCTGTCGATACACGGGCATGACCTGACGCAAAGCTTGGCGATTATTGACTATCTCGATGCGCAATATCCCGACCCCGCGATGGTCTCTTCGAACCCGGCGGAGCGCGCAAAGACATTGGCGCAGGCGTTGATTATTGCGGCCGACATACATCCCATCGATAACCTGCGCGTGTTAAGATATCTGAAGGACCAGATGGGTCAGTCGCAAGAGGCCGTGGACCAATGGTATCGGCACTGGATAATCGAAGGTTTTACGGCGTTGGAGGCCATGGCCCCCGAAGATGGTCTGTTCGGTGGCGACCTGCCGAATTTGGCCGATGTCTGCCTCGTCCCGCAAATGGCAAATGCCCGCCGCGTGGATACGCCGCTTAATGCCTTTCCCAAGCTGTTGCGGATGGATGCCGCACTAACCGCGCTTCCAGCCTTTGTCGCGGCGCATCCTGATCAAGTGAAGCCCGCGTGATGCCAACCAAAAAACTTACGCTAAGTGCGTTTCTGCCTTATCAATTATCCATCACATCAAACGCGGTCAGCGACCTGATCGCGCGTGCCTATCGTGGCAAATTTGCGCTAAAGGTCCCGGAATGGCGGGTCATGGCGCTGTTGGGCGAAAGTGATATGGCAACGCAGCGGCAATTGGTTGCGGCAACCGCGATGGACAAGGTCACCGTGAACCGCGCGTGCAAGACATTGGAGGACCGCAGCCTGATCAGCCGTGTGCCGAACATATCCGATGGCCGTTCACATCATCTGGCGCTCACGCCAGCCGGACGCGATCTGTACGAACAAATTGTGCCACAGGCGCTTGCGTTAGAGGCCGAGCTTGAAAAGATTTTAGGCAGCGGCGAGGCGAAGTTGTTGGAGGCGATGTTGGCCCAATTGCGCGCGCGGGTCGTTGAACTCGGCTAGGGTCGGGACCACTTCAATTTACCACTCCTTCAATCGGTCGATATCGCGGGGCGTCCGACCTTCGCACTGGCGGTCGCGGGCATCTTATTCTCCAGCATATCCAACCAGATCTGTGCATTTGCGCCCACAAAAACCTGTGGCCGTGATGGCTTAAGTTCCAACGCGCTTTCCCATTGCGCGATGAGCCTCGTTGCTTCGGCAATAGCGGCATCAAATTTCTGCGGTTTGCGCAAAGCGTTGTTCATCAATGCATCGCCAAAAAACGTCCAGTCATTGCCCGGCGTGCAGCCAAATGACGGGCGTTGCGACGAGGCTGCTGTCACGATCACGGTTTGCTCATTGGTCAGCAGCGGAATGAAAATGCCTGAATAGCAGGCCGACAGTAGGATCATACGGCGTTGAACGCCGACACCGTCGAGCAAATCGGCCAGACGCTGCGGCGCGATCATCCCTGCGGCATAATCCCCATCGCGATAGGCAAGCCCCGAAACCGGGTCGCCATGGCTAGTAGCGAACAGGATAAGGACATCTTCCTTCTTGTCCATCTTGCTGGCAACAGCAGCGAGCGCAGTGGCAAGGTTCGACGGTGAGCCTTGCGGCGCGCCGGTGGCTTTATCATCGGCGCCAGCGGCGAAATACAAAGTCCGGCCAGCCGCTCCATAACGCCGCGCCAATATTTTGGCCGCTTCAGCCGACTCGCGGGCAAAGACTGGGTCAGAATCAAGACCAATGGACACCACATAGGCGTCGACAACTCCCGGCCGTTGTGGCTGCAAAGCATGCATTGCGCTGGACAGTTTTTGATGCTGCGCCAGATACCAGCTTGCCGACCGTTTCTGTTCGGCAAACCAACCGTTTTTCGCGGCTTCAACTGTGTTGAAATTCTGTTGCTGGCTAAAGGCAGAGCCTGTGACAAGCAGCGAAAGCGCCATCGCTCCTGTTTGAACCAACCGTAATTTGGCGTTCTTATATGCCATGCCCCTCTGTCTAAACGCAGAGTTGCGGTTGCCGCAACTGCAATATCGTTGCATGATGGTCAAAAGCCGGAGAAAAATCATGAAACTTGCATCATTAAAGTCGGGCCGTGACGGACATTTGGTGGTCGTGTCGGACAATCTTGCTTGGTATGCTGATGCCGTGCATATTGTCCCGACATTGCAGGCCGCACTTGACGATTGGGAAGAGTTCGCACCCCGATTGCAAGCGCTGGCGACTGATCTTGAACATGCCGTCATTCCGCGCGAACGTTTCCATGAACATGACGCCGCCGCACCTTTGCCGCGCGCCTATCAATGGGCGGACGGATCGGCCTATGTCAATCATGTCGAATTAGTCCGCAAGGCGCGGGGAGCGGTCCTGCCCGACAGCTTCTGGCATGATCCGTTAATGTATCAGGGCGGCTCCGATGCCTTCATGGGCGCGCGCGACGATATCCCTTTGGCCGATGAGGCGTGGGGATGTGATCTTGAGGCGGAGATTGTCGTTGTCACTGGCGATGTCCCGCAAGGAATATCAGCGGCAGATGCCTTATCTTATGTCCGGCTGGTTGGCCTTGTGAACGACGTTTCCTTGCGCAACCTGATTCCTGCGGAGTTGGAAAAGGGCTTTGGCTTTGTCCAGTCAAAACCCGCCAGCGCTTTGTCGCCCGTGTTTGTCACGCCGGACAGCCTTGGGGACTTTTGGAAGGATGGAAAGCTGCACCGCACATTGAATGTTGACCTTAACGGCGCGGCATTTGGACGCGCGGTGGCTTCGGACGATTGCACCTTTGATTTTGGAACCCTGATCGCGCATCTTGCCAAGACGCGCAATATCGGGGCTGGCTCGATCATTGGCTCGGGCACAGTCTCCAACCGTGATGCCGATGGCGGCCCTGGCAAGCCTGTCGCCGCTGGCGGTCTTGGCTATAGCTGTTTGGCCGAAGTCCGCATGGTCGAGAAAATCCAGACGGGCGACATGGTGACGCCATTCCTAAAGAACGGCGATGTTGTGCGGATTGAAGTGCTCGATAAGGCTGGGCACAGCATCTTTGGCGCTATCGAGCAAGTCGTTCGTAAAAGTTGAAGGGGCAGCCAAAAGGCCACCCCTTCGTCATCTGCTTCATTGTTGTTTCGAGAAGGCGTCGCTGATCGAGCAGGCAGCAGGCCCAAGGATAACGATAAACAATGTCGGCAGAATGAAGAGGATAAGCGGAACAGTCATAATAGCAGGTAAACGCGCGGCCTTTTCTTCGGCGCGCATCATGCGTTCATTTCGGAACTCTGCGGACAATACCCGCAACGCCGACGCCAGTGGGGTCCCGTATTTTTCCGTTTGGATCATGGTTGTGACCACGCCCCGGATCGAATCAAGATTGACGCGATAAGCCAAATTTTCAAATGCCGCCCGACGCTCGGTTAAGAAACCGAGCTCAATGGCGGTGAGGGCAAATTCGTCACCCAATTCGGGATAGCCGCGGCCTAATTCCTTCGCCACGCGGTTAAACGCGGAATCTACAGTCAAGCCAGCCTCGGCGCAGATCACCAACAAGTCGAGCGCATCAGGCAGGCCCTTGCGAATGGCAAGGGTACGTTTCGTCACTAAGTTGGAGAGGTAGATATCTGCCGCTTTATAACTCAAGATCGCGGCGGTAGAAAAAGCAGCGAATTTTTTGAGCGCGCCCCAATCAGGAAAGCCATCCAAGACGTAAATGTAAAGGCCTGCGCCGCCGCCAATAATGATTGGAAGCATCATGCGGCAAAAGATCACCGTCACGGCCAATTCCTTGCGGCGAATACCCGCCTGCGCGAGCCGTTGCTGCACGGCCTTGACCTGATCGTCCTGAAGTACTTGCAGATTGGACAGAAGCTGCCGCATCATGTCCGTCGTTTCGGTCTTGCGGATAAGCTTTGCCCGTTTTTTGGATGTGGTTGCGGTAATCCCGGCTTTTAGTTGCTCCCGCCGTTCATTCAGCGCCTTGACCCGCTTTACCATAGGGTCGCGCACGGTGACCGCAGAGTAGATCGCGATCATCACAGCCATGCACGCCACTGCGGAAAGCAATGTTGCAACCCACAATATGTCGATGCCCATCGGTTGAGGTCCAGCCGCATTGTTCATGTTTCTTGTCCCGTTCCCAACTTAGATTTCGAAATTGACCATCTTGGCCATGATGAAGGCGCCAATGGACATCCACAATGCGCCGCCAAGGCCAGCGATCATCAGGCGCGGTTCAGAGAAAAAGCCAGAGAGATATTCGCGGTTCACCATCCAAACCATGCCGAAAACAAAGAATGGCAGCGATCCGACAATATAGGCTGACGCTTTAGATTCTGAAGACATCGCCCGTATCTTCAGCTTCATCTGCGCACGTTTGCGCAAGACGTCGGCAAGGTTGGCCAAGGTTTCGGCAAGGTTGCCACCGGTTTCACGCTGAATGGCAAGGGTGATGACAAAAAACTGGAATTCGGCTGTCCCCAAACGGTCGGCCGTTTCCTGAAGCGAATCTTCCATGCTTTTGCCGATTTTGATTTTCTCCGTGACCATTTTGAATTCTTCGCCGACCGGTCCGGCTACTTCGCGTGCTACAACGCCAATTGTCTCGCCGACGGGAAGACCTGATTTCAACCCGCGCACCAGCAATTCGATGGCGTCGGGAAAATTTGTGGTGAAATTCTTGATCCGCCGCGCAATGAAGGAGTTGATTACCATGTGCGGTAGACCAGCACCGATCAGCAGGCCCGCAAACAGCGCCAAAAGCAAAGGTGCACCGCGTAGCCACAGCACAGCCATCCCCAGAAAAGCAAGGCCGCCCGATGCATATAGATATTGCTGCAACGTTCATTTTTTGCCGGTTTGCGCAAGCCGCAGGCGCAATTTGTCCAAGCGGCTGATATGTTGGCCATCCAGAAATATCATGGGACGGCGCGCGGCCACGGCTTTGCGCATTTGTAATTCAACTCGGGTATCGGCACTGTCGGAATGCCGCATCTTAACCGCGCTCAACCGCCGCATAGTCGACTTGCTCGCATTTGGCCCCGTAAAGCCAATTGCTAGCAACACGAAAATCAGGATGATGCCTGCGCCGATGATCAATGTCTGCATATTATGTGCTCTATCATTATGCCGTTGGACGGGTGCCAGCTTACTTCTTTTTCAAAATGTTTTTGAAACCGGCAAAAGGCGACTTTTTCGCTTTGACTCTGGTCGCGGCCGCATCGGCTTCAGCCATTTCCGCACTGCTGCCGGCAATTATTTCAGCTAGCGCCGATATGCCTAATGACAGCTTGCTGCTGCGTTCGGCCTCGATCACCGATTTGCCAAGCTTTGCGGCTTGCGCCATGGCCTTCGGGTCGGCAGGCAGCATGAGATCAATCTTGCGTTCAATCGTACTTTCGAAATCCTTGCGCGTGATTTCGACGACTGCGTTTTGCACATTATTGGCAATCATGAGCACTTTGCAATGCGGTGCATTTTGTTTCAGCCAAGCCAGCACGCGGATGCTGTCCCGCGCCGAGGCCAACGTCAACTCGGTCGTGACGACCGCGATGTTTACGTCATGCATCAAACGCGGATAGGCAATCAGCATGCTGCGCGGCAGGTCGATAACTGTGTTTTCAAACGCCGCCCGGAATTCTTCCTGTAACCGGAAAAATGCCGATCCATCGGTCAGGACGGGGTTGTTCATTGGCGCTTCGGCCGACAAAATCGAAAGCTGGTCATTGGCCTTAATCATTGCGCGTTCGATGAACAGGCCGTCGATCCGGCTTGGGTTGTCAATGGCATCGGTTAGGCCACGGCCCGGCTCCAGATCCATCGTTAATGCCGCAGTGCCGAAATGGATATCCAGATCAAGCAAACCCGTTTGGTGGCCCTGGTCTTGCGAAAATGTCCATGCCAGCGATGCCGCGATCGTCGATGCGCCCGAACCACCTCGGGTGCCGATCACCGCTGTCGAAATATGCGCACGGGCTGTGTTGCTCTCTTCGTGCTTCGGCGCATTGAGCATGGCCTGCGCATTGGCAAATGAATCCCACAGCGCATCGCGGCTCAATGGTTTCAGCAGATAATCTTGCAGGCCGGACATTAAAAGGTCGCGGTACAAACCCACATCGTTGATCTCGCCCACTGCAATGACAATGGTTCCAGGTTCACACACTTCGGCAAGGCTGTTGATATCGGCAATCGGATCACTCGATTCCGACAGGTCAACCAACAAGGTTTGCGGGCTGGCGGATACCGAAAGCGATTGGATTGCGTTACGCAAACCGCCTTTATACAATTTATCTTGGGTCCAACCGATTTCCTCGCATACGCCGCGCACGACGTCGAGAGTGACGTCGTCGCAGACATAAGCGTGAATGAGGTCACGTGTTCCGGCCACAGCGGATTTCCAAGGAGCGTTCATCAATTGCCTCCGGTTTTTGTTTTATAGATGTTTACAGCCGCTTTGCCGCTGTTCCGATCCAAGCGTCGACTTTCGCGGCCCCGAACGAGATCTTCTGGGTCGGCAATGATCGCCGCAAGGTTGGAGTTGGTGGCGCAACCATAGTTGCTGTGATTGCCGCCATTATAATTGTTTTCGTGCGTCGTGCTCCAATCCGGGCAGGATGGAACCGATGCCCGCGACCGCGTGACGACCACGCGAATATTGCCGGGCGCAATGACACCGGTTGTAGTCGGAGCGGTATCGGCGACCATCATCCCGCGCCGCGCTGCCGCTGCGGCAACATCGCGTGCGGCAGCGTTGCTGACATAACTATCGCCATGATCGATTGAAATGCGGTCTCCGTAGCCAAGGCCAAGCACGTCAAACCACTCGTTCAGGCGGGCTTGGTCAGCAGACGCAATGCCGCTGCTGTCTGCGGCAAGGTCTATCGCGTAATTTGTCCGTTCTACAACGGGCTGGTGGACCGAATATAAGGTCGTGTTGGTCGGTAACGTCCCACAACCAGCCAAGGTGACGCTTGCAGCGATCAGAAATATTGCTTTGTTCATATGTCGTCTCCTCAATCTTGCGATCAATTGTCGAAGCTGAAACCGGAATCGCTGGTTGCAGGTGCGGATGTCGGTAATTGGGTTTCTACGGCCAAGTTCGGCGCCGATGTGCCCACGGAACCACGTTCGGGTTCGTTGGAAACCATGGGCGCGATGCTGGGCATTGGACGTGTCTTGTCGCGCTTGTCATTCGACACCTTGCCGAAGAACACACGTTCAAGGTCGCTGGGTGAATTTAGGCCATCGGTGGGCAGGACAAGTTGGTTTTCCGACACTGGCTTGACGAGATATGGCGTGATGACGATCATCAACTCGGTCTCGTTGCGGCGCCAGCCATTGGATTTAAACAACGCGCCAAGAACGGGTATGTCGCCCGCGCCTGGCATTTTCGTTACCGAACTGCTCTTTTGGTTGCTTAACAATCCGGCGATCATCATGCTTTGGCCTGAACCGAGTTCAACCGTTGTTTCTGCCATCCGGTTCGTGGTTGCTGGTACCTCAATACCGTTAATGCGGATTGCGCCTTGTGATGATATGTCCGACACTTCCGAACGCACGCGCAAGGAAATGCGGCCATCGGACAACACAACAGGGGTGTAAGTCAGGTTAACGCCGTAATTCTTATATTCGACGTTGGTGCCGTTGTTGGACGATGTAACCACCGGAAACTGGCCGCCAGCTAAAAACTCTGCGGTTTCGCCCGACACAGTTGTAAGATTGGGGCTCGCGAGGGTCGATATCAAGCCTGCCTTTTCCGACATGTCAAACGCAGCGCCAATGTCGATGCCGAACAGGCGACCGAGACCCGCGATAGTACTTGTGTCCGGCGGGTAGATTAATTGTTTGGTATCAGAGACAAAGTCGCGGCCTTGCGCCACGCCAAATGCATAAGGCTGCCCATTATTATCCGTGCCGTTTCTGAGCGCCTGCAGATTTCCGTTAATTTCTTTCGAAAGCGAACGGCTAACTTCTGCAATCCTTACTTGCAGGTTGACCTGCAACGGCGTTGCGTTTTTCAGGCGGCTGACCACCTGCGCTGTCGGGCCTGTGAAGGACTTGACTAGATTTTCGGCCTCAACGGCTTCTTCGGGGTGACCCACTGTGCCAGTCAGAAGGACAACGCCGTTCATCGTGGTGACGACGATTTGCGATTCTGGCATGGCGATGGCCAGCATTTGCGCAATCGAGTCCATGTTGCTGCCGACGCGGACGGTTGCCTGAAAAACATTGCGGCCTGCCCCATCCGTGGCGAAGACGGTGGTCTCGCCGGGGCCTTTGCCCATGATGTAGATTTGGCGCCCTGATTTGACTTCGACATCGGCGATGGCGGGGTCGGCCACCACGACGTCAGTGATGTTCGAACCGAGATTGACCTGCTGACCGCGCCCGATGGACAATATCATCAGCCTGCCGTCCTTTGCGGATTGCGCGGCGACTGTCGCCGGTAATAGCATCAAGGCCGAAGTGCCTAATGCAGCGGTGATAGCGACGGCGGCAAAGCCCGACTTTATTCTGTTAAAACGTGCCATGTTGTTATCTCCGGCTGATTTCGACTTCGGTCACATTGCCGCCACGCGACACACGGACCACTGGACCTTTGGTGATTTTCTCGACTTGCTTTTGTGTGCGTGCTGCCTCTGCGGCGACAGCAAGGGGCATCTGCGCGGGCACGCTGCTGCGTTGGAAGCGTGAGACATCCCCGCCAGTGGCATAAGTGCTGCGGCTTGCGGACGGGCGCTGAGCGACCTGCTGCATAATGGCTTGCTCTTGCTCTGCGGTTGCGCCTTCGGGAATGCTGATCTCGCCCGATGCCATAGCCATCTCAAGTTCGGCCGCATTGTCCGTCAATGCGCGCAAGGACAGGCTGATGGTGCCGATGGATTGGGCTACGGCAATCTTCTCTGCCATGCGCGGCGTGGCTTCGACGGTGACCAATTTATACTCAGTCACAACCGTGTTACCCTTGTCATCCAGAGTTGGCGTTGCCCGTTGGTCGGTTGCAAGCACACGCAAGTTGCGCACGATGGTTTCCGAAACCTTTAATGCAGGGCCGTTGGTTGCGTTCACAGTCTGTGTCAGGACTAGGTCGACGCGGTCGCCGGGAAAGACAAATCCGGCAACGCCCGTCAGTCCGGATACAGGCACTGTAACGGCGCGCATGCCAAGGCCAAGCGCCGCAGCAAGGAAGCCACGATCACCGGGCTTTACCAGCGAACCTTGCGTGAGCGGCTGCCCTGCAGTCACGGCGTTGCGGACCACGGTGCCTATCAGAGCGTCAATCGAGACACCCTTGTCACCTTCTTTGAAATAAGCCGATTGCACCAGTTCCTTTGGCCATGGCTGGAAGCGCACGCTATCTGCGGTGATCAGCGTACCGAGAGGTAAAACCCGTGTTGCGACCAAAATCTTTGGCCCTGTTGGCACAGACGCTTGCGCTGCCTCAGCTTGTGGTGCCGAAGCGCCGGTGAACATGCTGCGCGCCATAAAGGCGGTGATTACTGCAATGAGTAAAGCAGCCACCAGCAATACGACTTTTTTCCTATCCATGACAAACTGTTCCCTGAGTGGTCCGCGAAATGAACCCTGCTACTTCATGTAAAATGGTTAAAAATCTGTTCACCAGCTATCCACAACCCTGCGGTAGCTATGGCCACGCCATAGGGGATGCGTGCATGGCCAGGCCGTTGTTTTATTTTGTGAATAAGTAGGAAAATCAGGGTCACAAATGCCCCGATTATCGACGCATATAAAATTAACCGGATGACATCTATCCAGTGAAACCAGAGCGCCAGGGCCGCAAAAAGCTTTACATCACCGCCGCCCATTGCGCCGAAATGGAACGCAGCGGCGAAAACGGCGAAGGTGAGCGCGGCGGTGAAAATATGGATACCGATTTCAGGCAGGCTGAAACCACCGCTTGCGTACCAATAGACAGGTGCGCCCAGCGCAATCGCGAGCGTAACGATGTTGTAAATCAACCGATATCGGATGTCGGTGTAGATCGACACCAACAGCGCAATTGCCAAGCCAATAAGGGTAAAGTAGATGATTGGTTCAATGGTCATCCAACCGGGATTAACCATGAAAGATTGCCAAAAGGTAAGCATGCACGTGACCAACACGCAGATGAACCGACGCATGATCCCTGCCGAAGCAGTGGAGAGCATCTGGCATGCTGCCGACCAATGGGCCATTCGCCGCATTGATTGGCAAGGCGCAAACCCGCCGCGCGGGTCGTTATTGTTCCTGCCCGGCCGTGGCGACCATTATGAAAAATATCTGGAGACATTGGCATATTATGCCGATGCCGGCTGGCGCGTGACGGCAATCGACTGGCGCGGGCAGGGCGAATCCGGACGGCTATTGGCGGACCCGCAAGTGGGACATATCGATGATTTCGCCACTTGGATTGCCGACCTGCGGCATTTCTGGAATGCTTGGAAACAGGAAACGCCCGGCCCACATGTTGTTATGGCGCACAGCATGGGCGGGCAGCTCACCATGCGTGCTTTGGTGGAAAAGGCGATCGACCCCGACGCCGTCGTGTTGAGCGCGCCGATGTTGGGCATTCAAACCGGCGGTCTGCCGCTCGCCCTGAACCATGCTTTTGCCAAGCTGATGGTCAAAATCGGCAAGGGCAATGATCCCGCTTGGAAAGTCAGCGAGAAGCCGATGTCGCCGATGGAGATGCGCGGCAAAATGCTGACGCATGATGATGATCGTTACGAAGACGAAATCGCGTGGTGGAAATTGCGTCCCAATGTCAAATTAGGGCCGCCAAGCTGGCATTGGATCGAACGGGCGATTGCATCGATCCGCATGTTGGAAGCGCCGGGTCTATTGGAGGCTGTTAAAACGCCCATTTTGCTGCTCGCGACCACAGGCGACCAATTGGTCAGCACCCCGCGCGTGATTGCCGACAGCAAACGCTTGCCTCATGCCGAAACATTAATCTTCGGCAAGGAAGCCGCGCATGAGTTATTGCGGGAGGCGGACCCCGTTCGTGACCAATGCCTTGCGCGGATCGATGTCTTTTTGGAAGCCAACGCGCCACGAAAATGAGCGACTTTGACTTTGCCATCATTGGTGCCGGTATCGCTGGCGCAAGCCTTGCGGCCAAATTGTCCGCGCGGGCATCGGTGCTATTGATTGAGGCAGAGGCGTATCCCGGATATCATTCGACGGGCCGATCAGCCGCATTCTGGGTCGAATGCTATGGCGGCCCTGGGGTTCAACCGCTTACCACGGCGTCAGGGCCGTTTTTGGCCGCGCCGCCTGCGGATTTTCATGATGGCCCATTGATGCACAAGCGCGGCGGGCTGCACATCGGCACCGCAGATCAGATGTCGATGGCGAATGATATGCTCGCGGAATTTGCGGCCAGCGGCGTGCACATTGACGTCAATGACCGCGCGGCTGTGGCGGCGCGTGTCCCGGGACTACGCAGCGATTGGACGCATGGCCTTTGGGAGCCAGACTGTTGCGACATTGATGTCGCCGCGCTCCACGCCGCCTATTTGCGCCAAGCAAAACGGCAAGGCGCGGTGCTACATTGCAACAGCCGCCTGAGCGCAGCTAAATGGCAAAATGGCGCATGGCAGATTGCGGCAGGCGGCGTAAACTGCGCCGCAAACATCATCATCAACGCGGCGGGCGCATGGGCCGACGAAGTGGCGCAATTGGCGCAGGTCCAGCCCTTGGGTATCCAACCCTATCGCCGCACCATCGCACAATTGGTCGTATCGCCAGACGTTCCGGCGGACTTGCCGCTGGTCATCGGACTAGACGGCAGCTTCTACTTTAAACCCGATGCGGGCGGCCGCTTATGGCTCAGCCCGCATGACGAAACCGCAACCCCGGCCTGCGACGCTGCGCCGGAGGAATTGGACGTTGCGACCGCCATTGACCGTCTGCAGACCGTGGTCGATTGGGATATTCAACGCGTCGAACATAAATGGGCAGGGCTGCGCAGCTTTGCGCCGGACCGGTTGCCCGTCATTGGCCGCGATAAGGCGAATGATGCGTTTTTCTGGTTTGCAGGGCAGGGTGGCTTTGGCATCCAGACCGCACCCGCCGCAGCGCAGCTTGCCGGATCATTGCTGGATGAAGCTATCGCCACGCCACCGCGTGTGGACGCAGCGGTTTATACGCCAGCGCGGTTTTATTAGCGCTGCGCCGCAACCTCCGCCGCGTCACTGGCCAGACGGTCGGCGCGTTCGTTTTCGGGGTGGCCATTATGGCCTTTCACCCAAATCCATTCGACCTGATGCCGGGCAGTGGCATCGATAAGGTCACGCCATAAATCGGCGTTACGGACCGGCTGCTTTGATGCGTTTTTCCATCCATTACGTTGCCAGCCGTGAATCCATTTGGTGATCCCATCGAGGACATATTTGCTGTCCGTGTGCAGTTTGATATGGCACGGCTCGATTAGGATTTTGAGCGCCTGTATCGCGGCGGCAAGCTCCATCCGGTTGTTTGTGGTGTCTGGATCGCCGCCCGAAATTTCTTTTTCATGCTTGCCATAACGGATGACAGCACCCCAACCGCCGGGCCCGGGATTGCCCTTGCACGCGCCATCGGTGAAAATCTCAAGCTGTTTCAAGAATAATGCCCCAACATATTTTCAACCTGTGCGCCGTCGCTGTAAAAATCCAGCCGGCGTAGGAAAGCCAGCGGGTCTTTGCGCGTCACAAGCGCATTTGCCGGCGTGTTAATCCAGTCATAGCATCGTGTGAGCAAAAACCGCAGACATGCACCGCGCAGCAATATCGGCAATGCTTCGCGCGTAACCGCGTCCAAGGACACGCAACCTGCATAGCCCGAGAGCAAGCCGGCGCTTACCTCCGCATCAAAAACGGCGCCATCATTGGAAAAGCACCATGCGCTATGCGTCACCGCCAAATCATAAGCGCGGATGTCCGTGCAGGCGAAGTAGAAATCGATCAAGCCACTGACATGGTCGCCCAACATCAGGACATTGTCCGGAAACAGATCGGCATGGATTGCCGCGACAGGCAGATTGGTTGGCCAATGCGCCTCGAGATAATCGCACTCGGCAAAGACTCGCGCGGACAGGCCGGACGCGATGGATTCAAGGCCCGCTGCCGTGCAACGCATCGCCAATGGCCGCCATGCCGAAACGCCAAGGCTGTTGGGTCGCGCCCAAGTGAAATTGGCGAGCGCTTTATGCATATGCCCCAATGCCGCGCCGGTCGAATGTGCTTGTGCTGCGGTCGGTTCGGTGACGGATACGCCGTCGAGAAACTCAATCAAGCAAGCAGGGCGCCCCGCGACCGATTGCAGCCATTGGCCATCACGATCCGTGATAAACCGTGGCACCGTGCAACCGGCATCGTGCAAATGTTTAAGCAAAGCATAGAAAAATGGTAAATCGTCGGGGTTTACGCGGTTTTCATACAGGGTCAGGATGAAACGGCTTTGCGTTGTTTGCACAAAGAAATTGCTGTTTTCGACGCCCTCGGCAATGCCTTTCAACGCGACAAGTTTGCCGGCATCATACCGCGCCAGCAATGCCTCAACCTGCTGGGGCCCCAACTGCGTGTAAACCGCCAAATCAGTTCGCCGCGCCAGCCAGTTCGCGCGGCAGTTTGAACGTGACGGTCTCTTCGGCGGTCGTCACCTGCTGCTGCTCCAAATCGAAATGCAGCGCGAGCGCGTCGATAATCTCGCGCACCAAAACTTCAGGGGCCGACGCACCTGCGGTCAAACCGAGCGTTTTAACGCCATCAAACCAGTTCAGGCTAATTTCTGCGGCACGCTGCACCAAATAGGCCTTGGCGCCGGAACGCGCGGCAACTTCAACCAAACGCTGCGAGTTTGAGCTATTGGGCGCGCCGATAACGAGGACAAGGTCACATTCATGCGCAATTGCCTTCACCGACTCTTGGCGGTTCGACGTCGCGTAACAAATATCCTCCCCCTTTGGCCCGACGATATTGGGGAAGCGTTGTTGAAGGATTCCGACGATTTCCGAGGTGTCATCAACCGACAAAGTGGTCTGCGTCAAAAACGCGACATTGTCGGGATCGGCGGGTTCAATTGCCCGCGCGTCGTCGGCCGTTTCCACTAGGATCATCGCGCCAGCGGGCACTTGGCCAAAGGTGCCGATGACCTCGGGATGTCCTTTATGGCCCACAAAAATGATATGACGGCCAGCCTCAACTTGACGTTCGGCTTGCTTGTGAACTTTTGAAACCAAGGGGCAGGTCGCATCGAAATAAGCAAGGCCGCGTTGTTGCGCATTGGCGGGCACCGATTTGGGCACCCCATGCGCCGAAAATACGACATGGCTCCCATCAGGCACTTCGTCGAGCTCTTCGACAAAAATCGCGCCTTTCGCCTTTAAGCTGTCGACCACATAACGGTTGTGGACGATTTCGTGGCGGACATAGACCGGCGCGCCATGTTGTTCGAGCGCAAGCTCGACAATCTGGATAGCACGGTCAACGCCAGCGCAAAAACCACGTGGCGCGGCCAAAAGCAGCCGCAGCGATTTTTTGGGGAGTGGTTGTTCAGTCATATGCGAACGTCTTTAGATAAAGTCACTGCATCCGCCAAGACCTTTCCCCTGTTGCGCACGCCGCGATGGAGGGATAAGGACCAATGCATATTTCGCACGAGCGACCCAAGCCTAAGAAACCCGAGGACTGCCCTTTATGAACTTCGCCACCAAAGCCCTGACCATCGGTATTGCAGCAGCTACTTTGGCCGGTTGCTCACGCGACGGCGATTTGGATGTCGCGGCTGGCGTTGGCGTGAACGTCACGCGGTCCGGTTGCCCAACGGTTGCGGTGCCCGATGGCACAGGTGACATCACTATTTTCAACCCGACGAACAGCACCGACGCCGACGCGATCGACGTGGTTGCGACGATCACCAATATTCGCCCGACGTGCAACGAAAGCGGAGAGAAAATCTTTTCACAGGCAATATTTGATGTGCAAGCGCGGCGTAGCGATGTGCGCGGCAGTCGGACCGTAACTGTTCCTTATTTCAATACCGTGGTTCAAGGCGGTAGCGCCGTTATTGCAAAGCGTGTCGGCCAAGTGACATTGCAATTCGCCGACGGCGAGCAACGCGCATCGGCGCAGGGGCAAGCCGCTGGCTATATCGACAAGAACGCCGCCAGCCTGCCCGCCGAAATCGTGGAGAAAATCACCAAGAAGCGCAAGCCGGGCGACCCCGACGCCGCGCTTGACCCCATGGCCGATCCCGAAGTACGCGCAGCGGTTGTCCGATCAAGCTTTGAAATGCTCATCGGTTTTCAGCTGACCGAAGATCAGCTGCGTTACAATGTCACGCGTTGATCCGCGTTAATTTCTAGGCACATTCATGACCCTTTTTGAACAATATGCAGCGCATGTCGACCATGCGCTGAACGCGCTTGTGGCGCTTGGAACCTTGCCGGCGGATTTGGACCGCAGCAATGTGACAGTCGAGCCGCCGCGCGATGCGACCCATGGCGATATCTCCACCAATGCGGCGATGGTGCTGGCAAAACCCGCCGGAACCAACCCGCGCGCCTTAGCGGAAGCTTTGTCGGTTGAGCTGGCAAAGGTTGCTGGCGTTATAGCTGTTGAAATTGCCGGGCCGGGGTTTCTGAATCTGCGGCTCGATGCGTCTGCATGGCTTGATGAATTGCGCGCTATGGCGGCATCGGGCGATGATTATGGACGGTCGCATCTGGGCGATGGCAAGTCTGTGAATATTGAATATGTCTCCGCCAACCCGACTGGCCCTATGCATATGGGCCATTGCCGTGGCGCTGTGGTCGGTGATGCTTTGGCCAAATTGCTGGAATTTGCCGGTTACCGCGTGATCCGCGAATATTATATCAACGACGCGGGCGGCCAAGTCGATGTCCTCGCGCGGTCTGCGCATCTGCGCTATCGTGAGGCATTGGGCGAGACTATAGAAATTGCAGAAGGCCTGTATCCCGGCGATTATCTGATCCCCGTCGGCCAGCAATTAGCAAAGCGTTTTGGCGACCAATATGTCGGCGCGCCTGAAAGCGAATGGCTTGTTGTATTCCGCAAGGCTGCAGTCGCCGAAATGATGGATATGATCAAAGCGGACTTGGCCCTGCTTGGCATCCATCACGACCTGTTTTCATCCGAAGCCGAACTGCATGAAGCTGGCAAGGCCGATGTCGCGGAGAAGGAACTGCGCGCGCGCGGGCTTGTCTATGATGGTGAATTGGAAAAGCCAAAGGGTAAGGAAATCGAAGATTGGGAGCCTGTGACGCTCCCCTTGTTCCGTTCAACGCAATTTGGCGATGACCAAGACCGGCCTATCAAGAAGTCCAACGGCAGCTGGACCTATTTCGGGGCAGATCTCGCTTATCATTTCCAGAAAAGCCAAGGCGTCGATGCGATGATCGACATTTGGGGCGCGGACCATGCGGGCACGGTCAAACGGATTAAGGCGGCTGTCAACGCGCTAACCGATGGCAAGGTCGATTTCGATGTCAAGCTGGTGCAGATGGTCCGCCTGCTGCGCGGTGGTGAGCCTGTTAAAATGTCCAAAAGGTCGGGCAGCTTTGTAACCTTGGCAGAGGTGATTGAAGAAGTTGGTAAGGACGTCGTCCGCTTCACGATGCTGACACGCAAGGCCGACGCGCAAATGGATTTCGATTTCGCTAAGGTAGTGGAAGCGTCAAAGGACAATCCAGTTTTTTATGTGCAATATGCCCATGCGCGCATCTCATCGACCATGCGCAAGGCAGAGCTCGAAGGGCTTGGCCCCGATGGCGCGCATATCGCAATGCTGGGTGATGCGGAGATCGGGCTTATCCGGGAAGCCGCAAATTTCCCGCGTATCGTGGAAGCCGCCGCGAAATCAGGCGAACCGCACAGAATCGCATTTTATCTTAATGATTTGGCAGCGGCGTTTCATGCCTATTGGAACCTCGGCAACGACCAACCCGATAAGCGCTTCATATTGGCGCAAAATGCCGACATGACGGGTGCAAGGCTTTTCATGGCGCGCAATATCGGGCAAGTCCTGCGCAATGGATTGCGGCTGATGGGGGTTGAAGCCGCGTACAACATGTAGCGATTGGGGACGTGACGTAATGGAACGCAACAATGATGGACTGAATCTCGACGACAATGATCGTCTCCCTTGGCTCGAGACCGCTGACGGTTACGACGCAGGGACGAACGCATCGTCCATCAGGTTCCCGTTCAAGTTGGTTGCTGGCTTGGTCTTGCTCGCAGCAATTGCTGGAGGCGTTTATTGGTTTCAACCGCGCCAATTAGGCGGAGCCAATGGCACAGGCGAACTGATCGTCGCGCCCAAGGGTAATTATAAGGAAAAGCCTGCGGATGCTGGTGGCAAAAGCTTCGAAGGTGAGGGCGATTCTGCCTTTGCTGCAAGCGAGGGGCAGAAAACTGGCGCCGTGCTTGCGGGTCCGTCTGCTGACCCTGTCGCGGCATCTCCATCTGTGGCGGCAAAGCCAGCGACCCCTTCTGCAACCAACAGCGCGCCTGCAAATGCCGTCTTGGTGCAGCTTGGAGCGTTCGGCGATTCCGCCAAGGCTGAAGCGGCATGGACTGGTCTGAACAAGCGCTTCGGCTTTTTGGCAGGCATGAACCGCCAGATTGCCAAAGCCAATGTCGAAGGCGGGCGCACGGTGTTCCGCCTGCAAGCCGTCACCGCCAATTCAACCGAAGCGCAGCAACTCTGCGCAAAACTGAAGGTCGCGGGTGAGAATTGCTTGATCGTTCGGTAAAACCTGCGTCGTCATCCTGATCGGCTAAATTGAGGGGATGACAAGACAACGTCCTCTCTTTCTTTCGTCATGCTGAACTTGTTTCAGCATCCATTGTGCAGCTAGTCCAGCGTGTGCAAGGCGAAATGGACCCTGAACCAAGTTCAGGGTGACGATGTGGTGAAGGGATTGGGCGCTGTCATTCCTCTCATGGGAAGATGCACCCCAACCCCCTTTTCATGTTGAAGCGTTTCAAATAGCAACTTAAGCAGCGCCAAACGTCCCGAGGAAAAGAATATGCCCGCTTTATACGATGTCTCCATTCCCGCCTTCATCCGCGGTTTGAAAAATCTGTCGAACATGCTCGAAAAGGGCAAAGCTTTTGCCGCGGAACAGGGCATGGATTTGGCTGAATTGCTCAATGCGCGGCTGATCGACGACATGGCCCCACTGACAAAGCAAGTGCAGATGACCACCGATACCGCGAAGTTTGTCGCGGTCCGCGTCGGCCAAGTTGAAAACCAGCCTTGGGCCGATGATGAAGCCAGTTATGACGATGTCCAAGCGCGCGTGGCCAAGGCCATATCCTTTCTGCAGGCCGTATCGCCCGATGGTTTTGCGGCACGCGAAGATGCAAAGGTCGTGCTGGCCACGCCCAGCGGCGACATTCCCTTTACCGGCAGTGTTTATGTCCACGGCTTTGCTATTCCCAATTTCTTCTTTCATCTCAGCATGGCCTATGCGCTGCTGCGGATGAAGGGTGTGCCTGTGGGCAAGTTGGATTTCTTGGGCGCAATCCGGTAATTATACACAGCTAAAGCGCCGCTTCCCGCCGCTCCATGCTTGCCTTGCGGCGGCGGCAGGCTTAGCATTCGCGGATGAAGCCGGTAATATTTGGCCTATCGGGCCTGACCCTGACGGATGATGAAAAACGCCTGTTTCGCGATGTCGAGCCAGCAGGCTATATTCTGTTCAAACGCAATATCGAAGATCGGGCGCAGGTTCGCGCCCTGACCGACAGCTTGCGGACCTTGCATGGCCGCGACAATGTGCCCATCCTGATTGATCAAGAGGGCGGCCGTGTCGCGCGGATGCGTCCGCCGGTCTGGCCTGATTTTCCCGCTGGCGGGGCGTTTGATGCGCTGTATGACATCGCGCCCATCACCGCGATTGAGGCGGCACGTTGTAATGCGGAGGCCATTGCACTCTCGCTTACCGAAGTCGGCATCAATGTTGATTGCTTACCCGTCCTCGATGTCCGCGTGCCCGACACGCATTCTGCCATTGGCGACCGCGCCTTGGGCAGCGACCCGATGCGGGTGGCGGCGTTGGGCCGCGCTATCCTTGATGGCCTTGCCTTGGGCGGCGTCATCGGCGTTGTAAAGCATATGCCGGGGCAGGGGCGCGCCACGGTCGATACCCATCACGATTTGCCACATGTGACCGCAACCGAGGCTGAGTTGGAACAAGATCTTGCCCCTTTTCGTGCGCTCAACAGCGCCGCGATGGGCATGACGGGCCATGTTGTCTATGACGTTTGGGACAATGCGCACACCGCAACCATGTCGCGCTTTGTCATTGATGCGGTTATTCGCGGGCAGGTCGGTTTTGACGGCCTGTTGATGAGCGACGATCTCGATATGAACGCGTTGCAAGGCGATGTTGCGAGCCGTGCTTTGGCCTGTGTTCAGGCGGGCTGTGATCTTGCGCTCAATTGCTGGGGCCGCCTTGACGAAATGATAGCGATAGCAGCTAACCTGCCTGAAATTACGCCGGCTGCCCGCGCCCGCCTTGATCGCGCGATGGCCCTGCCGCCGGTGCCGTTTGATGCCGACCGCTTGGCGCATCTGCTGGATAAGCGTGACCAATTGCTGGCCTTGGCCGACACGCAGGCAAAGCTTACAGGCGGGGCCACGGGCGCGGCATGACTGAGCCAATGCTCTTTGACGCAGAGGATGCCCTCCGCGACGAGAGCGCTGCCAGTGTCGCGTTAGGCCCCGATGTTCTGACCATCGATATTGACGGCTGGGAAGGGCCGTTGGACCTGTTGCTCGCGCTCGCGCGCAATCAAAAGGTGGATTTGCGGCAATTGTCCATCTTGGCCTTGGTTGAACAATATCTGATATTCATTGATGAGGCGCGCGCGTTGAAGCTTGAGCTTGCCGCCGATTATCTGGTGATGGCGGCGTGGTTGGCCTATCTCAAATCAGCGTTATTGTTGCCCAAAGATCCGACGATTGACCCATCGCCGGAGGAACTTGCATTGCGCCTGCAATTGCGGCTGGAACGGCTGAACGCGATGCGTGACAGCGGCGCACGGTTGATGGCTCGCGACCGGATTGGCCGCGATATATTCTTGCGCGGCACACCCGAAGGGTTGCGCGTGGTCAGAGCGCGGGCGTGGGAATGTGATTATTTTGAGCTCATCACCGCTTATGGTCAAATCAACGCGCGCACCGCGCCTGCCATGCACATCGTAAAAAAACGCCAAGTCATGACGCTGGAACAAGCGTTGGAGCGCGTATCGGCCATGATTGGCCGCGCGATTGACTGGACCGCGATACATGCGTTTCTGCCGCCGACGGCAGACCCAGCTTTGCGTAAATCCGCTTTGGCCTCCAGCTTTGTCGCGGCCTTGGAACTTGCCAAACGTGGGATTGCCGATTTGCAGCAAGAGGCAACCTTTGCGCCATTAATGGTGAGGAAAAAGGCAAGATGATCGAAACCGACCCAGACCTGCGCGCGGTGGAGGCGACTTTGTTCGCCAGCGACCAGCCGATGACCGTTGAACAAATTCGCGGCTATGTCGGCGATAGCGTCGATGTCGCGGCGGCGCTCACGCTCCTTTCGGAACATTATGAAGGCCGTGGCATAGAACTGGTCCGGCGCGGCAAGACTTGGCATTTCCAAACTGCGGCTGATCTTGCGCATTTGCTGCGTCGCGAACGCGAGGAAAGCCGAAAGCTTAGCCGCGCAGCGGTCGAGACATTGGCGATCATCGCTTATCATGAGCCCGTCAGCCGCGCCGAGATTGAGGCCATTCGCGGGGTGCAGATTTCGAAAGGCACGCTCGATGTTTTGATGGAGGCTGCATGGGTCCGCCCTGCTGGCCGCCGCGAAGTGCCTGGTCGTCCATTGCTCTATGCCACGACGCCAAATTTCTTGACGCATTTCGGCCTGACCAGCCGCAAGGATTTACCTGGCATCGCCGACCTAAAAGCTGCTGGTTTGCTGGATCCGATCGATAGTGCAATGGGTGAAATGCTATTTGCTGGCGAAGAAAGTGACGCCGAACTGGCAATTGATGAAAACAACGCTTAAATAGGTTAGGGACAAGCGACATAGGGGTCGCAACATCCGGGGCGCGCCCCGTTAGGAGTTTGAAATGGGTGGTTTTAGCATCTGGCACTGGCTGATTGTTGGCATTTTGGTGTTGCTCTTGTTCGGCAAGGGCCGCTTTTCCGACATGATGGGCGACGTCGCCAAAGGTATTAAAAGCTTTAAAAAAGGTATGAGCGAAGAGGACGAAGCGCCTAAGGCGCCGCCGCAAATTGGCGCAAATACGGTCGTTGACGCTGAAAAGCAGACTGACAAGACTCAAGGTTAAGTCATTGATAATAATGCATCATTCTCCCTCGATGTCGGGGGATTGACGTGTTTGACATTGCGTCATCCGAACTGTTGCTTGTCGTCCTTGTGGCGCTTTTGGTCATTGGACCAAAGGATTTGCCAAAGGCATTGCGCTTTGTCGGCAAATGG
>NZ_JBIIBA010000041.1:0-9496 GCF_044239665.1 Sphingorhabdus sp.
CCAGCATCGCGCTTGCGTATGTCCGCCCCGGCGACAGCATATTGCACGGCCGCCCTATCTATGGCGGGGTCGACATGCTTTACAATGGCATCATGCCGCAATTTGGGTCGCATGCCGCCGCATATCTTGATGGTACGGACGAGGCCGATGTGCGCGCAGCGGCGCAAGCGGCAATGGCCAAGGGCCCGCTCAAGCTGATTATCGCAGAAACGCCCGCAAACCCGACCGCAGCCTTGGTTGACCTTGACCTGATGGTGCGGATTGCGGACGAGATTGGGGAACAGCAAGGGCACCGCCCGCTTGTGGTCGTTGACAACACTTTGCTGGGTCCATTTGCGCAACGGCCAATTGCGCATGGGGTCGACCTATGCATGACGTCGCTCACCAAATATTGCGGTGGGCATAGTGACTTGCTGGCTGGCGGGATTACGGGTCGCAAAGAGTTGGTTGAACATTTGCGCATGCAGCGCACGACTTGGGGCAACCATCTTGACCCCTATACCGCTTGGCTGGTTCTGCGTTCACTTGAATCGGTAGCCGTGCGTACCGAACGCGCGATGGAAAATGCGCGCGGCGTCGCAGAGTTTTTGCGCAGTCATCCCAAGGTCGCGGACGTGACCTATCTCGGTTTCCTTGAAGAAGGCAGCCGCGCCCGCGCGGTATATGATCGGCAGTGCAAGGCCGCCGGATCCACCTTTTCTTTCCACCTGCATGGCGGTGAGGCGGAGGCGTTCCGGATGTTGGATCAACTCAAGCTGATGA
The DNA here is from genome assembly GCF_044239665.1 of Sphingorhabdus sp. Classification (GTDB taxonomy): domain Bacteria; phylum Pseudomonadota; class Alphaproteobacteria; order Sphingomonadales; family Sphingomonadaceae; genus Sphingorhabdus_B. Next base: position 763 of record NZ_JBIIBA010000041.1, read on the forward strand.
AATTGGCGGTCAGCCTTGGCGGGTCAGAAACATTGATCTGCCATTCAGCGAGCACAACGCATTATGCAGTCGCGCAGGAAAAGCGATTGGAAGGCGGGATAACCGATGGCACGATGCGGCTATCGGTCGGGTTGGAACATGTCGACGATTTGATCGGCGATTTGAAACAGGCATTGGAAGCAGTTTGATGGATCTGAACTTTACCGGAACCGATGTGTGCGCCGTTAATGGCACACGAAGTGCACCCGAAGCAAAATATGACCTTGTTGTCATTGGCGCCGGACCAAGCGGCATTGCCGCTGCTATCGAAGGTGCGGCCAACGGCGCATCTGTGCTTCTGGTGGATGAAAATCCCGTGTCTGGCGGGCTGATGGGTAATGATACGCCGCTCTATTTCGGTGGCCGCATGACGGCCGCGACGCAGAATGCAGACCGGATGCTCGAAGCGATTTTCATGAGCATGCCGGACCTTGAAAAGGCGATGGAAGCTGGCGTTGAACTGCTGCTCGGTACCACCGCCTGGGGCGTATATCGCAACGGAACCGGCGTGCAGAGCTTGCCAGAGCAAGTTGTTGGCCTTGCCGATGCCGAACGGTCTTGGTTGGTCGGCTTTGACCGGATTGTGCTCGCAACAGGCGCCCGCGACTTGGCCATTGCCTTTCCCGGCTGGAACCAGCCCGGTGTGATGGGGGCCGCCGCCTTGCAGATGCTGTTGTCGCGTTATGGCGCCTTTTCTGGACGGCGGATTGTAGTTTTGGGGTCGCATGACCTCGCGCTCGAAACTGCGCTTTTGGCTCTGGAACATGGGTTGGATGTCGCCGCTCTGGTGGAGGTTCGCGATACCCCGCAAGGCGATGCTGCGCTCCTCGAAAAAATTACGTCGGCGGGCATTGCCACTTTTTGTGGGCAAAGCATCGCGGCAAGCAAAGGCGGGCTGGATGGGATTGAATCCATCACCTTGACCGACGGCACACATATTGCCTGCGACACCGTTTGCGTCGCCATTGGCCTCATCCCTTCGATTGAGCTGGTCGATGCCATGCATGGCCCAAGGGCGCTTAATGCGGCGCGCGGTGGCTATATTCCGGCGGGAGAACCAAATGTAACGGCTGTGGGTCTGTGCGCTGGCTTGCCCGACACGGGTTTTGACCATGTCGCCTATCGGATGGATTGGGTGCGTGCGGCGCTGCGCGTTAACGCGCCCGATACAATCATCTGCCAATGTGAAGACGTAACACTGGCGGACCTAATCGGTATTCAGCCGCCCAATTATTTGCCGCGCCCCGCCGCGCTTCAGGCCCGCTCGCTTGACACGCTGCTGAACGATGGCCCGGCCAATCCGGATCAGATCAAGCGGCTGACGCGCTCTGGCATGGGTGTGTGTCAGGGCCGTCGCTGCCGCGATCAGGTGGCGATGATGCTGGCCATTGAATCGAATAAGCCATTTGGCAATATTCCGCTGGCAACGCACCGCGCCCCCGTGCGTCCCCTGCCGCTTAAGATTTTGGCAGAATGGGATGAGCCTGCGGCCATGGATGCGGCTTGGGATGTTTGGTTCGGCATTCCAACCCAATGGGTGCCGGTCGAAGATATTGGCACAGAATATCAGGATGCGCATCGCGAGATGCTCTACACGGGGATGTATACATGAGCGGCTCTGAAGTAGTCATAGTCGGCGGTGGCGTCACAGGTCTCAGCGCAGGCTGGTGGTTGGCGCGTTCGGGTGTGAAGGTCACTGTGCTCGACAAGTTCATCGTCGGCTGGGAAGCGTCTGGACGCAATGGCGGCGGCGCGTCACATTATTCTAGCCCCTTGTTCGATGAAGAACAAAGGCTTTGGCCGCAAATGGATGAGCTACTTGGTTATCCCACAGAACATCAAAAAGGCCGCATCCTGATTGCGATGACGGAACGTCAATGGGACCAATATCGCTTCATTGCCGAACGCCACACCCGCCTCAATCACCCAGTCGAGGTGCTTGACGTCAAGCAAGTGCAAGAGGCCGTTCCGCTGGCAGGCGACAATAGCTTTGGCGGCGTGCATTATAAATTTGGCGGCCATGCCAACCCGCAACGCACGGTTCAGGCTTATGCTTGGGCGTTGCAAGATCTGGGTGGCACAATCATTCAGCACAGCCCAGTCACGGGGTTTGAAACCGCTGGCGGCAAGGTCACAGCGGTGAAGACGGCCAATGCGACTTATGGCTGTGATGCGGTTGTGGTCGCGGCTGGACCGCAAATTCCGCAGTTGATGGCGCAATTGGGCGTTGACGTCCCGCTCGCTGCTGCACGCGCGGAAATGATCATTACAGAACCTGCCCCCATGATGCCGCTGGGCGGCGTCGATGGACATAAGATTTATGGCCGTCAGACGTTGCGCGGCAACCTTGCTTATGGCGGCGGGCCGCATGAATGGCTGGATGTCGATGCGACAGGCCCCGCTGCGCGTCCATCGACGCCGCTGGCGCGCAATCTGGCGAAGCGTTTGGCCGAACTCTTGCCCAAGGCCGCGCATCTGAACGTCATCCGTAGCTGGGCAGGTGTGATTGAGAACTCACCCGATGGCCGCCCGATTATTGATCGGCTCACCAGCCCCGACAATGTCGTTGTCGCTTCTATGTCCAGCGTCGGCTTTGGCCTGTCGCCGGCATCAGGCCATGCGATCCGCGATCTCGTGATCGACGGCGCGTGTTCCTTTACCAATATCGACCTTCTCAAACTGTCGCGCTTTGACGGTCTTGAAAAGGATTGGCGTGAAAAGCGAGGGTGGATGCCCATCGCATGAGCCGATATTCAGCCTTCAGCCTGTTGCGCGGCGCTCTTACTGGGCAACGCCACTGGCAGCCAGCATGGCGCGACCCAGAGCCCAAATCGCATTATGATATCATCATAATCGGCGGTGGCGGTCATGGGTTGGCGACGGCATATTATTTGGCCAAGGTGCATGGTCTGAAGAATATTGCCGTTCTGGAAAAAGGCTGGATTGGCGGCGGCAATACGGGCCGCAATACGACGATTGTGCGGTCGAATTATCGGCTTGAGCCTCTGCATAATCTCTTCGAATTTGGCCTGAAGCTGTGGCACGGCCTGAGCGATGAGTTGAATTACAATGTGATGTTCAGCCCGCGTGGCGCGATGTTCCTTGGCCATAGCGACGCCGATATGGTCAAGCTGGCGGAACGCGGCGACGCCATGCGCTGCGACGGGATTGATGCTGATCTATTGACCCGGGATCAGGTGGCAAAGCTTGAGCCGTTGCTCGATATGTCGCGCGATGCGCGCTTTCCCATTCAAGGTGGCTTGATCCAGCGCCGTGGCGGAACCGCGCGGCATGATGCCGTCGCCTGGGGCTATGCGCGCGGTGCGGACAGTCTGGGCGTCGATATCATTCAAAAATGCGAAGTCACCGGCTTTGTGCGCGATGGGGACGGCGTAGTTGGCGTAGAGACAACACGCGGACGTATTGGCGCAGGGCGGGTCGGCATTTGCGTTGCAGGCAATAGCGGCCATGTCGCGGGCTTGGCAGGGCTAAAACTGCCGATTGAATCCCAAACCCTGCAAGCCATGGTGACCGAAGGCGTCAAGCCGATGATCAACAGCGTGATCATGTCGCAATCCTTGCATTGCTATATCAGCCAATCGGACAAGGGCGGCGTCGTTTTTGGCGGCGACCCGGATAATTGGCCAAGCTATGCCCAGCGCGGCCACCCGATGGTGATGGAAGGCGCTGTGGCGCAAGGTCTGGCGCTCGTCCCAGCTTTGTCCCGCCTGCGCATGGTGCGGACGTGGAGCGGCGTTACCGATATGAGTTTTGATGGCGCGCCCATCATTGGCGAAACGCCGCTGCGCAACCTCTTCCTCAACGGCGGTTGGTGCTATGGCGGGTTTAAAGCAACGCCCGCATCCGGCTATACTTACGCCCATACGCTTGCCACTGGAAAGCCGCATGCGTTGAACGCGCCTTTCTCACTCGACCGCTTTGAACGCGGCGCAACCATTGATGAAACGGGGAGCGGCCCCATGCCGAATAGCCGCTAATGATGCGCATACCCTGCCCCCATTGCGGCCCACGTGCGCAATCCGAATTCATTTATGAGCGTACGGTCGATTCCGTCGTGCCACTGGATGCGCCCTCACAAGAGGCGATGACCAAACTCTTCACCCGCAATAATCCGCGCGGCGTGGATGAGGAAATCTGGCGGCACACTTATGGCTGCCGGGCATGGATGGTTTTGACCCGCCACCGCCTCACCAATGAGATTTCGGGGTGCCGCGCTATCGGGCCGGAGGCGTTGCCATGATCAACTTCCGCTTTGATGGTAAAGCCTATATCGCGCAGGAAGGCGACACGTTGGCAGCGGCATTGTTGCGCAACGGCATTGGCCTTGTCGGCCGCAGTTTCAAATATCACCGCCCCCGCGGCATTATGACCGCAGGCGTTGAAGAGCCAAATGCGCTCGTCACCGTCGGCGAAGGTGGCAGAGCCGAACCCAATACCCGCGCTACCGATATATTCGTCTATGAAGGCCTTGTCGCCAAAAGCCAGAACCGCTGGCCTAATTTGTCGTTCGACATGGGGGCGGTTTTGGGCCTTGCTGCGCCTGCTTTGTCCGCCGGATTTTATTATAAGACCTTTTTCGGCTCGGCCAAAAAATGGATGTTCTATGAATATTTTATCCGCAAAGCAGCGGGCCTTGGCAATGCACCCACGCTTGCCGATCCCGATCGGTTCAGCCATCGCGCCGCCTTTTGCGATGTCTTGGTCGTCGGCGCTGGCCCCGCAGGTATGCAAGCGGCGCTCGACGCTGCCCAAGACGGCAAGCGCGTCATCTTGGTCGAACAAGACAATATCCTCGCCCCGTCCTTGCTGCGTGATCGCCAAGAGCAGGATGCAGATTGGATCAACGCGACCGCCGAACGCATCCGCGCCGCAGGGGGCATCATCCTCACGCGCACCACGGCCTCGGGCTATTGGGAACATGATCTTGTTACCCTGACCCAGCGCCTATCGGAGCCGGGGCAAATCCCCGCGCAGGGCGTAGCGCAACGTCTTTGGCATGTCCGCGCTGGCCAAGTCATTCTTGCCACCGGAAGCATTGAGCGGCCCATGGCCTTTGCCCATAATGACCGCCCCGGCGTCATGCTGTCGCAAGCTGTGCGCAGCTATGTCCACCGCTTCGGCGTCGTTCCCGGCAAGCGCGTCGTGATCGCCACCAACAATGACGATGCCTATAAAAGCGCGCAGGCGCTAAAAGACGCAGGCGCGCACATTGTTGCCATCCTCGACGCACGGCCAGCACCTGCCGGTGCAAACAGCGGTCATCGCGTCTATAATGACGCCGTTCCGCTTTCGACCAAAGGCGCGCGGCATTGCCTGAAAAGCGTAAGCGCGCTGGTGGATGGTAAGGCGATGGAATGGGATGCCGATCTGCTCGCCGTGTCCGGCGGATTTACCCCTGTCGTGCACCTGCATATGCAAGCGGGTGGGACGCTTGACTGGAATGAGGATGCGCAAGCCTTCATCCCCGCCAGTTCGCGCCAGAATGTCACGACCATCGGCGGGGCCGCAGAGCCGCAAGCGATATTCAAAATGGTGCCCGTTTCCAGCCCTAAGAAAAGCTTCATCGATTTCCAAAATGACGTGACATTGGCCGATGTCGATCTGGCTTGGGCCGAGGGCTATCGCTCGGTCGAGCATCTCAAACGCTACACCACTTTGGGCATGGCCACTGATCAGGGCAAGCTCAGCAATATGGCTGCGTTGGGACGCTTGGCCGAAAAGCAGGGCGTCGCCATTCCCGAAGCCGGTTTGACCACATTCCGTCCGCCATATACGCCCGTCACCATGGGCTTGATCGCAGGGGCTGGCGCGAAAGATGCCGGCGCGCATGTCCGCCGCCTTGCCTTATATGATCTGCACGCGGCAAAAAATCCGATCTGGCAGCCATTGGGCTATTGGTTCCGCCCGCGCGCGTACCCCATAAGCGGCGAGAGTTTGGCGCAAGCGGCACTGCGAGAGGCCAAGGCCGTGCGCGATAATGTCGGGATGACCGATGTGTCCACGCTCGCCAAATTTGAAGTCAGCGGCCCCGATGCGGTGGCCTTCCTCGAAATCATTTGCGCCACGACCGTCAACAAGCTGGCCGTCGGGCGCGGACGCTACACCTTCATGCTGCGCGAAGATGGCATTGTCTTTGACGACGGCACCGTATGGCGGCTGGACGAAAACCGCTATCTGCTCACCAGCTCCACGGGCGGTGCGGACCGTATGGCGACGCATATCTCTTATGTCCGCCAATTTCTGTGTCCGCATTTGCGCGTGTCTGCCGTCAATGTGCAGGAACATTATGCGGGGCTGGCCGTCGCCGGGCCACAGGCAAAAGCGGTGCTCGCGGCCTTAATCGGTGCAGAACCACCCCGCCACATGTCGACCGTTCCAGCGGCAATCGCGGGCCTTCCGGTCATCATCTTGGCCGCCAGCTATAGCGGCGAACGCGCCTTTGAAATCTATGTCGATGCCAGCCAAGCAGAAGCCGTCTGGGCCGCCTGCGAAGCGCAAGTGAACTCAGTCGGTGGCGCGTTATACGGGTTGGAGGCGATGGAGTTTCTGCGCATTGAAAAGGGACATTTGGTCGTCGGCGGCGAAGTCGATGGGCGGATGACCCCGCATGATCTGGCGCTCGACAAAATGCTCAACAAGGCGGGCGGTTATATCGGCGCATCGGGCCTTGCCCGCCCCGCCTTGTCCGAAGCCGGACGGCGGCAATTGGTCGGGTTGGAGGCGATTGCAGGCGACATTCCCGAAGGCGCGATGCTGATCCCCAGCGACGGCGCATCACCGCAGGGCCATGTCAGCGCGGCGGCGTTCCGCATCGTGACGGGCGGGTCTGTTGCGCTTGGGCAATTGACCGACGGCTTTTCGCGGCATGGGGAAATATTGATCGCAAGCTCACCCACACGCGGGCAACAGGCGCGGGTGCGCGTTGTGGCCCCGCATTTCTATGATGCCGCAGGGGAGCGTTACCGTGACTGAACTGACAATCTCCACCCTGCCCGCCGCCCCGCTGCACGTGTTTGAAATCTGGAGCAATCCAGCGGCGGTGGCCAAACGCTTCAAAGCTGCAATGGGCTTTGCACTGCCCGCGACCGGACGGTCAGGCGGCAACGATGCGCTCCGCCTGATCCGTTTTGAACCCACGGTCTGGCTGGTCGAGGGCGACGCATCGGCACTGTCCGGCATATTATCCGATGACGGCGCGGTAACGGCCATTGGCGGCGGCATCGTCCGCATCCGCCTATCCGGCAAAGGCTGGCGCACGCTCCTAATGGAAGGCGGCGTGTTCGACGCCGAAAGCCCGATTTTCGCCGCAGGATGCAGCGCAGCGACAATCATCGACCATGTCAATGTCCGCCTACATGTCGTCGATGAAACCACCTGCGACGCCTATGTGCCCTTAAGCTTCAGTCAGGGCCTGCTGCACTTTTGGGAACAAGCGGCGGGGAGTTTGGTGGGGTAGGTTTGTTCTGTCGCATCTCGCAGGTGGTGGCCCGTCGTTTGATAGATAAACGAGCGGCCATTACCGGCATCGAAACATTGTTGTTGGTCTGGCCGGAATTGGGTGGTTAGCGGGCGCGTTACCGGTAGCGGCAAGCCCGCCGTCCTATCATAGGGTTTATGAAGCTAAGAAGCGCGCAAGCGATGATGTATCCGTGGCACAATGGCCACCATAAAGTGGGTGCCATTCAACAGAAACACCCCGCTGTGTAGCCATTTTTGCTAGCATTTGTGAGCCTTCGAAATTTCCGTACGCGTCATATAGGCCGTTTGACAGATAGAGGGCTGGATAGCTTTTATCTGCGCGCTTCACCAACTCAAGAGGTGACATGCGTTTCCACTCTGCTTCATCGGCAACATTTTCTTTTGCCCAGAGCCAAACGCCGAAACCAATTTTAGGATCAGCACCCGTTCGCTTGAGGGTGTCTCTCATCGCTGACAAGGAAGCAAAGGGAGATATTTTGTAAACGCCGGGACAAAGTGACGCAATTTTAGCAAAGCGCTTTGGATAAGTGAGGCCGGCGATCAGAACATTCAGACCACCCATGGACTCTCCCAACAGCACCCTTTGCTTTGGAACACCGGTTTTCTTCTCAATTTCGGGCAGCTTGGCCATGAAATCTTCTAGCAGCCCGCTATCCTCCTGTTTGCCTTTTGAAACCAACAACCAAGTCGGGCCGTATGAGGCAACTACAACCACCGGCGGCAAGGCTTTTGTCTGTTGCCAGCTAGCTTGCACCAAAGAGGTCCAATAAGTGTCGTCATTCCAAATTTGTTCATCAAGATTACGGCCATGAAGATGATAAACAACGTCTCCATTTGTGCCTGATTGTGCGCGATATATGCAGTAGTTCAATCTTCCAGAGTTATGGCAGCTCTTGTTTGCTGGAATGAATGATACCTTTTGGTTGCCATGCCGAGCTGTGAGCTGTGTCCAAGCATAATAGCCAGCCACGATCAAGGCGGCTAGCATAAGCCATTTTCCATACGATTTGCGCAAGAACGGCTTATTCATCTTTTTCTCCGTATCATGACTTGTCTTGTGAGCTGCGTTAATACCAACCTGCATTGATCACAACTCACTGGCCCATTTACGATGGCCGATGGTCATAATGCGCCAAGGCTGATCTATGAGTTTGTTCCACGCCTCGCAGCAGAGGTCGACGATATTGTCGTGGGA
>NZ_JBIIBA010000042.1:0-9456 GCF_044239665.1 Sphingorhabdus sp.
CAACAAGGATGACTTTGCGCGCGGCGGTTGCGGCACGCAGCCTATATGCACCCTTGGCGGAGAAATTTTCGCTAATGTCCGTGCGCAGTTGCGGGAGATTTTGCCGCGATAGCGCCAGCACCGAAGGAGTGGATGCACTTTCAATCGCCAAGGCCCAACATTCGGCGGTCTCAATCGTGTCACAGGGCCGATACACATCCAAATTGGGGATGAGCCGCATCGACATAATCTGTTCAATAGGTTGATGCGTCGGGCCGTCTTCGCCAACGCCGATGGAGTCGTGCGTCATGACGTAGATAACGCGTGTTTCTTGCAATGCAGACAAGCGGATAGCGGCACGGCAATAATCCGAGAAGATCAGAAATGTACCGCCATAAGGAATGATGCCACCATGTAGCGCCATACCGTTCATCGCTGCAGCCATACCAAATTCGCGAATACCATAATTGACATAGCGACCCAAATAGTCGTTTTTATACAATGTGTTGGTGGACGCCGTGCGGGTAAAGTTGGAACCAGTCAAATCCGCAGATCCACCCAGCAGTTCCGATATCGCTGCGGTGGCCGCCGTCAGCGCAATTTCGGATGCCTTGCGCGTCGCAATCTTTTGCGGTTCGGCAATCAAGCTATCGAGATGCGGCTTCAGCCATGCATTATTTGGTTCGCTCGCCATGGCTGCCGTGAACGCGCTGTTCTTGGGCGATGCGGCGAGCCTAGATTTCCACTCCGCATGCATGACTGCCCCTGCCTCGCCCGTTGCACGCCATGCCCCAAGAATATCCTCGGGTATTTCAAATGCAGGATATGGCCAATCAAGGGCAGCGCGCGTCGCAATGATTTCATCTGCACCAAGCGGGCTGCCATGTGGCGCCTTCGTGCCTTCTTTATTGGGTGCCCCCTTGCCGATTAAAGTCCGGCAAGCAATTAAGGAGGGCCGGTTATCCGCCAACGCAGCCTTAATTGCGCGTTCGATGTCATTGAAGTCATGACCATCGCAGCTTTCCACATGCCAGCCACTGGCCAGATACCGTCCTGCAATGTCTTCGCTGGTGGAAAGGTCGGTCGAACCATCGATGGTGATACGGTTATCGTCCCAGAATACAATCAAGTGTCCCAGCCCAAGATGCCCGGCAAGACCAACGGCCTCGTGGTTAATGCCCTCCATCAGGCAGCCGTCACCTGCAACAACCCAAGTCCGGTGATTTACCAGATCATCGCCAAAGCGCGCATTCAAATGGCGCTCCGCCATGGCCATGCCGACGGCCATTGCTAGGCCTTGCCCCAATGGGCCGGTAGTGCATTCAATACCGTCGATCAGGAAGTTTTCAGGATGCCCCGCACATGGGCTTCCCAATTGACGGAAATTACGAATATCGTCGATGGTCGGGCCTGCATAACCGGTTAGATATAAGGTCGCATAAGCGAACATCGACCCATGGCCAGCGGACAAAACAAAACGGTCGCGGTCGGCCCAATCGGGCGCCTTTGGGTCGAATTTCAGAAATTTGGAGTAAAGTACCGTTGCGACATCAGCCATACCCATCGGCATGCCCGGATGGCCGCTATTTGCAGCCTGCACAGCGTCCATAGCCAGTGCCCGAATTGCATTGGCCATTTGCTGGTCACTGACAGTCATGATCTTTTCCCCACTGGTTACTCCCGGGCGGGAGCGGCTGGCGGAGCATATTTATTTGTGCCGCACCGCCGAATCGTTGGTGGAAACCCTTTGCGGATGCGAGCGCCTAGCGTCAAGTGAGCGGATGTGCTTTTCCCCATGAATTTGTGCTTATCATCACGTTCACACATTTGCATTGAAGATAGTCTCTGCTAAGCTTCCTCAGCAAAGGAAACTAACCCATGATAGACCAACGATTTATTGTGGCAATCGGCCGTATAGAGCGCGCCCTGACCCGCATTGAAAAATCGGCAATCGCGCCTGCAACACTTGGCGATAATGACCTTGCCGAACGGCATGAGAAGCTGAAATCCGAAACGCTGATTGCTATTCGCGATTTGGACAAGATTTTGGCGGATGCACGCTGATGCCCGACGTTAAATTATCTATCGCTGGTCGCGACTATTTCGTCGCGTGTAACGCCGGAGAAGAGCAGCGCCTGCTGGAACTCGGCGCAATGGTGGACGCCACTGCCCAAAAAGTGGCTGGCGGCGCACGTGGCCTGACAGAAACGCGCGGGCTGCTGTTTTCTGCGCTGATGCTCGCCGACAGACTGCATGACACAGGTGGCGCAGCGCGCGCCGATACTGCGCAACCCTCGGCCGCAATGGTTCAATCTGCCGATATATTAGAGGGGCTTGCGACCCGACTGGAAAATCTGGCGCTAAGGCTTGAGAATTAACCTAAGTAGCTTATATTGGGTAATGGCGGAACTGTCCGGCACGAACTGATGAGAACATCCCTGAGGCGATTATCTATCTAAGGGAGCTGTCCCTGCCTGGGCCGTTTGGGAAACCTTAAGGTCCAGATCACACGGTGCCCACCTGACGTCCTGGCGTCAGAGGATATTCCGGGAAACGACCCATGGTGGTTCCGCCAACATTTTTCAGGAAAAATAGTGCAACCAGATTTTGACAAGCAGTCGCAGCGGATGGAATTCCGCGATAAGCGTGACCGGTTTGTAAGCTCCCTGTCGCCGCAGGATTATGGGCTGGCCTTCTCCAAAATTCCAAGCCCTTTGGCGCAATATCTTTTGCCCGGCAAAATTGTAGCCGGTTACATCGCCATGGGATCTGAGGTAGATCCTGCTGCATTGTTGACCCAGGCGCATAAAATGGGTTGCGACATCGCCCTTCCCCACGTCACGAGCAAAACCGCACCGATGCGTTTCCTGCGCTGGACACCCGGTGATGATCTGGTGCCCGGCCCCTTTGGATTGCAGCAACCTGCCGAAGATGCCCCGTTATGCACGCCAGACATCGTTCTAGCGCCCTTAGTGGCCTTTGATGACCGGTTGATGCGGCTTGGACAGGGCGCAGGGCATTATGACCGCGCCTTGAGCTTGCTAGACCACGCCGTCGCCATTGGCCTTGCATGGTCCGTTCAACATGCGCCTGTGCTCGCATCGGACATTTGGGATATGCCGCTTGATGCAATACTCACTGAAAAATCATGGATGACTTTATGACGACACCACTTAAACAACCCACTTGGCGGAAACCTGCCGGAATGCTGGTGATATTGCTGATTATCTTGATCTGGTCGGGGATCATCGTCAGCGCATCCGATTTTATCGGGGCGCAGAACATCGCGATCCAGAGCATTATCTATCTTGTTGCAGGTACCATCTGGATAGCGCCGATGCGCCCGCTGATGATCTGGATGGAAACGGGATCGTTTCGCGCACCACCTCAAGCCTAAAAACTTGAAGAAAGTGGCGCGAGTGACGGGGCTCGAACCCGCGACCTCCGGCGTGACAGGCCGGCGCTCTAACCAACTGAGCTACACCCGCTAACTTGCGGTGTGGGCGCACTATAAGCGGCGTAAGATTCTGTCAACGCCATTTGTCATAAAAGGGCATATTCGCCGACATCATCTTTTACCATTTTGGATCACCTCATAAAACAATGCCCTAATAATCTCGCCTAAACGCTTCTTAGAAGGCCGTTAGAGCGCACATACAGGGGTTGGTGGGGAGCAGAGCCAAATATTGCTCCTAAGCCTCTAGGCGCCGCACAGAGCCGCCTGCAACCTGTTAGAGCCATGTTGACTTTCACTGCGTATGCCGCCGAATGTTCGTGCCGCGAAGGTGATATTTATGTGTTCACGGCCTAATCGGCGAATAACAGAACGGGCGTCTCAATCAGTTTTTTAAGCGCCTGAACATAATTAGCGGCATCCCAACCATCGACGACGCGGTGGTCGCAGCTGATCGACAGGTTCATCAACTTGCGAGCTTCGATAGTGTCGCCAACAAACATGGGGCGCTCGACAATTTTGTTCGGGCCAATAATCGCCACTTCTGGACGATTGATAACGGGCGTTGTCGCAATCCCACCGAGCGGGCCAAGCGATGTGAGTGTCAGCGTTGAACCCGATAGCTCTTCGCTTGTCGCCGAGCCATTGCGCGCCGCCTCGGCAAGCCGCGCAATTTCGATCGCCAATTGCCAGATATTGCGGTCCTGCGCATCGCGGATAACAGGCACCATCAGGCCAGCATCGGTCTGCGTCGCCATACCCAAATGCACGGCGCCATGACGGGTGACGACCCCTGCTTCATCATCGAACCGTGCGTTCATCATGGGGAATTTCGGGATGGTCTTGCAAATGGCGACAATCAGCATCGGCAACATCGTCAGCTTTGGCTTTGAACCGCGATTGGCGTTTAAATCCGCGCGCATCGCTTCGATGGCGGTCACGTCAATTTCCTCGATATACGTGAAATGGGGGATGTGCCGTTTCGACGCTGCCATATTGTCGGCAATCCGGCGGCGCATTCCGATGACTTTGATAGTCTCATCCGCGCGCCGCGCTTGAATGTGCGCAGGGCGATAGCCCAGCTGTGTTCCATAAGTTAAAAACGCGTCAAGATCGGCATGACGGACATGCCCACCCGCTGCCTTCACGTCCGCCAAATCGACCCCAAGGTCTTTGGCGCGCTGGCGAACGGCGGGCGATGCCGTGACCTTGTCGACGGCGCCCATGGCAGGTTGCTTTGCTGTTGGGGTGACGGGTGGCAGGGGAACTTCTGCCGTAGCGACAGTATCCGGCGCGTGCGGATTTTCATCCTCGACCACAGCCATAATCGGCTCTTTTGTTGCCGCTGCCGCTACAGTCTCGATGCTGGCATCGCCAGCGACCTCAATTTCCACAAGCATCGCGCCAATAGCGATCACATCGCCAACGTCGCCCGCAACCTTAATGACAACGCCCGAAACCGGGCTTTCCATTTCAACCGTCGCTTTGTCAGTCATCATGTCGGCCAAAGGCTGATCTTCGGAAATAATATCGCCAACCTTTACGTGCCAAGCGACGATTTCAGCCTCTGCAATGCCTTCACCAATGTCCGGCAGATTGAATGTAAATTTCGGCATCGCTTCAGTCCTTCATGATCTTGTCAAAGGCGCGGGCAAGGCGCACCGGTCCTGGGAAATAGGCCCATTCAAGGCTGTGGGGATATGGCGTATCAAAGCCCGTCACGCGTTCAACCGGTGCCTCAAGATGATAGAAGCAACGCTCTTGCACCTGCGCGGCCAGTTCCGCGCCAAACCCGCTTGTTCGCGTCGCTTCATGCACCACCATGCAGCGACCTGTTTTCTTAACAGATGCTTCGATGGTTTCTATATCCAGCGGCAGCAATGTCCGCAGATCTATGATTTCCGCATCGATACCATGTTCGGCCACGACAGCCTTCACGACATGGACCATAGTGCCATAGGTCAAAACGGTCACCGCCGCGCCTTCCCGCACAACCGCAGCCTTGCCCAGATCAATACGATAATAGCCTTGCGGAACCGCGCTGCCTTCATGCTTTGACCATGGCTCAACTGGGCGGTCATAATAGCCTGTGAACGGGCCATTATAGATGCGCTTGGGTTCGAAAAAGACAACAGGGTCATTGTCTTCAATGGCCGAAATCAAAAGGCCCTTGGCATCATAAGGTGTGGCCGGAATGACGGTCTTAATCCCGCAGACATGGGTGAACATGCTTTCCGGGCTTTGGCTATGCGTCTGGCCGCCAAAGATGCCGCCACCAAAGGGGGAACGCACCGTCATGGGGCAAATGAAATCATTGGCCGAACGGTAGCGCAAGCGCGCCGCCTCACTGACCAATTGGTCAAGACCGGGATAAATATAATCGGCAAATTGGATTTCCGGCACGGGGCGAAGGCCATAAGCCGCCATGCCGACGCCAACACCAATGATGCCGCATTCGCTAATAGGGGTATCGAACACGCGTGTCTTGCCATGCTTGGCTTGCAGCCCTGCCGTCGCGCGGAACACGCCGCCAAAATAGCCGACATCCTCGCCCATGATGACGACGTCTGGGTCTTTGGCGAGCATGATATCCAAGGCGCTGTTAATCGCCTCAATCATGTTCATGGTTTTTGTGGCAGGCTCTACCATCAACGCGCCTCCCAATCAGGGCCAAATTTATCCTCTTGTTCCTCTAACATTTGCGCGCATTGCTCTTTCAAATGCCACGGCATTTCTTCAAACACATCCTCGAACATCGTCTCGAACGGATGATGCAAGCCATGGCCCAATATGCCGTTTTGCTCGGCTTCTTTTTGAATAGCCTTCACATATTCGGAGAGTTCGACAAGCAGCGCCTCATGCTGTGCATCGCTCCACGCGCCGATGGTTATGAGGTGGTCCTTCAACCGCGTGACGGGGTCGCCCAACGGCCACAACGCATATTCCTCTGCCGCCCGATAAGCGCCGGGGTCGTCCGAGGTGGAATGCCCCTCGCCGCGATACGTGAAATATTCAATCAGCGTTGGCCCGCCATTGGTCCGTGCGCGGTTCGCCGCCCATTGCATCGCCGCGTAAACCGCCAGCGGGTCATTGCCGTCAACGCGCAAACCAGCGATGCCGTAACCAATCGCGCGCGCGGCAAAGGTCGTCCGCTCGCTTCCGGCAAAACCGGAAAAGGACGAAATCGCCCATTGGTTGTTCACCACCTGAAAAACAACGGGCGCGTTGTAGACGGCAGCAAAGGTCAGCGCGTTATGAAAATCCCCCTCCGCCGTTGACCCGTCACCGCACCAAGCCGCTGAAATACGCGTGTCTCCGCGCGATGCAGATGCCATCGCCCAACCCACGGCCTGCGGATATTGCGTGGTCAGATTGCCCGATATGCTGAAAAAACCATAGTCCTTGGCCGAATACATAATCGGCAATTGGCGGCCCTTCAGCCGGTCGCCACGGTTGGAATAAATCTGGTTCATCATATCAACGAGCGGATAATCGCGGGTAATCAATATGCCCTGCTGGCGATAGCTTGGAAAACACATGTCATCAAAATGCAGTGCCATTGTCGTTGCAACCGAGGTGGCCTCTTCGCCAAAGGACTTCATGTAGAAGCTCGTTTTGCCCTGCCGCTGTGCCCGAAACATACGATCATCAAAAGCACGCAAAAGCAGCATTCTTCGCAACATGAGCTGTAGAGTAGCGACATCAAGTCCGGGGTTCCAACTGCCCGTTGCCGCATGGTCATCGCCCAGCACACGGACAAGGCCATAGGCCAGAGGATGAATATCGGCCGGCATCACATGTTCGTCGGGGCGCGGATGGGCATCGACCGCTGGCACAATGATATCGCTAAAGTCGGCGACATCACCCGGACGGAATTTGGGTTCGGGAATGTGCAGATGCAGCGGCGCGAGATTGTCTTTCGTAGATTGCACCATGTCCATCTCCGCCCAAAACCACCTGAACGACTCAGGCAGTTTATTATCCATGCTTGTTATAATATTTCAAACATGACTTTAGGTCAACATAGCTGACCTAAATAGAACTTATACCGCGACGGGCGCGGAAATATGGGCCTGCGGATGGTAATCGACGACTTCAAAATCTTCTATGCGGAAGTCGAAAATGCTGTCCGGTGTGCGCAGCAGATGTAACTTAGGCGCGCCAGAAGCAGTCCGCGACAATTGCTCTTCGACCAATGGCGCATGGTTGAGATATAAATGCACATCGCCGCCCTGCCAAATCAGTTCACCCGCTTGATATCCACATACCGCCGCGAGCATGCGCGTCAGCAATGCCGCCGAAAACGCATTAAAGGCAAAGCCAAGCCCCAAATCGCATGAGCGTTGGAACAAGATGCAACTCAAAACGCCATCTGCGACATGAAATTGGTAGGTTTTATGGCATGGTGGGAGTGCCATTTGATCCAGTTCCGCAACATTCCAGCCTTCGATGATATGTCGGCGCGAACCTGGATTCTTTTTCAGGCTTTCGACCAACAGGCTGACCTGATCAATGCCCTTTTCCGCCCGGCGGAATAGTCCGTTCTCTGCGGCTTCGTAACATGGCCAATTCACCCATTGCGCCCCGTAAACAGGGCCAAGGTCGCCCCATTTTTCGGCGAAACCGGCATCCTGTATGATGCGTTGTTCAAAATCATCTTGCGAAATGGCGATGCCCGTTTCGCGACGATGGCGGTCCAGCGGCCAATCGGTCCATATCTTGACCTTTTGTTCCAGCAATGGCCGGATATTCGTGTTTCCCGTCAGGAACCATAGCATTTCGCGCGCGGCCGTCTTCCAATAAACCCGCTTTGTTGTCAGCAACGGAATCGCATCATCGGCGAGCGAAAAACGCATGGTAGCACCGAACAGCGCCTTCGTCCCAACGCCCGTCCGATCGCGCTGAACTGTGCCATTTTCCCAGATGCGGCGCATCAGCGACAGATATTGGTCTTCATAATGTGGCATATTGTGCATGTGCTATCGCTAAGCGCCGCACAATATTTTTGCAACCTTGCCAATGTGCAATTTTTGGACGCATTTTGTGCGCGAAAAGTCTGGTTGACTGTCGGTCGCTCTGCACGATGGAACTGAACAATGTCATTCTGGATACGGGCGTGACGATCCCGAATTTCGAAGAAAAATTTGTCAGCAAGGGTGTCGAACTGATCTTTCAGTGCAACAAATCACCTTTGTTGAACCAGGACAATCAAGCAATCGGCGTCTTAACGACAGGTTTGGATATCACCGCGCGCAAATTTGCCGAGCAACATCGCACGCATCTTGCGCTTCATGATATCCTCACAGGCTTGCCTAACCGCACATTGTTGACGCAATGGCTGGGCACGGCCATTGACAACAGCATTTCCAGCAAGCGCGGCGCGGCAATGTTGTTGCTGGATCTCGACCGGTTCAAGGTCATCAACGATACACGGGGCCACCAAACAGGCGATGTCCTTCTGCGGCAGGTTGCCGAGCGCATTATGGCTGTTGTGGATAGTGACGGCTTTGCTGCGCGCATCGGTGGCGACGAATTTGCCATCGTGCTGCAAAATCTGGATGACGCTGGCAGCATATCAGCCATCTGCACGCGGTTGCTCGCTATAATTGGTGAGCCTTATACTATCGGCGGTGTTGAGCAGCTTATCAGCGCCAGTATTGGTGTTGCCCTAATCCCAGAAGATGGCTCCTCTCCTGCCGAGCTTCTCCGCCTCGCTGACCTTGCAATGTATGAGGCAAAATCATCAGGCCGGAATTGCTTTTGCTTTTTCTCGCCCAAGATGAACCATATTGCGCAAATGAACGCGAGAATTGAGGCAGACTTGCGCGATGCCTTGAACAATGACCAGCTGTTCCTTGAATATCAGCCAATCGTTGACACGCATACAGGCGACTATGTCTGAATAGCCCCTAGTTTTCTAGACGCCTTCTGTTTTCAAAATCTGCTGCCGCTCGAACTTGACGGGTGACAGCATTCCGTTCCTAGCGTGCTTGCGCACTGGATTGTAGAACATTTCGATGTAA
>NZ_JBIIBA010000043.1:0-9303 GCF_044239665.1 Sphingorhabdus sp.
TGAAGCTGGTCGTTGGCGTTGCTATTGTTCAGTTGATGTTCGCAACCTTCCTCTTTGTTCAAGCACTATCAGGCAAACCATTTTGGCCTGTCTAGATGTTTGATCCCAGTAATTGATGGTGCACCCCTTCGCTACAAATGGTGCCCTTGTTAAGCAGCGTTGGTCCCAAAGAGCCTGAAAAACTAAACGTTTAATATCAAAAAGATAATAGAAGGAGAGTTGGTTGGGAGACGCTCTCGCTCCGCCAGTTTATCAAAAAGTGAAGTTAACGGTCACGCCCGACCGTGGAGATGTTTTTTACCCCGCCATGGAGCAGCCCGCGCGCCAGCCTTGGCTCATTGTGCATCGCGATCTTCGCCAGCTACAGACTGACAGAATTGTCCGGAAGCGGATCGTGTAAGCGTTTGCCGCGCTTTCTACCACCCGCTCAAACGCACCCACTCGTCTGTAACGATATCTGACTTGCCGTGCACGACGTGGTAGCTGCTGTGCTGCGCGCCAGTGGCGCAGGCGTGATTGGGCAAGATGCGCACGCGATCGCCAATGGCAAGTTCGGGAAGCGCCGCCGTCGACCCGGGACGCAGCTTCAATATGCCATGTTCTTGATTAGCATCAGCCAGAATGAGATCCTGAAAGGGCGTGCCGGAGTGGTCGCAGACAAGGCCATAGCCTTGATCCATTTCCTGCTTCGACGTCCCCCGATCTTGGGACATGGCCATCCAGCCCGCATCTATCAAAATCCAACCTTTTTCGCGCTGATGCCCGATAACCGTTGCAAGTACGGACATGGCGATGTCGTCGATTTCGCAAATGCCAATGCCCGCCATGACCAGATCAAAAAAGACGAAGACACCTGCACGGACCTCCGTGATGCCGCTAAAGTCAGTGGCATAATGCGCCGTTGGGGTAGATCCCACGCTGACCACAGGGCAGGGCAGGCCAGCCTTTCGAAGAATGTTTGCCGCGTCGACGACGCTGCGGCGTTCGGTTTCTGCTGCCTGCTGCAGGGCGGTGCCCCCGCGTGCGGCGTAACTGCCGCCTGCATGGGTCATAACACCCCGCAGCTCCCCACCCTGCGTAATCGCTTGGCCGATGGACAGGAGGCGCTCTATATCCTGCGGCGGCACGCCTGAGCGACGCCCATCACAATCGATCTCGATCAATGCGGGGATGACCTCTCCGCTGGTGCGTGATGCCAGCGCAACCGCTTCTGCTTGCTCAACCGTATCGAGGATAACCGAGAGGTCCACGCCATTTTGGCGCAGCGCAATGACTTTTGCTAGCTTGCACGGGGTAATGCCGACCGCATACATAAGGTCGCGAACGCCAGCGGCGACAAAAAATTCAGCTTCCTTGAGCGTTGAAACTGTTGCTGGGCCTTGCGGAGTAGGCATTGCCCGCACGGCAACTTCAACCGACTTTGCCGTCTTCAGATGCGGACGCAGCGGCACGCCCATGGGGGCCAGCCTGTCGCGTAAGCGCGCGATGTTGCGGTCCATACGTGCAGCATCAATGATCAGGCACGGTGTTTCCAGCGTTCCAATGCGTAACGGTTCCATTTCGGCTTGTGCCACTTCAGGGGATAGTGCTTCACGCATGCGTTGTTTTCCTCCTGCCGGTGCGTTGCGATCCTGATGTCGCACGCTTCATGGCGCCGTTAACCTCTGGGCATAGGCTTTACCACTCGAATTACCGATTTTGGGTGGATTTAGCATCTTCGGCCAATGCGTGGCCATATGTTTGATGCGCGCTGCGGGCGCGGGTTAGAGTGTCAGCAAATAGGCAATGACTTGCTCGCGCGATTTAGGATCCTGTATTGCATTAAAGGGCATTTTTGTGCCCGGCACGGTCTTTTTGGGCGATGTGAGCCAGCGGTCGAGGGTTTTTGCGTTCCATGTCAAACCCGACGCCTTCAGGGCAGGGCTATAGGCATAGCCCGAAAGCGAACCGGCCCTTCTACCGCCAACACCGGCAAGACTTGGCCCGAAAAGGTTTTTGCCAGCCTCGGTCGCGTGGCATCCGGCGCATTGGGCAAAAGCAGCGGGCCGCGCCTTTTGCGCTGTGGCAGGCGCAATGGACGTCACCATCAGCGCGATGGCAACGCAGAATACAGATACAGACAGGCGCAGCATGAAGGGCACAATATTACTCAATTGAAGGAATGAATGGACGGCGGCGGAATGACCCGCCGCCGCCTTTGTCCGTGTTTACTGGAAACGATCTGCGTTCATTATTTTGTTCCATGCCGCGACAAAGTCGGTCACGAACTTCTGCTTCGCGTCATCCGAAGCGTAGACTTCGGCTACGGCCCGCAATTCGGCATTGGAACCAAACACCAAATCGACAGGCGTTGCGGTCCATTTCGCGGCGCCGGTCGCCCGGTCCTTGCCTTCATACAAGCCGGCATTTGTTGCCGACTTCGCCCAAACAGTGTCCATCGACAGCAAATTGGTGAAGAAGTCGTTGGTCAACGTCCCAGGCTTATTGGTGAACACACCTGCGGTTGAACCACCGGCATTTGCCCCCAATACGCGCATACCACCAACCAATACGGTTGTTTCAGCAACGGTAAGGCCAAGCAAATCCGCTTTGTCGATCAGCGCTTCGGTCGGCCCATAAAAGGCGTCGGAGGCAAAGTAATTGCGGAAACCGTCGGCCTTCGGCTGAAGCTGGTTGAAGGATTCTACGTCCGTCTGGCTCTGCGTTGCATCCACACGTCCGGCGTTGAACGGAACGGTGATGTCCTGACCATCGGCCTTCGCCGCCTGTTCAATAGCTGCGTTTCCGCCGAGCACGATCAAATCGGCAAGGCTTACTTGCTTGCCACCGGTAGCGCTCTTGTTGAACGTTGTCCGCACAGTTTCAAGCTTGGCAATGACCTTCGCGACTTCAGCGGGATCATTGATAGCCCAATCCTTTTGCGGGGCAAGCCGCAGACGCGCGCCATTTGCTCCACCGCGCATGTCTGTCGCACGGAACGAAGAGGCCGAAGCCCATGCTGTACGCACCAGTTCCGCCGTTGTCAGGCCGCTTGCCAATATATTGGACTTTAACTGGCCAATATCGGTCGTCGTGATCGGTGCGTAGTTTGCCGTTGGAAGCGGATCCTGCCATGTCAAAGTGACCTTTGGTGCATCTTTGCCCAAATAACGCGCCTGTGGCCCCATATCGCGGTGCGTGAGCTTGAACCAAGCTTGCGCAAAAGCGTCTGCAAATTCCTGCGGATTTTTCTGCCAACGCTGCGTTATTTTCCGGAAGCCGGGGTCTTCACGCATTGCGATATCGGTGGTGAACATGATGGGCGCGTGACGCACGTCCGCACGAAACGCATCCGGTACCATGTTGGCGGCGGCTGGGTCACTGGGGATCCACTGGGTGGCTCCTGCTGGGCTTTTGGTTTTTACCCATTCGAAATTGTACAGATTGTCCAAATATTGGGTGGTGAAAGCGATTGGGTTTGATGTCCACGCACCTTCCAAACCGCTGGTAATCGTGTCTTCCGAATGGCCTTTACCACATTTGTTTTTCCAGCCGAGGCCCTGCTGTTCGATAGGGGAGACGCCAGGGTCACCGGCCACGCACTCTTCGGGCTTGCGTGCGCCATGCGCTTTACCGAAGGTGTGGCCGCCGGCGATGAGTGCAGCGGTTTCGGCATCGTTCATCGCCATCGAACTGAAGGCGCGGCGGATTTCGGCGGCGGCGGCAAGTGGGTCAGGAACACCGTTAGGGCCCTCTGGATTGACGTAGATCAGGCCCATTTGCGATGCAGCCAACGGTCCTTTGAGGTTGCCCTTGGCATCACGGCGACGGTCAGCCAAAAGCTCGGCTTCAGGACCCCAGAAGACAAGGTCAGGTTGCCATGCATCCATGCGACCGCCCGCAAAGCCGAGGGTTTTGAAGCCCATATCTTCCATGGCAACATTGCCCGTGAGAACCATGAGGTCACCCCATGAAAGCTTGCGGCCATATTTCTGCTTGATAGGCCATACGAGGCGACGAGCCTTGTCCAAATTGACGTTATCAGGCCACGAGTTCAATGGCTCAAACCGAAGTTCACCGCCATCTGAACCACCACGTCCGTCGCCTGTGCGGTATGTCCCTGCACTATGCCATGCCATACGGATGAAGAATGGACCATAATGCCCATAATCCGCAGGCCACCATGGCTGTGATGTGGTCAGTACCTTGCGGATATCAGCCTTTACGGCGTCAAGGTCGAGCGAGGCAAATTCAGCGGCATAGTTGAAATCGTCGCCATAGGGATTGGCGCGCGCTTCATTCTGGCGCAATGCGGTCAGGTCAACTGTCTTTGGCCACCACTCGGTTTTTGTTTCTGCGGTTTCGGCAACTGCTGCGGTGGTGAGCGCCATTGATGATGTGGCGGCCAGCAAGGCGACAGTAAGGATGTTGCGTATTTTCATAGCGTGAAAACTCTCCTATTACACCTTGGATTTTCCTAAGGTTGAGAATGTCATATTGACGATGCTGCCAAGAACCCAATGAGATTGATTTGTTAGAATAATCGATTGTATTGATGAAAGCCTGTTTTTGACGGCACATCAGCGGTGATATGGCACGAAGCAGGTCATTTTATCATTCAATTGGTGGCCTGACCCTAGGGTCAGGACCTGTTAAATGCACCTTCGCGGCGTCAAAATGGCAAAGATATCGGAGGAAAATGTCCGCCGCAGGCAGTTATTCTGCCTGCAAGGGCATTTTGCTTTGAGATCGAAGCCATTTTGGCGTCCTTCGGATTTGACCCATTTTGTCCATTGCCACGTTGGTAAGCTTGGACTTAGAACCACTAAGTCCTGCGCTTACCGCCTTGCACTGAACAAAATGGCCTCAAACCGCGAAGGTGTATTTAATAGGTCCTGACCCTAATAACGCCCGATATTCTAACGCCCCAAAACTAAGAGCTCACGGCCTAACATGTCTGTTTTAAGCATATGCACGGCGCGCGTGATCTCTTGCTCAATCTGGGCAAGATATTCATGCTTGCGTTGGGAAAATTCCGCGTCGTTGATGTGCTCTAGCTGACCGCAAAGCTGCGATAGGGCGCGCGCGCCCATATTGTTACCGGAGCTTTTGAATGCATGGGCGCAAAAGCGGAATTCGGAAACGTCCCCGTTTCTAACCGCCCGCCTCATGGGATCAAGCGTTTGATCGATATCTTCGAGGAAACTTTCGACCATATTGTTAACGAACGCTTGGTCGCCGATTGAACGCAGATATTGGATCTGCGATTGATCAATAGCTTCAATTGCGGTGACTTCTTCGCATGACAACTCGTCTGCTATGTCATGGGAGCAGTCAGGCTTTATTGCAGGCTTCATCAACGATGCGGCTGAAACCGAGCAATATGTTTCAATTGTTTTTAGCAGTAGTTGCGCATTGACGGGCTTGGTGATCCGCGCGTCCATTCCGGCTTGTAGGCATTTAGCCTCTGTATCCGCCGTGGCGTCGGCGGTGATACCAATAATCGGCAAATGTTCTGTGTCGCTTTCGCTTTGCCGCCACAGGATGCAGGCATCAATACCATTCAGGCGCGGCATATTAACATCCAGCAATAGGATATCGGTTTCACCCTTTGCGAGCTCTGTAAGCGCTGAATCGCCATCTGTGACCATGGATATATGATGGCCTGCCGCCTCTAGGATTGCGGCCAATAAGTTTCGGTTTGTCCGATTATCATCGGCCACTAAAACTCTTCTGGGGGTGTATACGTCTGCTGGGTTATCCCGCTCTACGTTCGACATCCGCATTTTGGGCGCCAAGGAGCAGCCAATCATGACTGCGCTTCGAAGTTCCGCAGCATTTGGCGCAGATGGCAGAATCGAGGTAAAAAACCTCAGGTTCTTAATAGGCTCTAAAGCGACCGCCTCTTTGTTAGACACCAAAATTGGCGCGATATCGGCGTCGGCAAATTGCGTCCGTATTTTGTCGTCCGTTGCCATCTCCTTGGCCAGGATCTCTGGCAACAGGGCAATCTGAAATTGCTGCAGGTCTAGATTATCAATGGCAACAGAAAGTTGCGAACTATCCGCGCATTTTATGTGGTGGAGGCGCATATTTTCCATAGTCTGTGCCTGCGACAAAAGCTCCGGTGACATATGACCGAAGGCAAGAACGTTAACGCTGCTTGCGGCATGGCTGTCATCAAGAGGGGCGGAATAAGACAGCGTCGCCACAGGAATTTCGATGCGAAATGTGCTGCCTTCGCCAATCTGGCTTTTGAGGTTGATGTCGCCATCCACTTGTTCGGTTAACTGTTTGCAGATCGAAAGCCCAAGGCCAGTTCCGCCAAAGCGGTTCATGACTGTTTCGTCTGCTTGCTGAAAGGGCTGGAAAATCCGTTGGTTTGCGGATTCAGCAATGCCAATGCCTGTGTCGGACACGGCAAACCAGACTGCACGCCTGTCATTCCGGTCCAATATTCCGCAGCTTATTGAAATAGCGCCGGCTTCGGTGAATTTTATCGCATTCCCGACGAGATTGAGGAGTATGTTGCGAATAACGCTGGTCGGCCCGCTGACGACATTATCGCTCAAAGGCTCCGCCTGAAGATGCAGCGCGAGGCCCTTTTCTTCGACCTGGACGGTCATGATATTCCTGATCTCGGCAAGAAGGTCTGTCGGTCGGAAGGCCGTTCGCTGTACTTCGCTACTGCCAGTGCCAGCTTTGGCGACGTCGATAAGTTGTTCAATAAGATGGAGGAGATGCTCACCCGCCAATACGCTTGCCTCTACCATGTCTTTCTGGCCGGCTGGCATGTTTGACTGACGTAGATGGTTGCCATAACCGATAATCGCATTCAGCGGGGTTCTCAGTTCGTGGCTTACATTTGCTAGGAAATAGCTCTTTGCCATACTCGCCGTTTCCGCCTGCGCTTTTGCCTTGGAAATGCTTCGGATAAGCGTCGAGCAATAAGCAGGAATGGCAAGCAATGTGACGGTTAGGGTTAAGCCCAGCAAATAGTTTTGCTGCCAATAATCTGTTGTCATGACCAAATAGCCAAAAGCGACAGTCGACAAGGTTGCGGCAGATAACAGCCATTTTATACCAAAGCGAAAACCGGTGCTGAGTGTCAGCCATAGCAGAACAGGGTAGAAAAGGGACATCTGCTCCGGATAATGATACATAAACGCAAAAGCCGAAATGGTGTCGCAGGCCATAGCCAGAGACAAGCGCTTTTCCAGTTCCAAAATGTCGTGTTTTTGCAAGACAAACAGAACGGCGTTAGCGCCAACATACGTGCATAATGCCCCGATGATAAGCGCATTGAAGGCGATGGCATAGCTGACGAAAATGGCCGCGCCGCCAAGCAATATGCGCGTGACCAACAATTGCTGCTCTGGCGTGAATACGCCGCCATTGAGGGGCCGTGGGTGGTTCACCTTGTGCCAGTTCGGAATTGTGCCGGGGCGCTGCTGAAAAGCTTGTGCAGATCCTGCACTGAGAGCGGTCGTCCCGTTAGATAACCTTGGACCTCGTCGCAACCGGAGGCCCGCAATAAGGTGAATTGTGCGTCTGTCTCGACGCCTTCTGCCACCACCCGCATGTCAAGAGCGTGGGCGAGATTGACGATGGTGGAGATGATGGCGCGGTCTGTGGCCGATGTTTCGATACGCGAAATGAATGTCCTATCGATCTTCAGCTTTGTCGCCGGCAAATCGCGCAAATATTGAAGCGAGGAATAACCGGTGCCGAAATCATCAATGGAAATCTGGATTCCCGCGTCCCGCAAGATCGCGAGCTGCTCATGCACTGTCTGGCTGTTATCAATGAGCAATTCTTCCGTAATTTCGATTGCCAACTTGCCTTTTGGTATGGCGTATTTTTCGACGAGACCAAGTAACTCGGAGCATATTGACGCATATTGAAACTGCTTTGGCGAAACGTTGACGGCGATATGTGGTAGGTCGATATCTTGGTTCATGAAGCTTGCGATTTGTTTGCAAGCCGCCTCGAAAACCCACGCCCCAACACGGCCAATGAGGCCTGAGTCATTGGCGACTTTGATAAAATCTGCCGGGACCACGCGCCCCAGAACGGGGTGGTTCCAGCGTATGAGTGCCTCAAGGCCGACTGAATAGCCCCTAGATTTCTGGACGCCTTCTTCCCTAAATTTGAGGTAAGGAGACGAAGATGAGCAAGGTAAATTTCAGCGATGAGTTCAAGCGGGATGCGGTGGCCCAGATCACGGAGCGCGGCTATCCGGTCGCGGAAGTTTCGCAGCGACTGGGGGTCAGCCAGCACTCGCTGTATGCTTGGAAGAAGAGGTTCTCTCGGCCTTCTGGCGGCGATTGAAGCGCGATCTTGTGAGGGTCACCGAGGAGCGCGACATTTTAAAAAAAGCCACCGCGTATTTGACCTGTGGTCACTTCGTTCCGCCAGAGATGCAAAGTGAGATACGCCTTCATTGCAGAGCATCGTGATCAGTTCAGGGTTCGGTCAATGTGCCGGTGCTTGGCCGTGCAGCCCAGTGGCTACTATGCCTGGCAGAAGGATCCGCTGAGCCAGCGGGCACGTGAAGATGCCCGGCAGACCCAGCTGATCAGGCAGGCATGGCATGACAGCAACAAAGTCTATGGCTACCGCAAACTGCATGATGATCTGATGGATCAGGGCGAGACCTGCTGTCCGAACCGCGTGGCGCGACTGACAAAAATGGACGGCATCAAGGCGCAAATTGGCTACAAGAGGCGCCCTAGGAGCTATGGGGGCAAGCCATCGGTTGCCGTCTATAACACGTTGGCTCGGCAGTTCGATGTCGGCATGCCTGACAAAGCTTGGGTGACGGACATCACCTACATTCGCACAATGGAAGGCTTTGCCTATCTGGCTGTCGTGCTTGACCTCTATTCCCGCCGCGTGGTGGGCTGGTCTATGCAAAGCCGACAGGCCACCGATGTGGTGTTGCAAGCTTTGCATATGGCGGTTTGGCGACGAAAGCCAAAAAGCCGTGTACTGATCCATTCCGATCAAGGCTCGCAGTTCACCAGTATGGACTGGGCTGCCTTCGTTAGGGCTCACAATCTGGAACATTCAATGAGCCGACGGGGCAACTGCCACGACAATGCAGTAGCCGAGAGCTTCTTCAACCTGCTCAAGCGTGAGCGCATCCGGCGTCGAACCTACAAAACGCGGGAGGAAGCAAGGCAGGATGTGTTCGATTACATCGAAATGTTCTACAATCCAGTGCGCAAGCACGCTAGGAACGGAATGCTGTCACCCGTCAAGTTCGAGCGGCAGCAGATTTTGAAAACAGAAGGCGTCTAGAAAACTAGGGGCTATTCAGAC
>NZ_JBIIBA010000005.1:0-100048 GCF_044239665.1 Sphingorhabdus sp.
AAGACGAAATGCGCGCCCGTGAAAAAGAGGCATATAAGGCATTTGGACGGGCCGTCGGGATGGACGTCGACAAGATAGATCGTGAAGCACAACGCGCGCAGGAGGCGACGAAAGCCGCTGCGCCTCCTGCTGCTGTAGGGGCAGGGCAATAGCTATCGCCAGTGACCTTCGGTTCATGGCGGCAGCTTTGTCGCTCGCTGAACGCGGCGTTGGGCGAACCGGTCAAAATCCGTCTGTAGGCTGCATCATCGTGAAAGACGACCGGGTCATTGGGCGCGGCTGGACACAGCCCGGTGGCCGCCCACATGCTGAAGCTATGGCGCTTGCACAAGCGGGCGAAGCGGCGCGCGGCAGCACAATCTACGTCACGCTGGAACCCTGCGCACATATGTCACAACGCGGCCCGGCTTGCGCCCAATTATTGACCGAAGCAGATCCGGCGAGAGTTGTCATTGCATTGCAGGACCCCGATCCACGCACGGCCGGTGCAGGCATGGAGGCGCTCAAAGCTGCGGGCATCACGGTCACCACCGACGTCATGGCATCCCAAGCGCGGCAAAGCTTGGCGGGTTTCATAAGTCGGATAGATCACGGCCGCCCCTTTGTAACTTTGAAGATCGCAAGTTCGCTCGATGGTCAAATCGCGATGGCAGATGGCAGCAGCCGGTGGATCACTGGCGAAGTTGCGCGCGCGCATAGCCATGTCGAACGGGCCCGCACCGACGCAATTTTGGTTGGTGCCGGGACCGTGCGTGCCGATGCACCGCAATTGAACGTCCGCCTCGCAGGGCTGGGTGCATACCAACCCCGCAGGATCATGCTTGGTAGCGCCGACGCGCCGCACGGTTGGGAGGTTATTCGCAGGCCGCAGGACATTTCTGAATTAGGCTGCAACAGTTTGCTGGTTGAAGGCGGCGCTGCGACAGCGACAGCTTTCTTGCGTGACGGCCTCGTCGACAGGCTCATGCTATATCGCGCGCCGATATTGCTGGGCGGGGGTAAGGCGTGTTTGAACGACATCGGGTTAACCCAACTTCAGGATGCCCATGGCGGATGGCAGCTTTCAGATGCCCGCAGTCTTGGCAAAGACCGTCTCGAAGTCTACGAAAAAGCGAATTAGGAAAAGGGTGCAGCAGATATGTTTACAGGTATTATCACGGACGTCGGCAGCATTCGGACATCCGAACAGCGCGGTGACCTGCGTCTCGTCATATCCTGCACTTATGATATGGATAATGTTGCCATTGGGGCCTCGATTGCCTGTTCGGGTGTATGCCTGACCGTCGTTGATAAAGGCGATGGATGGTTCGCGATTGACGCATCGGCAGAAACCGTTTCGCGCACAGCCGCCGGCATGTGGGAACAAGGCACCCGACTGAACCTCGAACGCGCCTTAAAAGTCGGCGATGAACTGGGCGGCCATATTGTTACCGGACATGTCGATGGTGTGGGGCAAATCGTCGCCAGCGAAACTATTGGGGACAGTTGGAAAGTGACAGTCGCGGCTCCATCGGGCCTTGCGGCTTATATTGCAGCAAAGGGTTCGATTACCGTCGACGGCGTATCGCTGACCGTCAATGACATTATAGACCAAGCGGATGGTTCAGCGCATTTCATGCTGAATATCATTCCGCACACCGCGCAGATGACGACATTGGATACGCTCGATGTCGGACGGCACGTCAATTTGGAAATTGACGTGCTTGCCCGCTATCTCAAACGGATGGAAGATATCCGCGCGCGTTAAAAGGGTGACCAGCGCTGCTTTTTGGAAAAGCGCATATAGCCCACATTTGCGCCCAGCCGCAGTCCTGCACCGACCCGGATTGGGATCAATACTATATTGCCGCGACGCAGGTAACTGGCGTTAAAACCGCCAACCAGATAGGCGGCGCCTTCTGCCGCTGGGAAGCGTGCGTAGATGTCCTCGGTATCGTACAGATTATAGACCAAAATGAAGGTGTTCCCCGCACTTGCGCCTGCGTCAGGGCCAATGGATGGGCCTGTCCAATAGACAGGCTTTTCGCCTTCCACGCGGTGGTTCAATGTGCCGGACCCATAACGCAAGCCGACCAAAAAAGCGCCGCCGCCCTCACGGCCCACAATATATCCATTCGGGCGACCCTGTTTTTTGAGTATATCCTCAATCAGCAAGCCAAGCCCTTGCGCGCCTTTTCCAAACACGCCTTCGGCGGCGCCAATCAGGTCGTCTTGTTGATATGTATCGCCTGACGGCACTGCTATTTGCGCAGGTGGAGCGCCGGGTTGGGTGCCCGAGCCATCTGCGGGCATGGCGTCGGTCGGCACGCCATCTTGCGTGACCGTTTCGTCTTGCGCCACTGGGGCCGTATCCGCGCGTGTGTCTGGACCAGCGGGGGGGGTGCCAAGATCTGCGTCAATCGCGTCGTTCGGATCAACTTTACTGATCTGTGCAACTGCGGGCGAAACGACCAGCGCGCCTGCTGCCAGCATCATCATCAGATAATGTATCGGTTTCTTTAATCCCATTTTCGCCAAAAACATGTGGACCTACCTCAAAAGTTATTCTTGCTGCGCTATGGACTATCTGGATGAGCACATGATGAACAAGCGATAATGCCAACCTAATGCGTGTCAAATCGAAACTACACAGCTAATTTTCTTCTTATCCGCCGTCTGTGTCAATAAGCATTGCAGCCAAATGCTTGGGCCGCTATAGGCCGACGATGCCAAGCGCACAGGAGACGTGGGTGAGTGGCTGAAACCAACGGTTTGCTAAACCGTCGTACTGGTAAATCCGGTACCGAGGGTTCGAATCCCTCCGTCTCCGCCAATCTGCGCCCGCGCCAAAGGAAACGCGCGAACCGCTTTCGGACCAAGCCGATAGGCGCGCGCAACCTTCTCAAGATGACAGCTTTCAGCTTGCTGCCGCTACCTTGTCTTGCGTCTTGGTGTCAAAGTCGCTGGCGTCGTGCCGTTCATGCAACTGGCTGGCGGGGTCGCCCATCACGCGGTTGACCATGCGGCCCCGCTTGACGGCCGGCCGCTCGGCGATCTGATCAGTCCAGCGGATGACATTTTTATATTCATGCACGGATAGAAATGCGCCAGCGTCGTAAATTAGTCCCTTTGCCAGCGCGCCATACCACGGCCAAATCGCCATATCGGCGATGGTGTAGGCATCACCTACCATATATTCGCGTTCCGCCAAATTGCGATCCAGGACGTCCAGTTGCCTCTTTACCTCCATGGCAAAGCGGTCAATGGCATATTCGAACTTGAACGGCGCATATGCGTAAAAATGGCCAAAACCGCCGCCTAGATAAGGCGCGCTGCCCATTTGCCACATCAGCCAGTTGATGGTCTCAGTCCGCGCCTGATGCTCAGTCGGGAGGAATGCACCGAATTTCTCCGCCAGATACAACAGGATTGATCCGGATTCGAAAACGCGCGTCGGCGTGGGCGTGGAATGGTCGAACAAGGCAGGGATTTTGGAATTGGGGTTGGCGTCGACAAAGCCGCTCGAAAACTGGTTGCCTTCACGTATGTTGACCAGCCACGCATCATATTCTGCGCCGCTGTGCCCCAGCGCCAACAGCTCCTCAAGCATCACCGTAACCTTGACGCCATTGGGCGTAGCCAGCGAATAGAGCTGCATGGGGTGCTTGCCGACGGGGCGCTCTTTGTCATGGGTCGCGCCCGCCACAGGACGATTTATATTGGCAAATTGGCCGCCATTTTTGCTGTTCCATTCCCAGACGTCAGCGGGAGTATATTCGGAAAATGTCTGCGTCATGAAGGGCCTCAAATCTTAGGGTGTCGGTGCGTTGTATGGCTTTGCCCGCGCCTGTGCGTCAAGGGCGGTTAGGCGGCCAGCGCCGCACAAGCCTCCGTCGCCCATGCCAGCGCAGCGCCCTCCAATTGCGGGCCTACAATTTCGAATACCTTAATGTGATATTCATTCCACCAGCGCAGTTCGTCGGCGTTGAGTAGGCTCACGTCCACCAAAGTCTTGTCAATCGGCGCGAAGGTCAGCGTCTCAAACCCAAAATAGCGCCCTTCCGCGCCCGCAATCGCCCGTTCCTCGACCAGCACGAGATTTTCGATGCGGATGCCAAATTCGCCTGATTTATAATAGCCGGGTTCGTTCGACAGGATCATACCCGCCTGCAATGGCTCGTCGCTGCCTGCCTGACCGCCAGCGAACTTAGCGATGCGTTGCGGTCCTTCATGGACCGCAAGGAAGCTGCCGACACCATGGCCTGTGCCATGGGCGTAATCGAGGCCGGCCTGCCACAGGGAAGCGCGTGCCATAGTATCCAATTGCGCGCCTCTCGTGCCTTCGGGGAAGATGGCGCAGGCCAAGGCGATATGGCCCTTCAGAACGCGCGTGAAGCGGTCCTTCATCTCGGCGGTGGGCTCGCCCGGCCCGACCCAGATCGTGCGGGTGACGTCGGTGGTGCCGTCCAGATATTGCCCGCCGCTATCGACCAGATAGATGCTGTTGGGTTCAATATCGCGGTTCGTGTTTTCATCGACCTTATAATGGCAATGCGCGCCATTGGGGCCAGTGGCGGAGATGGTGTCGAACGACAAATCGTGCAGCTTTCCTGTATCTTCGCGGAATACTTTCAACCGTGCGGCGGCGGACAATTCGTTCAATTCGCCTTTATGAGCGGTTTCGTGCATCCAATGCAGGAACCGGCTTAACGCTGCGCCATCGCGGGCTTGTGCGGCGCGGTGGCCAGATTGTTCGATAGGGTTTTTGACCGCCTTGGGCAGGATGGTCGGGTCGCGCGCCTCGATAATTTGCGCGCCGCCAGCTTGCAGCGCGCCAAAGATTGCGGCAACGGCGCGGTCGGGGTCAACGGCGATGCGCTTGCCGTTCATCGACCGCAGTTCCGGCACAAATTCCGACGGATCGCGCAGGCGCACAGCATTGCCTAGATGCGCGCGCACCGCGTCGTCAACTTTTTCTGGTGCGACAAAAAGGTCCGCCGTGCCATCGGCATGGGCCAGCACAAAACTAAGCGCGACCGGCGTATTAGCCACGTCAGCGCCGCGTATGTTGAGCAACCATGCTACCGAATCGAGCGCGGAAATGACCGTGCTGTCAAGCTTATGCGCCGTCAGCCATTCGGCCACAGCGGCGCGTTTTTCGGCGCTGCTCTGCCCTGCATATTGGGTGTCGTGTACGATCAGCTTGGCCACGCTTTTCTGCGGCTGTTCAGCCCACACCCTGTCGATTGGATTGCTCTTGACCGCAACCAGTTCAGCGCCCTTGGCGGCCAGTGCCTTGGTCGCGCTTTCGACCCAGCCTTTGGTGTGGACCCATGCGTCATAACCGATGCGCGCGCCACCCGGGGCATATTCTTGCAACCAGTCGGCGATGCTGGTTTGTGGCACGCTCACATATTGCCAATGCTTGCCATCAACCTGTTCGCGCACCTGCAACGTGTAACGGCCATCTGTGAAGATCGCGGCTTCTTCGGATAAGACCACGGCAGAACCTGCGGACCCGCCAAAACCCGTCAGCCAACCAAGCCTTTGCGCATAGTCGCCGACATATTCCGACATATGTTCGTCGCAGATCGGCACGACAAAGCCATCCAGTTGTTCTTTCTTCAATTGTGCGCGCAGGGCGGCGAGGCGGGCTTCATAGGTGGACATATCGGACTTCCGTTCATATGGTTATGACATCCATATACGCGAGGAAGTCGTCTCATGAAAGCACTGCTCCCACTCATTTTTGCAACCAGCGCATTATCTTCGCCCGCATTTGCCCAGAAAGAAGCCATGACCGAAAAAGCCACCGCGCACATCAAGCCTCCTGTCGCCGTCAAGCGTCCGCATCAGACGACCCATCATGGAGTGACGATTAGCGATGATTATCACTGGCTGCGTGATGCCAGCTATCCTGTGATTGATGATGCGGAAATCTTGGCGCATCTGGGCGCCGAAAATGCGTATTTCGAAGCACAAATGGCCCCGCAGGCCAAGCTGACCGAAACGATTTTTCAAGAAATGAAGGGCCGCGTCAAAGAGGATGACAGCAGCGTTCCGCAAAAGGATGGCGATTATATTTATTGGTCGAAATTCGAAGAAGGCGCGCAATATCGCAAGCATTATCGCAAGCCCGTTGCGGGCGGCGCGGACCAGCTTATCCTTGATGAAAATGCATTGGCCAAGGACAAAGACTATTTCCGCCTTGGAGCCGCCGAGATCAGCCCCGACGGCAAGATTTTGGCTTATGCTTATGATGATAATGGCTCGGAACGCTTTGACCTGCATTTCCGCAATTTGGAAACCGGCGAAAAATTGGCGGATGTCATCCCCGGCACCCTGTCCAACATAGTCTGGTCATCGGATGGGAAGGGTGTGGTCTATGGCCTAGCCAACGACAATTGGCGCACCGACAATGCCTGGTATCACAAATTGGGTGACGAGCTGAGCAAGGCGAAGCTGCTCTATAAAGAAGAGGATATCGGTTTTAGCGTCGGCGTCGGCCTGACCGCACAAGAGGATTGGATTGTCATTGGCACCGGCGACAATGTCACCAGCGAAGTGCGCTTGGTCCCCGCTAATGACCCGACCGCGACGCCCATCATGGTGTCTGCGCGCAAAGTGGGGCGGCAATATAGCGTCGATGTCCGCGACGGGACTCTCTTCATTCTGACCAATGATGATCATGTAAACTTCCGCGTGGCGACCGCCAGCATGAAGGCACCCGGCGACTGGACAACGTTGATTGCCGGTTCCGACCGCCATTATTTGACCGGCCTGTCTTTGTTCAAGAATTTCTACGTCACTGAAGGTCGTATTGATGGCCTCGATCAAGTCGAAATCCGCGATTATGCCGATGCTAAAAAAGTCGAACGGATCAAATTTCCTGAGGCAAGCTATGATGCGGGCCTTAGCGATAATCCCGAATATGATGTGACGAAGCTGCGGCTGGGTTATGAATCGATGGTCACGCCCGACACGGTGTTTGACTACATCCTCGCCGATGGTCGGCTGGAAACGCTGAAGGTGCAGGAAATCCCCAGCGGATATGACCCAAGCCAATATGTGACCGAGCGCGTGATGATTACGGCGCGTGATGGCACTAAGGTTCCGGTGTCGATCCTCACCAAAAAGGGTTATAAGAAAGACGGCAGTCAGCCGCTGCATCTATATGCTTATGGCGCTTATGGTTATGCCATGCCGCCCGGTTTCAGCGCTAACCGCCTGTCGATGGTCGACCGCGGCTTTGCTTATGCCATTGCGCATATTCGGGGCGGGGATGACTTGGGCTATCAATGGTATCTGGATGGCAAGCTGACGAAGCGGACCAACACCTTCAACGACTTTGTCGATGCGGCCAAAGGCTTGATCAATCTGGGCTTCACCAGCAAGGGCAAGGTAACCGCAAGTGGCGGTTCGGCTGGCGGCGAACTCATGGGCGCTGTCGTCAATCAGGCACCCGAATTATTCGGCGCGGTGGTCAGCCATGTCGCCTTTGTCGATGTGCTCAATACGATGCTCGATAAAGACCTGCCATTGACGCCGGGCGAATGGCCCGAATGGGGCAACCCGATCACAGATAAGGTAGCGTTTGATTATATCCGCAGCTATTCGCCCTATGACAATGTGAAGGCGCAGGCTTATCCGCCGATGCTATGGACCGCAGGCCTCAACGACCCGCGCGTGACGTATTGGGAACCCGCCAAGATGGTCGCAAAGCTGCGCGACATGAAAACTGACGACAATGTGCTTTTGCTCAAAACCAACATGGGCGCTGGCCATGGCGGCAAGTCCGGACGGTTCGAACGTTTGCGCGAAAATGCCGAAGAGGCGGCGTTTATTGTGTGGCAGATGGGGTTGACCACGTCGGACAAATGATACCGTTTGGACGGAATATGCGCCGCGGTAAAATTTTGATACCGTGTGTAAATAAATACACACTTCTTGACTCCAATTCGCGTCTACGCTAACGCTTCGTCATGGAACGCGACAGCAAGCGCATTGTTAAAAGATTGCTGGCTGAGGGCTTTGAACTGGTCGCGACAAAGGGTTCGCATCACAAATTCCGCAAAGATATGCAGGTTGTTGTGGTGCCGCATCCGAAAAAGGATTTGCCGCTTGGCACTGCGCGCAGCATCGCGCGGATGGCGGGTTGGCTTTCAGAAGGTACGAAATGATGATCATCTATCACGCCGTCGTGCATAAAGATGAAGACAGCGCATGGGGGGTGCATTTCCCTGATCTTCCGGGCTGCTTTTCGGCGGCCGACGACCTCGCCGATTTGCAGGCCAATGCCAGCGAGGCGGTGATGCTGTATCTGGAAGGCGAAAAGGCACCCAAGCCTTCGGCGATAGAGAAAATTCGCGCTATAGCCGCCGACGATTTGGCCGAGGGCGCATTCCTGCTCGCCGTGCCTTATGTCTATGTCCGCAACCGGCCACAACGGATTAACATTTCGATTGATCGGGGGGTTCTGGACGCCATCGACGCCGCCGCGACGTCGCGCAAGTTAACGCGCAGTGCTTTCCTGACCGAGGCCGCACGCAACGAAATAGAGGGGCGGCGTTGAAACCATTCGAACGATCTTTCACCGCGCTGCCGGACGACATTGACGCGCTTGGGCATGTTAACAATGCCGTCTGGGTGCGGTGGATTCAGGATATGGCGACCTCGCATTGGCAGGCGGTTGCGCGGCCTGAACATATTGCGGCGTATCATTGGGTCGTGACGCGGCACGAAATTGATTATCGCGGCAATATCGCGGCGGGTGAAAGCGTCACGGCGCGCACTTGGATCGAGAGCGAACCCAAAGGTGCACAGTTTGACCGGCGGGTCGATTTTGTTGATGCCAAGGGCAAGGTGATCGTGCGGGCGAATACGACATGGGCGATGATTGATACAATAACGGGACGGCTCGTCCGTGTACGCCCAGAGGTGTCTGCGCCGTTTATGGGGTGAAAGTTATGGGCCCATTGATGTGCGGGGAATGGGTGCGCACAAAGACACGAAGATATTAGCAAAGTCCGTCATGCTGAACATGTTTCAGCATCTTAGTTTTTGAGGGCACTTAAGTAAGACCCTAAGTAAGACCCTGAAATAAGTTCAGGGTGACGGGTTTTTTTGACGCCTCAAGCATCAAAGCCTTAAGCATCAAAGTAAGTGGCCCCGATCCTAAAAATCAATCGCCACGCCTTTTAATTCCCAATCGCCATAGCGGACGGGGTCTGGTCGTTCGGCGTCGGGCTCAGGTGCGCGCACAACTTCTTTGGCTTCCGGGATTGGCGGGCTTTTGGAAAGATATTCCGGCGCTTTGACATGTGGCGGACGCGTGCCCATAGTTTGAATTTCCTTAAGCGTAATGGCTTACAGGGAATATCGGCCTTCATCGCCGCATTTGCAAGATGTGGTATCGCAGGTTCGGCCGCGCAGAACCGCTCTTCACTTGTCGGTCACACACGCCTAGTGCCTTTGTCCATGACTGACGAAATTTCTGGCCTTCCGACCCGCCGTGCCGCCTTGCGGTTGCTTGATACAGTGATGCGTATGGGTACGCCTATGGACCAAGCGACGGCCAATGCCACTAAGGGCCTTTCGCCACCGGACCGCGCCTTGGCGATTGCGATTGCGCAGGAAACTTTGCGCTGGTCGGTGGATCTGGACCATCTCATCGACAGCAAGACCAAACAAGTCCTGCCAGATGATAGCAAGGCGCGGATGGTGCTACGCCTCGCGCTGGCGCAGATTTTGCGCTTGGGCACACCTGCCCATGCCGCAATCGCAACGGCATTGCCCTTGGTCGATGGCGGCCCAAGGCGGCTGGTGCATGGCGTGCTGGGATCCTTGCTGCGCGCCGAAGTCACCTTGCCGGATTTACCGTCGCTGCCAGAGGCGGTGATGATGCGCTGGCACCCGGCATGGGGCGATGACATGATCGCTGGCGCGCAAAAGGCATACTCCGAACCGCCGCCATTGGACCT
Organism: Sphingorhabdus sp.; assembly: GCF_044239665.1. GTDB lineage: Bacteria > Pseudomonadota > Alphaproteobacteria > Sphingomonadales > Sphingomonadaceae > Sphingorhabdus_B. Next base: position 9,960 of record NZ_JBIIBA010000005.1, read on the forward strand.
TGCCTTGCGGGAACCAGCAGAGACAAAAGCATGGGCCGAACGCCTAAATGGGGTCAGCCTGATGCCCGGCCATGTGCGCTTGCCACGTGGTACGGCGGTCGAAGAACTGGACGGCTATGACGCAGGCGCGTGGTGGGTTCAGGATCTAGCGGCCAGCCTGCCTGCGCGGCTTTTGGGCGATGGTGCTGGTAAGCGCGCACTTGATCTGTGCGCTGCGCCGGGGGGCAAGACCATGCAACTTTCGGCGGCTGGCTTTGCGGTCACTGCGCTCGATAACAGCGCGCGGCGGATGGACCGGCTGATGTCCAATTTGGAACGCACGCAGTTGAATGCAGAGCGGGTAAATGCCGATGTCATGGATTGGAAACCATCGCAGCCGTTCGACGCGATGTTGCTCGACGCGCCCTGCAGTGCAACAGGCACAATGCGCCGCCACCCCGATGTGCTGCAGCGAATCGACCTGAAGGCGATCAATAACCTTGCCGCAATTCAAAGTGCGATGCTGGACCGTGCGGCGGAATGGGTGAAACCCGGCGGCACTTTGATATTCGCGACTTGCTCGCTTGAACCGCATGAGGGCGAGGCGCAGGCCGAGGCCTTTCTGGCGCGGCATCCCGAATATACAACGATGCCCGTGACCGCCGACGAATTGCCTGCTGGAATTGTCGCCAACGCCCAAGGCCATGTCCGCACGATGCCGCCGATGTTGGCCGAACAAGGCGGGCTGGACGGGTTTTTTGTGGCGCGGTTTTCTAAAAACGCTTAATCCATAAACCACGTCGCTCCAGCGGAGGCTGGAGCCTATCGCGCTGTTCGTGCGCGGCTGACAGACGTAATGGGCCCCAGCCTTCGCTGGGGCGACGGTAAAGTGAAATGACGGTGGATATATGAAAACTATAGCGCCCACACTCACCACCGAGCGTTTATCGATTGAACCCATGTCGTTGCTGCATTGGGAGGATTATGCCGCGGCATGGGCCGACCCGCGCATGACTGCTTTTATCGGCGGCGAACCGCGCAGCCGCAATGTCAGCTGGGGCAAAATGCTTCAAGGCATCGGCAACTGGCCGTTGCTGGGATATGGCTATTGGTCATTTGTGGAACGGTCCAGCGGGCGCTTTGTCGGCAATGGCGGGTTGGCGCAATTTGAACGCGGGATAGAAGAGTTGGAAGGCTTTCCTGAGGCGGGGTGGGCATTTACGCCTGACGCTTGGGGTAAAGGCTATGCCACAGAGGCGATGACTGCGATATTGAAATGGGCGGACGGCCAAGGATTGGGCGAGATACGCTGCATCATTGATACCGGAAATACCGCATCGCATAATGTCGCGGGCAAGCTTGGTTTTACCACATTTGCCGAATCGCATAATGTCATTGGCGACCTGCTTATCTATCGGCGCGAGCCGCGCATTTTACGATAAGCTGTGTATAACGCCTGCCGCCGCCTTGCTCGCTCGGAGTGCAGCGTCTAAGCGGATAAAATGACCAACGCCGTCCGCATTGCGCCCTCCATCTTGTCCGCCGATTTTGCGCGGCTGGGCGAAGAAGTCCGCGCGATTGACGCGGCTGGATGCGACTGGATCCATGTCGATGTGATGGATGGACATTTTGTTCCCAATATTACCATCGGCCCTGCCGTCGTAAAGGCCCTCCGCCCGCATAGTGATAAGCCGTTCGACGTGCATTTGATGATCGCGCCGGTCGACCAATATATTCAGGATTTTGCCGATGCAGGCGCGGACATCATCTCGTTCCATCCCGAGGCTGGGCCGCATCCGCACCGCACAGTGCAGCTTATAAAGTCGCTGGGTAAAATGGCGGGTATCGTTCTCAACCCGCACACGCCGGCAAAGATGCTCGATTATCTCATCGACGACGTTGACCTCATTCTGGTCATGAGTGTGAACCCCGGTTTTGGCGGGCAGAGTTTTATTTCCAGCCAGCTGCGCAAGATTGAAGCCATTCGCAAAATGATCGACAAAACTGGCCGCGATATCCGGCTTGAAGTTGACGGCGGCATTACAACCGACACCGCGCCGCTCGCGATTTCGGCTGGTGCCGACACGTTGGTTGCTGGCACGGCCACATTCAAGGGCGGCGAGAGCCATTATGCTGCCAATATCCGGGCGCTGAGGGGTGAATGACCGGCGGTTTTGAGGACGATCGGGATCAACGGCAGACGGCCTTAATCGTCAGACCCAAGGGCGCAGGCCAAGATATTTTCGAGCGTCTCTCTCTTGAATTCTACAAGCTGACATGGCGCACGCCGCTGCACAATGGGCGGTTAAAGGGCAAGGTGCCGTTGCGCCTTCTGGCGGTGCCGAAGGACCCTTTGGAAGGCGATGCCGGGCGAGGTCAGGCGCTGCGCATGGGCAAATTCCATTATCAGGGCTTTGAGCAAGCCTTTGATGCGCTGGATTATGACCGGCTTGATCTGTCGCCATCGCTGACCGATTATATTCACCGTTTTGACTGGCTGCGTGATCTGGCAGCGGCGACCAATCGCGGCGAAGGCGCGCCCGTCGCGGCGCGTATTGCCGATGCGTGGTTGTTGGCCAATGGCATGAAGACGCGTGAGCCGGCTTGGCGTGTCGACAATTGCGCGTGGCGCCTGTTGAACATGGCTGCCGGATCACCATTTTTGCTGAGCAGTTCTGACCCCATTTACCGGTCGCGCGTGATCAACCATTTTGCACGGGTGGCACGCCATTTGGACCAGTCGGCACCAAGGGCGCAAAGCCATTTTTCCAAGACCGTCGGTTGGGCGGGTGTCGTTGCCGCATCATTGTTATTGCCCGAAGGCAAAATCCGTCGCGCCGTGGGTGAAGATGGGCTGTCTGAATCTTTGCGCGCCACAATCTTCCCCGATGGCGGTGTTGTGTCGCGCTCGCCAATCCAATTGATGGAACTCATCGGCCTATTGAGCCTGTTGAAGCAATGCTATGTTGCGCAACGCGAGATGGTGCCGGATTTCCTCATAGAGGCATTGGGCCGTGCGGTTCCTGCCTTATTGGGTCTGACGCATTCCGATGGCGGCCTTGGGGCGTGGCAGGGGTCAGCGCATATGACCGCCGACCGGATTGACGCGCTTGTCGCCGCCAGTGAAGTCCGCGCCCGCCCGCATCGCCAAGCACTGGATTGGGGTTATCAGCGTGTGTCGGCTGGAAAATCTGTACTTTTGCTGGACGCCGGCCCGCCGCCACTCGCGCGCCAGTCGGCGTCGGGCTGCGCCTCGACCCTGGCGTTCGAATTGTCGCATAATGGGCAGCGGATCATCGTGAATTGCGGCGGCGCGGCCTTTGTCGGCGCGACCATATCGGCGGCGCTTGCACGCGGGCTGCGGACCACGGCGGCGCATTCGACCTTATGTTTGAATGACACCAATTCAACCGCCATTCTGCCGGGGGGGCAATTGGGCAAGGGCGTGACGGAAGTCGGCCTTGAGCGCCGCGATATTGATCAGGCGACGCGGATAGAGGCAAGCCATGACGGCTATGCGAAAAGCTTTGGCTATAATCACAGCCGCTTGCTCATCTTGCGGTCCGACGGCATGGAATTGCGGGGCGAAGATACGCTGTTGCCGCAGGAAAAGCCGCAGGCCGATGTGATCGCGCATGTCCGCTTTCATCTGGGCCCGGATATTGAGATCGCGCCCACGGACCAACCGCAGACCGCCCTGCTGCGCATGGCCGATGGCAGCAATTGGGCGTTTATCACCTCCGGCGGCCTATTGTCGGTCGATGATAGCTTATGGGTTGACCAAAATGGCCGACCGCACCCGACCCAACAACTTGTGATCGCCGCTGATACGGGTAAAGGCGAGCTCCATATTAGCTGGCACTTGCGCCATTTAGGATGATTTATGCACGACGTCGTCATTAAACGGGCCCTCTTGTCGGTGTCCGACAAGGATGGATTATTAGAGCTGGGCCATGCGCTGGCGGCGCGCCATGTCGAATTGGTGTCGACGGGCGGGACGGCCAAAACGCTCCGCGCCGCTGGCCTGACGGTGAAGGACATCAGCGAGCTTACTGGCTTTCCCGAGATGATGGACGGCCGCGTTAAGACATTGCATCCGATGGTGCATGGCGGCCTCCTCGCGGTGCGCGATAATCCCGAACACGTCGCCGCCATGGCCGAGCACCATATTGGCGCCATCGACCTTGTGGTGGTGAACCTCTATCCTTTTGCGCAGACGGTGGCCAAAGGCGCATCGCGCGATGAAATCATTGAGAATATCGACATTGGCGGGCCGTCGATGGTCCGTAGCGCAGCCAAAAACCACGCCTTTGTGACGATCCTGACCGATCCTGCCGATTATGATGACTTGATTGCCGAGCTGGAGGAAAGCGACGGCAAAACCAGCTATGACTTCCGCCGCAAATGTGCGGCAAAGGCCTATTCGGCAACGGCGGCTTATGACAGCATGATTAGCCAGTGGTTCGCCTTTGCCGATCAACAGCAACTGTTTCCGGACATGCTTGCGGTCAATGGCAACCGCGCCGCCGAATTGCGCTATGGCGAAAACCCGCATCAGCGCGCGGCGCTATATGTGCCTGTTGGGCCGCATATTGCGGGCATCGCGCAGGCCGAACAAGTGCAGGGCAAGGAATTGTCCTACAATAATTATAACGACGCCGATGCGGCGCTTGAGCTGGTCGCCGAGTTTCGCGATGGCCCGCCAACGGTCGTTATCGTCAAGCACGCCAACCCCTGCGGCGTGGCAACGGGCGCGACATTGATCGACGCCTATCGCGCGGCGCTGGAATGCGACAGCGTCTCGGCTTTTGGCGGTATTGTGGCCGTCAATCGCCCGTTGGATGCAGCGACCGCCGAAGCGATTACCGAGATTTTTACAGAAGTCGTGGCTGCCCCATCCGCCGATGACGCGGCCAAGGCGGTGTTTGCCAAGAAGAAGAATTTGCGATTATTGCTCACGGGCGATTTGCCCGATCCCAAACGTAGTGGCCTGTCGATCAAGCCAATCACTGGCGGATTGCTCGTGCAATCACGTGACAATGGCCATGTTGCCGATGATGCATTCACTGTCGTTAGTAAGCGGCGCCCAAGCGCGCAGGAACTGGCGGACTGCCGCTTTGCATGGACGATCGCCAAGCATGTGAAGTCCAATGCGATTGTCTATGCCAAGGATGGCGCAACGGCGGGCATTGGCGCTGGCCAAATGAACCGGCGCGACAGCGCGCGTATTGCCGCGATTAAGGCCATTGAGGCCGCTGAAACTTATGGCTGGAGCGAAGCGCGCACAGTAGGTTCGGCTGTCGCTTCCGACGCTTTCTTCCCGTTTGCAGATGGTCTACTCGCCGCTGCCGAGGCAGGTGCAACGGCGGTAATCCAGCCCGGCGGATCGATGCGCGACGACGAGGTGATTGCCGCTGCCGATGAAGCTGGCTTGGCCATGGTCTTCACCGGCATGCGGCATTTTAGGCATTGATCGGCGATCTAAGCTAGGTCCTGACCCTAAAGCCTGTCATCCCCGCGGAAGCGGGGATCCATGGTCTATCTCATCCGAGTGGCGTCGATAATGTAGTTGTAGGCTGAGATATCAGGTCATGGATTCCCGCTTTCGCGGGAATGACAAGCATGGCGTCATCCTGAACTTGTTTCAGGATAACGCGCTACGTTTGCTTGCTATCCTGAAACAAGTTCAGGATGACGCCCTAGAGTCAAATTACCCAGCCCGCTTCACGGTGTTTTTGTAACCACCCTTTTTAGGGCCGTAATTGCGGGCAGGTGCGCCGGGGTCGCGGCGGTTTTCGCTGCGCGCGGCAAAGGCGCGGTCGGCGGTTGGACGACGGTCACCCGCAGGCGCATTGTCACTGCGTGGACGGGAGTCGCGGCCGCCGCCTTCACGGCTGCCGTCGCGTGGGCCGATGGCGGGCTGCCAGCCACCTTGCGGCGCGTGCGTGCGGTTGCGGGTTTCGCCGTTCAAACCAGTGCCGCCATTATTGCCGCCAAGCTTTTTGCCAGCATAGTTTGTCCGCCCGCCGCCGGGCTGACCACCACCACGACCGCCACGGGCCTGTTGCGGTTTTTTATCGGCAACAGGGGGTGGCAAGGCTGCGACGGCTGCACGGAAGCCTTCGGGAAGGCCAAGCGTCATCGCGCGTACGCCCGTCAGACGCTCAATATCCTTCATATAGCCACGCTCGTCACCTGCAACGAAGCTCATCGCCACGCCTTCACGGCCGGCACGCGCAGTGCGGCCAATGCGGTGGACATATTGTTCCGGCACATTGGGCAGTTCAAAGTTGAACACATGGCTCACGCCCGGGACGTCAATGCCGCGTGCCGCAATGTCGGTGGCCACGAGGATTTTGATCTTGCCATCGCGGAAGGCTTGCAGCGCAGCGGTACGCTGGCCTTGGCTTTTGTTGCCATGGATCGCGGCGGATTGAATGCCGGCACCCGCCAACCCACGCACAACGCGATCCGCGCCATGTTTGGTCCGCGTGAAAACCAGCGCGCGGTCAATGTCTTCGCTTTGCAATTTCAACGTCAGCAATGTCTGCTTTTCGCGCTGCTCGACGAACGTCACAAATTGCTCAACGCGCTCTGCCGTTGTCGCTGCAGGCGCAACCGAAACACGGACAGGGTTGTTGAGGAAACGGTTGCCAAGCTCGGCAATCGCCTTTGGCATTGTTGCTGAAAAGAACAATGTCTGACGCTGCTTTGGCAATAATTGGTCGATACGCTTCAGCGCGTGAATGAAACCCAAGTCCATCATCTGGTCGGCTTCATCGAGGACAAAGATTTCAACGTCCTTCAACGTGACCGCGCGTTGTTCGATCAGGTCGATCAAGCGGCCAGGCGTGGCGACAAGAATATCGACGCCGCCGGCAAGACGCTTTTTCTGGCTGAAAATCGGCATGCCACCAAAAACGCAATCGACCTTCAGGCCCAAAAATTTGCCATAAGTGCGGAAGCTGTCGGCGATTTGTGCCGCAAGTTCGCGGGTCGGCGACAGAACAAGCATCCGGCAGCTATATTGCTGACGCGCCTTTGGCTTGGTGGCGAAATGGTGGAGTGACGGCAACGCAAAGGCAGCGGTCTTACCGGTTCCGGTCTGCGCAATGCCGCATAGATCGCGACCCTCAAGCAAGGGTGGAATGGCCTGTTGCTGAATGGGGGTTGGCGTATCATAGCCAGCCGCCTCAAGCGCTTTCAGGATAGGTTGGGCAAGGCCCAGGTCTTGGAAAAAAGACATTTTTATACTTTCAAAATAGTCGTCGCGGCCTGTCATGCGCGTCCTTTCATCAGGACCGCACAGGCGCAACAGCAGGTGTTCGGGCGCAGCTTATGCTGACCCGTTGGAAACAACCCTGCGTGATATGGGAAGCCTCTAAGCTTACGCATCTTGTTCGTTTGGCGGAGCCTGTATCAAGGCCCTCACGCTGCCAAAACTGCGGCGGTATTGTCCGCTCGCCTCATGCGCTTGGGCGGCCTATGGCGAAACTGCGGCGAAAACGCAAGTTATTTGTCCGCTCGCGCAATAATCGGTCGCCAGCACTCGCTAAAGATGCATGAAGTCGCGGTCGAAACTTTTCAAATGCGCCCCGCCGTCAACGAAAATGACTTGTCCGCTAACGTCCTGCGCTTGGGCGAGATACACGACGGCGTCCGCGACAGCCGATGGTGATGGCAAGGCGCCCAAGGGCATCATCTGCGCGAGCCGTGTTTCTTGCTCGGCGGTATAATCATCGGTTGCAATGACAAGACCGGGCGCAACGCCATTGTAACGCGCGCGCCCAGCAAAGGATGCGGCCATGGACCGGACCGACGCCGCCAGCGCTTGTTTCGACAAGGTGTAACTCATCTGGTCATGGTGCGGATTGACCACGCGTTGATCGAGGATATTGACGATGGCGGGGCGGGCCTGCGGGCCAGCGGTTTGGACAAGGGCCTGACCTAACAATAATGGCGCAAACACATTCAACCGGAAATGCGCCTCCAATGTTGCCAGCGTCATCGTCTGCCAGTCGTCTTGCCCGAACATCGCCGCATTGTTCACCAAAAGGTCGGGCGTGCGACCGAAATGAGCGGCAATCATGCCCAGTAGCTTGGCCGGATCGCCCGTGCTGAGGTCAAAAGTGAAGGCGTGCCATTCGCTTGCATGCGCCTGCAGCGCCGCTACCAAAGCCGCATCGGGCGGCGTATCCATATGGCTGACCAATGCCAGCGCATATCCAGCGCGCGCGAGTTTCGCCGCAATCGCTGCGCCCAGCCTGCGCTTGCCGCCTGTAACGATTGCAAGCGGCTTAGCGGTCACTTGCGGCCCCGCGACATGGTGATGCCAATCGCCTCATTGTCTTCGGCAATCGCCAGCTTGACGATTTTGACGACGATGTTGCTGATACGCGGGTCGTCGGCGAACAGCGTGTCCATGATATGATCGGCCACTGCCTCAATCAGCGTGAAGTGCACGCCTTCTGGCAATTTTGTCGCCGCTTCTTTCAACGTCATATAATTTTTGGAAGCCGATAAGGGCGTATCCGGCGCATAATGCGGGAAGATATCCAGCGTGGTGCTGATCGATATCCGCAGCGGTTGCGGCAGATGCGTTTCTTGGCTGTAAATACCCGTCAGGACATGGACAACAAGATCGTGCACTTCAAGAATTAAACTGTCGTTCATATCACTCCTTAGACCCCGGCCTAGCGCGACCAGCGCGCGAAAATGGCGGTGGGCAACAAATTGCCCCTGCCTTGTTCGCGTACCGCCAGTTCGCCAAATTCCACTTTGCCACCAAGGTCGGCAAAATGCGATTCCAATAGCCCGCCCAACGCAAGCGCCGACATGCGCACGGCGTAGACGGTTAAAAACAAAAATTTCGATTCCGCATCCAACAGCTTGCGGCAATTGGCGATCAGTTCCGGCAAGTCTTCTTCAAGCCGCCACACTTCGCCTTCGGGACCACGGCCATATTTGGGTGGGTCCAACAATATGCCGTCATAGCGTTTTTCGCGACGCACTTCGCGGGCAACGAATTTGGCGGCGTCATCGACGATCCAGCGGATTGGGCGGTCTGCCATGCCCGACATTTCGGCATTGGCCCGCGCTTGCCCGACCGATTTCTTGGACGCATCGACATGCACCATCTGTGCGCCAGCGGCGGACAGAGCGAGCGTGCCAACGCCGGTATAGCCGAACAGGTTCATGGCAACTGGGTCGGTAACGCCCGCCAATTGCCCCCGCATCCAACGCCATACCGGATCCATATCTGGGAAGAATCCCAAATGGCGAAACGGTGTGCAAGACGCTGTAAAATGCACTTCGTCATTCCACGACAAGGGCCACCCATCCATGGGTACAGGTTTGTTGTTATACCAACGACCGCCGCCATCATCGTCTGATCCGGGAACAAATTCAGCGTCGGCAGGCCATTCTTCCAAGGCCGGCGCCCACATTGCTTGCGGTTCTGGGCGGATGAAATGGCGGTCGCCATAAGATTCATATTTGCGGCCATGACCAGAATCGATCAGCGTATAATCGCTGCGCGGCTCGCTGATCAGGGTGACGAAATTCCGCTCCATATTCAACGCGTGGCGCGCGCCAAGACATAATCCCGCACGGCGTCATATTCGCCGGGCAGAACGTCAAAGCGTTCTTCGCGGTCAAATAATTGCGCAACGCGCGCGGGCAGTGCCGGGCGTATGCCCGTGGCATTCTCAACCGCGTCTGGGAATTTGGCTGGATGCGCGGTCGCCAATGTCACCACAGGCACATCGGGGCGGATGCCAGCGGCACGGGCGGCATGCAAAGCGATGGCGGTGTGCGGATCAATAATTTGGTCGGTGGCGCCATAGGCCCAACGCATGGCCGCCGACATCTGCTCGGCATCGGTGCGCGCGCTGGTCAGCAACGCCGCATTTTTGCGCATCTCGGGCGACAGCACCATCTTGCCCATTTGTTCGAACCATTTCATCCGCGCGCCTGTGGTCGCCCCATCGCGGCCCTCCAGATCGAACAATAGACGTTCAAAATTGCTCGACACCTGAATATCCATTGATGGCGATGCTGTCGGGGTCACGCCGAGTACCGAATAGTCCCCTTTTGAAAGCGCGCGGTGCAAAATATCGTTGATGTTGGTGGCCACAATCAGGCGCTCAATAGGCAGGCCCATTTGTGCGGCGACATAGCCAGCAAACACATCGCCAAAATTTCCGGTCGGCACCGAAAAAGCGACCTTGCGTTCAGGGCCGCCAAGCCGAAGCGCGGCGTAGAAATAATAAACGACTTGCGCCATTAGGCGCGCCCAATTGATCGAATTGACCGCAGAGAGGGTCAGCGGGCCATTCACATCCTTGTCGTTGAACATCCGCTTCACCATCGCTTGGGCGTCATCAAAGCTGCCGCCAATGGCGATGTTATGGACATTTGGCGCAAGAATGGTTGTCATCTGCCGCCGCTGCACATCGGACACGCGGTTGTGTGGATGGAGCATGAAAATTTCAATTTGCGCGCGTCCGGCAACGGCATCAATGGCGGCTGAACCGGTGTCGCCAGAGGTTGCGCCGACAATCGTCAGTTTTGTGTCTGTACCCGACAGAAAACGTTCAAAAAACTGGCCAAGCAATTGCAGCGCCACGTCCTTGAACGCCAAGGTCGGGCCGTGGAAAAGCTCAAGCAACCAATGCTGGCCATCCAACTGCACCAGCGGCGTCACCGCTGTATGGGCGAAAGAACCATAAGCAGTTGCGCACAAGCTCTTCAGCTCCGCCTCGTCCAAAACCCCTTGGGTAAATGGGGCCATGATGCGCGCGGCGAGATCGACATAAGACAGTCCGCGCATCGCGGCGATTTCGTCCGGCGAAAATTGCGGCCAATGGCGTGGCACATAAAGCCCGCCATCGCGTGCCAAGCCCGTCAGCGTAACGCCTCCAAAATCAAGCACGTCTGCGTTGCCGCGTGTGCTGATATATTCTGTTCTGTTAATCACCATAGCGGCCACGCGGTTAAACGCAGCGCCACATTTACGCAAGATTATTGCAAATCAGCGCGGACAAATTCGGCACATCTTTCGCCGATCATGATGCTTGGCGCATTGGTGTTTCCAGAAACAAGGCGCGGCATGATGCTGGCATCGGCCACATATAGCCCTTCTATGCCCCGATATTTCAGGCGCGAGTCGACGACATCATCATCATTCGGTCCCATGCGGCAGGTGCCAACGGGGTGGTAGACCGTATCGGCGCGGCTGCGGATCAGGTCGTCCAATGCAGCGTCGTCGTTGATATCAACCGGATGCCGATTCTGGCCATTATAGGCGGCAAGCGCGGGCGCTTCGAATATGCGGTGCATTGCGCGAACGCCGGCACGCAGCGTCGCTATGTCGCGGTCATCGCTTAAAAAGGCCGGATCAATGACTGGTGCAACGTTTGCGTCCGATGATGACAAACGCACAGTGCCGCGGCTTTCAGGACGCAGCACGCAGGCGTGGCAGCTAAAGCCATGGCCCTTTACTTTGGAACGGCCATGGTCTTCCAACATCGCAGGGACGAAATGATATTGGATATCGGGTGCTGGCAAGCTTGGGTCCGAACGCCAGAACCCGCCCGCCTCGGCAAAGCAGGTTGTCATGACGCCAGTGCGCTTACGGCGATGTTCGATGATAGCCTTAACCATCTTGGCCGTGCCAGCGAGCGAATCGCCGAAGAAATCATCTTTGGATTCGGTTTTGAAGCTGGAAACATAATCGATATGGTCTTGCAGGTCGGAACCAATCGCGGCCTTGTCATGGACAACGTCCACGCCAACACTGCGCAAATGTTCGGCCGGCCCCATGCCCGATAGCATCAGTATCTGTGGCGAGCCAAATGCGCCTGCCGATAAAATAACGGCGCCGCGCGCTTTGATCGTCCGGCGTTTGCGGCCCTGACGAATGATAACGCCTGTGGCGCGGCCATTTTCGACGATGATCTTTTCGGTCAGCGCGCCAGTCAATATCTCCATATGGTCACGCGCCGGCTCGACATAAGCGCGCGCGGCGCTCCAACGTTCGCCGCCCTTTTGCGTAACCTGATACAGGCCAAAGCCGTCCTGCGTCGCGCCGTTAAAGTCCGCATTGACGGGCAATTGCAATTCAGCCGCGGCTTCCACAAAGGCAAGGCTGCCCGCTTGCGGCCAGCGTTGATCGGAAACCGAAAGCGGCCCGCCCGACCCATGAAAAGCATCCGCGCCGCGTTCATTATCTTCGCAGCGTTTGAAATAGGGCAACACATCGTCATAAGACCAACCATCGCAGCCCAAAGCGGCCCAATTGTCATAGTCATATTTATGGCCACGAATGTAGACCATTGCGTTAATCGCGCTGGACCCACCAAGGCCCTTGCCGCGCGGTTGGTAACCCGTGCGGCCATTCAGGCCCTTTTGCGGGACGGTTTCATATTTATAATTGGACGCATTGCGGATGAACGGCATGAAGCCGGGCGTCTTGATCAGCATGTTATTGTTCGTGCCGCCCGCCTCAATCAAGCAGACTGTATATTTGCCACCCTCGGACAGCCGTCCAGCGGCTGCGCTGCCTGCTGAACCACCGCCAATAACAATGATGTCGAACTCGTCCATATTGCCTGCTCCCTCTTAACAAGAGAGTTTAAGCGGACGATTAATTACTGGCAAGGGTGTAAATAGGCTATGAGCGCACAGTCGGGTCAGCTTTGGCTTGCTGGCCTTCCAGCCATTGCGCACGGATGCTGTCCGACGTGTCCCGGCTGCCATCATGGCTCCAGCCCGGCGGGCGCCACAGATAGGAAAATTTATGCCGCCATGGTGCGGACCATAAATCTTGGGCGATGCCGATCCATTCATGAAACACGCTCCACAACAGGTTGAACGTGCCCAATTGCTTGACGATGCCATAGCGGATTTTTTCGCCCTCGACTTCCTCGGTAAAGGTGCCGAACATGCGGTCCCAGATGATGAACGTCCCGGCGTAATTCTGGTCCAGATAACGCGGGTTGGTCGCGTGATGGACGCGATGATGGCTGGGCGTGTTCATGACATATTCGAACCAGCGCGGGAATTTGTAAATCGCCTCGGTGTGGATCCAGAACTGATAGATGAGATTGAATGCGCCGACGAACAACAGCATCGCGGGATGAAAGCCCAGAAATGCCAAAGGTATTCGGAAGATAAAACCAAGCGCGATAAAACCAGTCCATGTTTGGCGCAAAGCCGTCGATAGATTATAATGCTGACTGCTGTGATGGTTTACATGGCTTGCCCAGAACCAGCGGACGCGGTGTCCCGACCGGTGCGCCCAATAATAAGCAAGATCATCAAGTACAAAGCATAAGGGCCATGCCCACCAGACCCAGCCGATATCGAAAAAGCGATGTTCATATATCCACATGGCAAGGCTGAACACCAATGCGCCGGTCAATGCGCCGGCCACGGTGCTGCCCGTGCCCAAGGCAAGCGACGTTAGCGTATCGCGCGGTTCATATTTCTCTGGCGCGCGCCGGCGCGCCCACAGCATCTCTGCAACGATCAGGATGATGAACGCCGGAACGGCATAATCAATTGGGCTGAACAGTTCAGGCATATATGCGCCCGATATTCAAATGGCGCAGGCCGGCGGCCCAATGCGTTGCTTGTGCACCCAGATTGAGTGTCACCGACCCAAAGCTTTTCTCGCCAGTGCCGATGGTGAGAAAATTTTGGTCAAGCCGCGCTTCATTATGATGGTCCAGCAACCGCCCTACCCATTGCACCCCATGTCGCCGCACCACAAGGTGCCGACCGTCGGCATCGCGCATCAATGCGGCCATGCCCGCTTTATCAATGGCGATTTCCACCGGATCGAAGCCGCATAAAGTCTCTTGTGCAATTTCGCGCGCTTGATCTTCGCTGCGTATGCGGACGTCGCCACCGAGTTTCCAGAACCGCGCAAGCCACGCGATGGACAAAATCGCGGCGATGGACCCTGCCAGCTTAAGCAATTCTGCCGTCACGCAGCGCGCCCGCGCAGAATGTCCATCATCGCGGTCACAGGTGTTAGATCATAACCCGCATCGGCGGCCTTTTCGGCCAATACAGCAGGATGTTCCCCCTTGGACGCCTGCGCCAAGGCCCAAAGCAACGTCGAGCGCGTGCCGGAGCGGCAATAGGCCAAGATTTTACCATCCGTCTTTGCCACCGCTTCGGCCATGGCGGTCACTTGCCATTCGGCAAAGCCGGCATGGGTGACTGGAATGGCGACATAATCCAACCCTGCGCCCCGCGCGGCGGCTTCAATCTCTCCGCCGGGCGTTTGATCGGCTGATTCATCTTCGGGGCGGTTGTTGATGATCAGTGTTACGCCCGCTTGCGCAGCGTCCTTGACGTCCCCAACGGCAATTTGTGGGGCTACAAAGATGCGGTCTGTGAGTTGGCGAAACATCTGAAAAATCCTGTTATAAAATCGCCATAGCCGACGAATATCTACCCGTCATATTTTAATCCGCAATCGATAACAAGGAAGGACAATGCTGCGATAAGCTTCGGTCCTAAAATTGTGCAATTACCGACAGAAATTCTTCGCCATAGGCCTCTAGCTTTCGTGCGCCGACGCCGCTGATCCGGCCCAAGGCGCGAATATCCGCTGGCCGGGTCAGCGCCATTTCGCGCAAGGTCGCATCGTGGAAAATGACATAAGGCGGCACGCCAACATTTTCGGCCAATGTCCGGCGTTTGGCGCGCAAGGCCTCAAATAACGGATTGCCAATGGGGTTGTCAGGGCGGCCACCACGGCGTTTATTGCCGGGTTTCACCACAGCAATCTCAATTTTTTGATCGCCGCGCATGATGTTGCGGGCATCGCCCCCAAGTTTCAGGCCGCCATGTTCGTTGGCGATAAGAGCGCCGCGCGCCTGCAAGGCACGGGACAAGGGCTTCAGCATCGCGGCCTCATCCCTGTTTACAATGCCAAAGACCGAAAGCTGGTCATGCCCGAATTGCGTGATCCGGTCGTCTATATTGCCCGTTAGGACCTTTTCCAAATGCCCCATGCCGAACCTTTGCCCCGTCCGATAAGCGGCGGAGAGCAATTTGCGGGACAGCTCGGTCACGTCGTGCACGTCGGGCGCATGCAAGCAATTGTCGCAATTGCCGCAGGATTCAGGCGGACTTTCGCCAAAGTGGCGCAGCAGCACCGCGCGGCGGCAGCCGGGCGTTTCCACCAAATGCGACAATGCGGCCACGCGCGCCAATTCCGCCTCACGCCGTTCAGGCGGTAACTCGGTCAAGCGTCCGCGCGCACGGGTGAAATCACCTGCTGACCACAGCATATGCGCCACCGCCGGGTCGCCATCGCGCCCCGCCCGGCCGCTTTCCTGATAATAGGATTCAATCGATTTTGGCAGGCCAGCATGCACCACAAAACGGACATCAGGCTTGTCGATACCCATGCCGAATGCGACCGTTGCGACCATGACCATGTCTTCGGAGGACACAAATTCGGCCTGCGCACGGGCGCGTGTCTGTGGTTCCATGCCCGCATGATAATATAAAACTCTGCGGCCCGTCTCGGCAATCTGGGCGGCGATTTTTTCGGTGCGGTCGCGGGTCTGGGCATAGACGATACCTGCACCCTGCAAGCCTTTGACCAATGCTGCGATGCCGCTGTTCGGTGCGGCTTCGGCGAAATAGCGGATGTTGGGACGGTCAAAACCGGCCACCATGACGCCTTCTTTGGCTATGCCCAGTTGTTCGGCAATATCATCGCGCGTGTGGGTGTCGGCGGTGGCGGTCAGCGCCAGGCGCGGCACATGGGCAAAATCATCCAGCAATGGCCGCAGCAGCCGATAATCGGGCCGGAAATCATGGCCCCATTCGGACACGCAATGCGCCTCATCAATCGCAAAAAGGGATATTTTCGTCTCGCGCAGCAGGCTGCGAAACTCTTGTCCTGAGGCCCTTTCCGGTGCGACATATAACAGATCAAGTTCGCCTGCGCGGAACCGTGATATGGTTTCGGCGCGATTGTCGTCGGCTGACGTCAGTGTTGCCGCGCGAATACCCACGGCATCGGCGGCGCGCATTTGGTCATGCATCAGCGCAATCAACGGCGATATAACAATGCAGGTGCCATCCATGATCACGGCGGGCAGTTGATAGCAAAGCGACTTGCCCGCGCCCGTTGGCATGATCGCCAGCGTCCGCTGACCTGCCAGAACGCGCGTCACCACCTGTTCTTGTTGTCCGCGAAAGCCGGCAAAGCCGAACAATCGGTGCAAAACATCGGCTGGCGTGGGGGGAGGAGCGACGGAGGCCATTGGAAGGCCCTAGCGTGACCGACGTGCCAATGACAGAGCCCACATGCCTGTGGTTCAAGACGCTTGTGGATAGCGCGCCATTTTTACGCGGCGGGAATGGCCTCTTCTTCGGCCTCGCTTTGCTGGCGCGCCCACATGTCAGCATATAGACCATTTTTGCGCAGCAATTGTAGGTGCGTGCCCTTCTCCGCCACGCGGCCCGCCTCAAGCACAATGATCTGATCTGCGTTCACGACGGTCGAAAGCCGATGCGCGATGATGATTGTGGTGCGGCGTTCCGAAATACGTTCCAGCGTGGCCTGAATTTCCGACTCCGTGCGGCTGTCCAAGGCGCTGGTCGCTTCGTCCAAAATCAGCACCGGCGGATTTTTCAGCAAGGTGCGGGCAATCGCCACGCGCTGCTTTTCACCGCCGGATAGTTTTAACCCGCGTTCTCCCACTTTGGCGGCATATTGGTCGGGCAGCGATTCAATGAAGCCATGGATCGATGCCCCGCGCGCGGCCTCTTCGATTTCGTCCTGATTGGCGCCTTCGCGGCCATAGCCGATATTATAGCCGATGGTGTCGTTGAACAGCACCGTATCCTGCGGAACGATGCCGATGGCGCTGCGCAGGCTGGACTGGGTGACATCGCGCAGATCTTGCCCATCGATGGTGATACGCCCGCCGGTGATATCATAAAATCGATAGAGCAAACGCGCGATGGTCGATTTGCCTGCGCCCGATGGACCAACAACGGCCAGGGTTTGGCCGGGCTTTATGTCGAAGCTGACCCCCTTTAATATTTGCCGTTCGGCATCATAAGCGAAATGCACATCGTCAAACATCACCGCGCCGCCATGGACCGCAAGCGCGGGCGCATTTGGCTTGTCGGTGATTTCGGCGGGCGTATCGATAAGTGCAAACATGGCAGCCATATCCGTGAGGCCCTGGCGTATTGTGCGATACACCATGCCCAACATGTCCAATGGCCGGAATAGCTGCGCCAATAATGTATTCACGGTTACAACGTCACCGGTTGTGAACTGACCCCGCGACCAACCCCACACAACATAACCCATGGCGCCTGCCATCATCAGATTGGTGATCAGCGATTGCCCGATGTTCAGCGCGGCGAGCGAGTTTTCCGATTTGACGGCGGCATTGGCATAATGGCGCACGACCTCCGCATAACGGTAGGTCTCGCGCTTCTCTGCGTTAAAATATTTGACCGTTTCATAGTTTAAAAGGCTGTCGACGGACTTGGCAACGGTTTGCGTGTCGAGCTCGTTCATTTGCTCGCGCAATTTGTTGCGCCAGTTGGTGATCAGCGTCGTGTAAACAATATAGCTGACGACCATGATCAGCGTGGCAATGACCATGCCCCAGCCAAATGAAATCTTGAAATAAACGGAGACTAAAAACAGCTCCAACAACGTCGGCGCGATGTTGAACAACAGGAAATAGAGCATGATGTCGATGCTCTTGGTCCCGCGTTCAATCACCTTGGTCACGGCGCCGGTGCGGCGGTTCATGTGGAACCGCATCGACAGATTGTGCAAATGGCTAAAGACATTTTCGGCCAGACGGCGCGTCGCTTCTTGGCCGACGCGTTCAAACACGACGTTGCGCAAATTGTCGAACAACACCCCGCCAAAACGTGCGCCCGCATAAGCGGCGACCAAGGCGACGGCGATCGCGACGCCGTCTTCCATGCCCGGCACCATGCGGTCGATAGCCTGACCATAGAGCCATGCCATGCTGAGTTGGATGAGTTTTGAGACAATCACCAGCAATAAGGCAAAGACGATACGGACCCGCAAACCCGTTTCATTCTTCGGCCATAAATACGGCAAGAATCGCCGCATGACGGCAAAATCCGGCTTTGTATCAGGGGTGATGTCTAATGGTGGCACAGGGGCCATATAGTTATTTTAGGGCAAAGCACAAAGGCCCATCACGCCTTGTTCGACAGCAGCAGCCATGTCGCAACGCCGTTTATGGCGGTGTAGGCGGCGTAGAGGAGCAATACCGATAAGGATCCTGCATGCGCCAACCACATCGCGCCGATGAGCAAGGCCAGTTCAATGGCATAGCTTCCATAAGGGCCAATATGCCGACCGACATAACGCTTGGTCTCTTCAACGATTGGGTGCCCAGATTCCGCCACCGCTTTGTGCATATAAAAATTGGCTATGCCCAATAGAAAGCAGATGGTTAGCAACATAGGCTTTGCATCACGGGCCTTCGCGGATGCCGCGCGCTTCATTGCGCTCCGATTGGCGTTCCAGCGCAACCTTGATCATCGCGATAATGGGGTCAGCCAGTGCAAGCCCCAAGACGCCGAACAGCGCACCGAAAAGGATCTGCGCGCCGAGCACTAAAGCCGGGGCCAAATCGACCGCACGTTTTGCGACCATCGGGACGATCAAATAACCATCCACCGTCTGCACGACGAAATAGACGAAAATGGCGTAGAGCCCAACATCAACCCCGGCAGAAAATCCAACGAGGATGATAAGCGCCCCAGATACAATTGCGCCGATATTCGGTAAAAATGCCAGCAGGCCCGTCAAGACGCCGAGCAACGCCGCCATAGGCACGCCGCCAAGGCTGAGTAATGCCCATGTGCCTACGCCTTCAACCGCCATGCCCAACAGGCGGCCCGCCATCAAACGGCGCAGGACGCTACCCATTTTTTCAGCGGTGCCATAAAAATGCGTGCGCTCTGCCAAAGGCAACATCCACGCGACACCGCGTTCATACAAACGAGGTTCGGCTGCGATAAATATGCCAAGAACCAGCATCATCGCAAGGTTGGTGACGGTTCCCAAAACGGACGATACCGCTTCTGTCACGCGGCCCACAGAGTTTAAAATCTGTGACCCCAGGCCCTTCACATCCTCAGCCGAAATGTTGAAACCTGCGGCTTCAATCCGATTGCCTATTGTTTCAATTTGGCTTTCGACAATGGCCTGAAGGCTTGCGGCTTGCGCGGCGAGTTCAGACCCTGTGAAAACAAAAGTCCAATAGATAAACCCAAATACGGCCAGCACGACGATGGTCAGGCGGAAACCGCGCGGGATGGGCAATATGCGGCCAAGCAGGCGCGCGCCGCCGTCAAACATGGCGGCAAGAACGATGCCGCCAATGATGAGAAGAATAGGCTGCGCAAGCCAGATGACAGCAGCGACCAAGCTGGCCATGCCAATCCACACGGCGGCGCGCTTAATCTCTGAACGAATGAGGGGGTCGTAAAGTTCGGTTGGGCCGACCTCTTCGCGAAAGTTATCTTTCACCTGCGCGGCAGGCTTTTTGCGCGTCCGGCGTGGCTTGCTTTGCGCAAGGGGGGTGCCATCACTCATCTTGGCCGACCTTTTTTGGACGCAAGCTGTCGCCAGCGCGATCACCGCGTAGTGCGCTGAACCAACTGGCGGGGTTAAGGCCAGTGCTGCCATCAACCGAGAATGTAATGATTTCAGCGCGGCCGCCGATGCGATCCCATGAGACAGGGCCACCAAGGCCGCCTAGTTCCGCTGCCACCCGGCTGTCGGAGCTGTTATCGCGATTATCACCCATTAGGAACACATGACCGGCAGGGATTTTTAGTGGTGCCATGTCATCGGTGTCGCGCTGGCGTGCGTCAATGATGTCATATTGCACCCCGTTGGGCAGGGTTTCGCGAATGATCGGCAATTGGCACGTCAGCACGCCGTCATCACCGCGCGTTAATGCGCCCGGAAAGTCATAATCGTGACAAGGGCCGTTGGCATCTACGGGCAAAATGAGGTTCGGCTGGGTTTCCTGTTTCACGGGCTTTCCATTCAGGAAAATCTGGCCTGCGCGCAATGCGATGGTATCTCCGGGCAAGCCAATGACGCGCTTGATCCAATCCTGATTTCTGCCCTTTGGCGTCAATATCACAATGTCTCCCCGCTCCGGCATTTTGCCCCAGATACGCGTGTTGCTTTCGGGTAACGGCACGGCCAAGGCGTCTACCTCTTCGCGCAACACCAGCCAGCGGAATATCGCGATGGGATTCGGTATCGTCGGCGACACATGGCTCCAGCCATAAGGATATTTGCTGACGAACAGCCGGTCACCGACCAGCAAGGTCGGCATCATCGAGATCGATGGGATATAAAATGGCTTTGCAATGAAACTGTGGAAAGCAAGCACGGCAAGTAAAAGCCAGAATAGGCCTTTGAACTCGGTCCAAGCGGCAGAAGCCCAGCCTTGCTTTTCAGGTGCAGGGGTAGGCGGCGTTGCCGGAATATTGTCATCGGTGGTCAAACTGGTCATGCCTTTTGCGATCTCAACGCTTCTATAATGACAAATGCCTGTGCCCACGGGTGGTCATCGGTCAGCGTCACATGAATATGGGCTTCATAGCCCGAAGGAATCATGGCGTCGAGCCGCGCTTTTGCCCCGCCCGTAAGCGACAGCGTCGGCGCACCTGAAGGCGTATTAACGACGCCAATATCCTTCATAAACACACCATGTCTGAAACCGGTGCCCACGGCTTTTGAAAAGGCCTCTTTGGCGGCAAAGCGCTTCGCATAGGTTCCGGCTTTGGTAAATGGGCGCTTTGTTGCCTTGGCGCGTTCCACATCTGTGAAAACACGATTTTCAAATCGCGCGCCAAAACGTTCAATCGACTTGGCGATGCGTTCGATGTTACACAGGTCGGAGCCCAGCCCTATAATCACCGGGCCAGATCCATCAGCGTACGCATTTTACGCACGCTTTCTTCCAAACCAATGAAAATGGCTTCCCCGATCAGATAATGCCCGATGTTCAGTTCGGCAAATTGCGGAATGGCGGCAATGGGCTGAACATTGTCAAAAGTCAGCCCATGGCCCGCATGGGGCTCGATTCCGTTCTTTGCGGCCAATGCGGCAGCGTCAGCTATGCGGCGCAATTCGATTTCGCGTTCCTCGCCTTCCAGATGCGCGTATTTTCCCGTGTGAAATTCAACGATATCTGCCTTCAGGCGCATAGCGGCTTCAATCTGGCGCGCTTCAGGCTCAATGAACAAGCTGACCCTAATGCCTGCGTCGGTGAGCCGCGTGACGATGGGCGCAAGGTGGTTATGCTGCCCCGCCGCGTCCAATCCGCCCTCGGTCGTCCGTTCCTCACGCCGTTCAGGGACGATGCACGCGGCATTGGGTTTATGCCGAAGAGCAATATCAAGCATCTCATCGGTTGCCGCCATTTCCAAGTTAATGGGCAAGCGGATTTCCCGCATAATCGCGTCCAAGTCCGCGTCGCGAATATGCCGGCGGTCTTCGCGCAAATGTACGGTGATGCCATCACCGCCGGCCGCCTCAACCATATGCGCCGCCCGCATCGGATCGGGATGCAAGCCGCCACGCGCATTGCGAATGGTCGCGACATGATCAATGTTCACACCCAAGCGCAAGCGGTGCGGCATGGGGGCGTGCGTCCTCACTTCCGGCTGCCGGGCTTGACCGCTTCTGTCGCGGCGAGCGCAGGCGGCAGCTCATCGGGCGCGTAGGTCGGAAAGTTCAACTGGATGAGTGGGTAAAATGGCACGCCGAGGTCAACGGTACCCGCCGAACGGTCAACCACCGCCGCTGCGGCGATAACAACGCCACCGGCCGCTTCGATTGCGGCAATTGCTTCGCGTGAAGACAGGCCCGTGGTGACGACATCTTCAACCATGAGGATTTTAGTGCCCGGCGCGAGTGTAAATCCCCGCCGCAGCCCAAAAACACCTTCGGGCCGTTCCACAAACATGGCATCAACGCCCAGCGCGCGGCCCATTTCATGGCCAATGATGATTCCGCCCATGGCAGGCGAAATGACCGCCTGAATCTCCGTGCGCAGTTCGCGTGGTATTTTTTGATTGATAGCAAGCGCAATGCGTCCAGCGCGCTCTGGGTTCATTAACAGCCGAGCGCATTGGAGATAATAGGGACTATGTCTGCCAGAGGACAACAGAAAGTGCCCCTCAAGCAGCGCGTCGACGCTACGGAATTCCGACAGTATTTCATCTTCAGTCATGATAAGGAGAGTTTTCCTTTTGTCCCGATGCCGTCTTTTGCATCTTCGGTTTAACGGATTGCAACGCAAATAGGTAGAAACCTAACGCATTTAAATGCTAAAAATATTAAATCGACCGCTTGAGGGTTCGGGTTAGCGCGACTATAGGTCGCGCAAGTCCGGCCACCTACGGGTGAGCAAGACATGCGCAAATTTTCTGCGCCGCACCAAGGATACGGGTCCAAGTAGATGAATATGTTGAAGAAATTACTGGTTGTCTTCGCTGCAATGGCCATGCCGTCATTGGTGATGGCGCAGTCAGCGAATCCTGCACCTGCGCCATTGGCGAAGGAAGTAGTTGCGCCAGTTGTTGCCGCGCCTGCCGCGGCGGCGACCGCTGCACCCGCCGCTGACGCGGCCGCGCCTGCCGAAGCTGCGCCGAAATCCATGGATGGGTCGTTGCCGGGCTATACGCCGATGCGCCCCAATTATGAAGATAGCGTTGGCATGCCAAAGCCGAAGGAAGTGGATTTTCAGGAACAATTCACCGAAAACGGCCAATATGCAAAATGGATCAACAACGCGATCCTGTTGCCAATCATCACCATAATCTCTCTGTTTGTCCTTGGCCTTCTGCTGTGGGTGGTCGTGCGTTTCAACCGCCGCGCCAATCCAGTGCCATCTAAGACGACGCACAATACCTTTATTGAAGTCGTGTGGACCTTGGTCCCTGTGCTCATCCTCTTGGGCATTGCTTATCCATCGCTCGATTTGTTGGCCAAGCAATTTAAGCCTGCACCAGCAGAGGCCGTCACCATTAAGGCCACTGGTTATCAGTGGTATTGGGGCTACACCTATCCCGACCATGGCGGGTTCGAAGTGATATCGAACATGCTGAAAGAAGAAGACGAAGTCGGCAAGGGCGAGCGTTTCCGCACCGAGAATGACGGGCCAAAGCTGTTGGCTGTGGACAATCGCATGGTTGTGCCTGCGGGCGTGCCATTGCGCATTCAAACGACTGCGGCGGATGTTATCCATGCATTTGCCGTGCCGTCGCTTTGGTTCAAGCTTGACGCTGTTCCTGGCCGGTTGAACGAAAAATCGATCACAATTACGAAACCCGGCGTGTATTTCGGACAGTGTTCCGAACTATGTGGCGCCCGCCATGCATTCATGCCGCTGGTTGTAGAAGCACTTCCGCCCGCACAATTTGCGGCTTGGGTGAAGGCGCAAGGCGGAAAAATGCCTGGCGAAGAAAAACCTGCACCTGCGGCTCCTGCTGTAACCGCGACTCCCACTGACACCGTTGCTGCACCTGCTGCGGCTCCGACCAATTAAGAAGGCCTAGACGGATGACAACCATTGCTGCCACAGGTACCGACCTTCACGCGCATGACCATCATGACGCGGACCATAAGCCTGGCTTTTTCGCCCGTTGGTTCATGTCGACCAACCATAAAGATATCGGAACGCTCTATCTGATCTTTGCGATTTTCGCAGGGATTGTGGGCGGTGCGATTTCCGGCCTGATGCGGTTGGAGCTTGCTGCTCCTGGCATTCAATATCTGCAAGGCTGGGCATCGATGATGGCCGGCAAAGAGGCCTCTCTCGATGAGGCCTATCATATGTGGAACGTGCTGATCACTGCCCACGGCCTGATCATGGTGTTCTTCATGGTCATGCCTGCCATTATCGGCGGCTTTGGTAACTGGTTTGTGCCTCTCATGATCGGCGCGCCTGATATGGCGTTTCCGCGCATGAACAATGTCAGCTTCTGGTTGACCGTTGTGGCCTTCATCATGTTGCTTGGCTCCAGCTTTGTACCGGGTGGTACGGGTCTTGGCGCTGGAACAGGATGGACGGTCTATGCGCCGCTGTCGACTTCAGGCTCCGTTGGGCCGGCTGTAGACATGGCCATTTTCTCGCTTCACTTGGCAGGTGCCGCATCGATTTTAGGTGCCATCAACTTCATAACCACCATTTTCAACATGCGTGCGCCGGGCATGACCCTGCACAAAATGCCGTTGTTCGTGTGGTCGGTGTTGGTAACGGCATTTTTGCTGTTGCTCGCATTGCCTGTCTTGGCAGCGGCAATCACCATGCTTTTGGTTGACCGTAACTTTGGTGGCGCGTTCTTCGATGCGTCGGCCGGCGGTGACCCCGTGCTGTATCAGCATCTCTTCTGGTTCTTCGGCCATCCCGAAGTGTATATTATGATTTTGCCAGGTTTCGGCATTATCAGCCAAATCGTCGCGACCTTCAGCCGCAAGCCTGTGTTCGGCTATCTCGGCATGGCCTATGCCATGGTCGCGATTGGTGTCGTTGGCTTTGTTGTCTGGGCGCACCACATGTTCACCACGGGCATGAGCGTCGACATGAAAATGTACTTCACCGCAGCAACGATGGTGATTGCAGTGCCCACCGGCATTAAGATCTTTAGCTGGATTGCAACCATGTGGGGCGGCTCGGTTAGCTTCAAGACGCCAATGGTCTGGGCCATGGGCTTCATCTTCATGTTCACCGTTGGTGGCGTGACGGGTGTTGTTTTGGCCAATGGTGGTCTCGACGATAACTTGCATGACACTTATTATGTTGTGGCCCATTTCCATTATGTGTTGTCGCTGGGCGCGGTATTCTCGCTCTTTGCTGGCTTCTATTACTGGTTCGGCAAAATGTCGGGTCGCCACTTGAACGAATTCCTGGGTCATTTGCACTTCTGGATATTCTTCGTGGGCGTGAATGTCCTGTTCTTCCCCATGCACTTCTTGGGCAATTCAGGCATGCCGCGTCGTTATCCAGATTATCCAGAGGCCTTTGCCTATTGGAATGGCGTTGCTTCGATTGGCTATGCCATCATGGGCGTTGGTGTGTTGATTTTCTTCGTCAATGTCATCTGGTCGTTGGTCGCTGGCCGCCGTGCAGAAGACAATTATTGGGGTGAAGGTGCGACCACGCTTGAGTGGACGCTGACCAGCCCTCCACCATATCACCAGTTCGAAACGCTGCCGGTTATTAAGTAACCGGCGGCGGTTCGCCGCTTTGAACGCCTCGAACGTTTGGGAACAGGCATGACAACCGCAGCGCGTGACATCATTTTGCCAGCCGAGTGGCGCGATTTCTGGGCTTTGACTAAGCCTCGGGTCATGTCGCTTGTCGTGTTCACAGCGCTTTGTGGTTTATTGGCCGCACCGGGCAGTATTCATCCGGTGATTGGTTTTACCGCGATACTCTGTCTTGCTCTGGGGGCGGGTGCCTGCGGCGCGCTGAACCAATATTTCGAAGCAGATATTGACGCCAAAATGGCGCGAACGGCTGGCCGTCCGCTTCCTGCGGGTCGAATGGACCGCGCGTCGGCGCTCAACTTTGGCATTGGCCTTGCCGCTTTTTCTGTCGGCATCATGGGCGTTGCGGTCAATTGGTTATGCGCTGCTCTGCTGGCTTTCTCGATTTTCTTCTACGCGATTGTCTACACCATCTGGTTGAAGCCCAATACGCCGCAGAACATCGTGATCGGCGGCGCTGCGGGTGCATTTCCCCCCGTCATCGGATGGGCGGCGGTAACGGGCGACGTTACGCTGATGCCAGTCCTGCTTTTCGCGATCATCTTCTTGTGGACGCCGCCACATTTCTGGGCGCTCGCATTGTTTATGAAAACGGATTACGGCGCTGCTGGAATTCCGATGCTTCCCAATGTGAAGGGTCAACGGGTCACGCGGAACCAGATATTTGGCTACAGCTTTCCAATGGCGGCGACGGCAATATTGCCTTTCGCTTTGGCTGAAACAGGGTGGGTCTATGGCGTTGCTGCTGTCGTCCTAAACCTCCTATTCTTGGGTCTGGCCTACCGGGTCTGGAAAAACGAGGCCACTGATGCGGCTGCGATGAAGCCGGAAAAGCAACTTTTTGCTTTCTCGATCCTTTACCTGTTTCTCCTTTTTGCAATTTTCGCCTTTGACCGGATGCTAATGTCATGACCCCGAATGAGCCGTCAGCTTACACCGCCGAAGAAACGGCGATTATCCGCAAACGCCAAGCGGGACGCGCACGGGTCATGGGGCTTGCATTGGTTGGATTGTGTATCTTGTTCTTCTTAATCACTGTCGTGAAAGTGGGAGTCTGGGGTTAATGGCTGTATCTAATGTAAAGACGGGTTTTCTCGCTGCTGGGCTTGCGGTTTCGATGGTGGGCGTCGGTTTTGCCGCAGTGCCATTATATCGTCTATTCTGTCAGGTGACTGGCTTTGGCGGCACAACTATGCGGGTTGATGCGGCACAGGCAGCCACCGTTCAGGTTTCCAACAAAACGATCGTTGTGCGCTTTGATGCCAATCAACGTGAAGGCCTGCCTTGGGAATTTAAACCCGAGCGTCCGACCGACACTGTCAGCATCGGCGCGAAGGATATGTCGATCTATATTGCCAAGAATCTCTCGAACGAGCCAGTCACTGGCACTGCCACGTTCAACGTGACGCCAGCGCTTGCCGGTCAGTATTTCAACAAGATTCAGTGCTTCTGCTTTACTGAGCAGACGCTGAAGCCCGGTGAACAGGTCCGCATGCCGGTCCTATTCTATGTCGATCCGAAGATTATGACCGACCCGGAAACCAAAGACATTGAAGAAATCACACTTAGTTACACTTTCTATCCGGTCGAGAAGCCAAACACGGTGGACCAGACGGCGAACGGTAGCTAAGACATTTGTTAATCGATAAGACTACAGGGAATTGACCATGGCGGGTGCCAAGAATCACGATTATCATATTTTGCCACCAAGCATTACGCCGATATTGGGATCATTTGCGTCCCTGACGATGTTTTTTGGTTTGGTGATGTGGATGCATCCCGAACGGTTCAGCTATGGCAGCCTGATTTTTGGCGCTGGCTTGATTGCCGTTATCTACACTTTCTATGCCTGGTGGGCAGATGTCGTAAATGAGGCGCAGGCCGGCGATCATACGCCTGTGGTGCAATTGCACCTGCGCTACGGCATGATCATGTTCATTGCCTCTGAAGTCATGTTCTTCGTTGGCTGGTTCTGGGCATGGTTTGACTATGCCTTGTTCCCAGTACCGTTGGAAATCCTCATAGACCCTGAAACGCACGCGTTTACGGTCACTAACCTGATCGGCCAAGAAGGTGCCGCGGCGTTGATGCAGTGGCCGCCAAAGGGTCTGGAAGTTCTCGATGCGATGCAACTTCCTTTGCTTAACACGCTGATTTTGTTGTTGTCGGGTACCACTGTGACTTGGGCGCACCATTCCCTGATCAATGGCGACCGTGAAGGCCTGAAAAAGGGCCTATGGCTGACCATCTTGCTTGGCCTACTGTTCAGCGCGATTCAGGCGTATGAATATGTAGTCGCGCCGTTTCCCTTTGGTGGATTGAACTATGGGACGGCCTTTTACATGGCGACAGGCTTCCATGGTTTCCACGTCATTGTGGGCACGATCTTCTTGATCGTGTGCCTTGCGCGTACCTATAAAGGCCATTTCACGCCGAAGCAGCATTTCGGTTTTGAGGCTGCTGCTTGGTATTGGCATTTTGTCGATGTCGTTTGGCTTTTCCTCTTCATCGCGATTTACATCTGGGGTGGCTGGGGCGCACCAGTACACGCGTAAATGAAACCAGAACAATCCATAGAAGGGCAGCCCAGCATTGCTAAGGCTGCCCTTTTTGGTCTCTGCCCCCAATGTGGCCGTAAAACCCTGTTTGCTGGACTTGGGCAGTTCGCCGGTACCTGCGCAAATTGCGGCCTTGATTTCAGCAGCTATAATGTTGGCGACGGTCCTGCTGCTTTACTCACGATGGTCATTGGCACGTTGATTATCATACTGGCATTGGCCGTCGACTCTGTGTTTAGGCCTCCCTTTTGGGTGCATGTCCTCATTTGGGTACCGTTTACAGCGGCGCTGACGGTCATAACCTTGCGCATGGCGAAAGCCGCGCTTTTGGCGGCGGAGCATCACAACCGCGCGCGCGAAGCTGGAAAGAGTGATCTGCTATGAAACGCCTGCCCGTCATTCCAACCTTATTGGTTGTCCTTGCCGTTGCCACGATGATTGGCCTTGGCATCTGGCAATTGCAACGCAAGGAACAGAAAGACGCAATGCTGTCGCGTTATGAATCTGCCGTCGGATTGCCAGCCGTGGCATGGCCAACGGTTCCCGATCCAGCGGCGCTGCCGCTATTCCGCCGTTCCAGCCTTAATTGCGTGCGTGTGGTGAAGATTGAGGCCGTATCGGGTTCAAATATTTTGGGTAAAGCAGGCTTTGCCCATGTTGCCTCTTGCCGGACCGACGCAGCAGGCGGCCCTGATGCCAAAGTGGCCTTTGGCTGGTCCGAACGGCCGCAATCGCCCAAATGGCGCGGCGGGCCCGTTGAAGGCATCATCGCACCAGACGGTGTGCAGCTGATCAAACTGGTTTCGGCAGGCGCGGTTGAAGGTTTGGAGATATTGGCGGAGCCATCTCCGCGCCAGATCCCCAACAACCATCTGCTATATGCCATCCAGTGGTTCATTTTTGCCGCCGCTGCGACCATCATCTACATCCTGGCGGTTCGAAAGCGCACCAAGGCGTCTTGAACCTACCGACGGATATCCTGTTTTACATTGTCGCTGGCGCCGCTGTCATCTTGGTGGGGCTGGCCAAAGGCGGCTTTGCAGGGCTGGGGGCGGCCGCCATCCCGTTGCTAGCATTGGTCATGGATCCCATCGCTGCTGCCGGAATGTTGTTACCCATTCTCATGGTGCAAGATATCGTCAGCGTCTGGGCGTTTCGGCGCAGTTACGACGCCCGCACCTTATGGCTCACCTTGCCCGGCGCGGTTGTGGGCATATTCCTTGGTTGGTATCTGGCCTCGGTCATTCCTGCGGACGCCGTACGCGGCTTTGTAGGTGTCATTGCCTTGGCCTTTGGCACCTATCGCTTACTGCCACTGCTGGGCCGCCCCGTAACGCTCTCTGGTCCGGCACCGGAGTGGATGGGAACCATCATGGGCGGCATAGCGGGCTTTACCAGCCAGATTGCCCATGCCGGCGGGCCACCGTTTCAGATTTGGGCGCTGTCACGTAATTTCCCGCATCTGGTGTTCATCGGCACGTCGTCGATATTCTTTGCAATCATCAACTGGTTAAAAGTGCCCGCTTACGCCGCTTTGGGGCAGTTCAACGTACAGAATATGACGTTGACGGCGATCTTCCTGCCGCTTGCCATATTGAGCACATTGGCAGGCGTGCGTCTGGTCAAGCGTGTTTCGCCTGCACGGTTCAACATCATCATCAGTCTATTGATGGTATTGATTGGTGCCGAACTGATTCGGCAAGGCATCTGGTGACTGCGCCCTATTTGGGCGACAGCACCATCAGCATTTGACGACCTTCCATGCGGGGATGCGCTTCGATTTTTGCGGTCTCGGTCGTATCGGCCTGAACGCGTTGCAGCAATATCATTCCCAATTGTTGGTGCGCCAATTCACGGCCACGGAAACGCAGCGTGATCTTGACCTTGTCCCCTTCTTCGATGAACTCAGCCACCTTCTTCATCTTGACCATATAGTCATGGTCATCGATGTTCGGACGCATCTTGATTTCTTTGATTTCCTGCGTTTTCTGGCTCTTGCGTGCCAAATTGGCCTTTTTCTGGGCCTCATATTTGAACTTGCCGATGTCCAAAAATTTGCAGACGGGGGGATCAGCGTTCGGGGAAACTTCCACCAGATCAAGCCCAACTTCCGCAGCCTGCGCTATCGCCTCGCGGGTATACATGACACCCAGATTCTCGCCGTCATCATCAATGACCCGCACTTTTTCAACGGTGATTAGATTATTGTAGCGCGGTCCACTTTTAACAGGTGGGGTCATAGCGCGCCGGGTCGGCGGGGTGGCGATAGTCGATACTCCTTGTGATGTTCGGCACCGCCAATACAGCCAATTTACCAACAGATAAAGGCTTTAGGCGCGCAACCCCTGCTTTTGTTGCACTTTGTGGCGCAAAAGCCCCGTGGCACAGGGCCATAAGCGCCCCTTTAAAGTGGTAAATTGGGCCAGTTTTTTATTTCGTAAGTGCCGTCAGGTCGTTCACGGTCAAAATCTGCGGCAGGACGCGTGCATCGGCATTTGGTGGATAATATAGATATAATGGCACGCCGGAACGGCCATGCTTCGCCAAAAAGCGCGTGATATCGGCATCCCTGCGCGTGTAATCGCCCACCATCGTCTGAATGCCTGCTTTGGCAAAGGCCGTGCTGGTTTCTGTGCGGTCGATCGCAGCCTTCTCATTCACTTTGCACGTCACACACCAGTCGGCGGTGAAGTAGAGAAACACAGGTTTGCCCTCTGCGCGCAATGCCGCCAGCCGCGCTTCATCAAAGGCTAGGCTTCCGTTTTTCATCGGCTGCGGGGCCGGCGCGACCGTGGTGGCATTGTCCATGATGAGCAATGCCGCAACACTGATGCCCAATATGGCCGCAATGACGATTTTGCGGGGCGACCCGCTTTTCTGTTTCTGACCCAGTTGAAACAGCCGCAACAATATGATGAACGCGGCCGTACCACCAATCAGCAATCCGCTAAAGCCCGCCAGCTGATACAGCAGCCATAATAAGGCCAAGGATGTGAGCGCCATGGGGACGGCCATCCACTGACGGAAACGCACCATCCATGGGCCAGGCCGTGGCATGCGCGTGCGCAACGGTGGGATGAAGGCAATGGCAAGGAAGGGCAGCGCCAAACCAAATCCAAGCCCCGCAAAAATTAACAATGCCAAGGTCGCGGGCAACAGCAAAGCTGCACCCATTGCCGCCGCCATGAACGGGCCTGTGCACGGCGTTGCAACAACAGCCGCCAGCACGCCTGTCCAGAATGATCCTGACATGCCGCCCTTGCGCGTCAGCGTCTCGCCTGCGCCGATAGCGCCGACTTCGAACACCCCAGCCAGATTTGCCGTGACCGCCACCATGAGCAGCAGCAACAACAACACAATCGCTGGATCCTGCAACTGGAATGCCCAGCCCACCTCTTCGCCTGCGGCGCGCAAGGCCAGCATGATGCCGCCCAGCACAAGACAGCTCAGGATAATGCCGACGGTGTATGCAACGGCATCACGCCGCGCCGCGCCCTCATCCCCGCCCATTTTGGCAAGGCTCAACGCTTTCAATCCCAATATCGGGAATACGCAAGGCATGAGGTTCAGCAGCAAGCCGCCAAGCACCGAAAAGGCCAGTATCCAGACAAAACCGAGCGGCGGTGTTTCCCCCTCAGCAGCTATGCCTTTACCCAAAACAGATATGGCTTCACCGCCTGTTGGGACAATGCCGGGGGTCGCGCGTATTCCAAGTCCCTGCGCATCGTTGAAGCGCAATAGTCCGTCAATCTCGCCAGCAAAGGGCGCTTTGACTTCACTGCTGACAATCAACCAATCGCCGCTGCGCCGCGCAGCTTGTGGGGCGGCGTAGCGAAACAGATTTTCACGCTGCGCAAAAAACCAAACCCGGCTTGCATCGGCGCTACGGGGATAGGGAATGGCGATGTCAATGCGGTTGCCATCAATGGCATATAGCGCCTTGCGGTCCAGCGGCACGGGCAAGGCGCTGCGCCATGCATCGAAACGCGCGCGGTCAGACTTGCCAATCGACCCTGCGCCAATTGTCATCGGTACCGACAATGACGCGCTTTCGGGTACGCAGACCAAATCGGAGCAGGCCGACCAGCGCGCATTGACTTTGATATCTAAATTCTGTCCCACAATCGCGCTTTGCGGGATTTTAAGATCCACCAGAAACGCGTGCTTTGCTTTGTAAATATGGTTCATGAAACCGCTGACGATCAACGTTTCGGGCACGGGCGCACGGATCGGGCCAGCACTTGCGCCAGCGGGCAATATCCATGCCAGCTCAAGCGGCGTTCCGGCATCACCCGGGTTCACCCAATAATCATGCCAGCCAGGTTTCGGGTCCATGACAATCGCGACCGTCACAATATCCCCGGGCGCGGGGTTGCGCGTTTCGGCCTCCATCGACGCGCGGACATATTGGGGCGCAGCAGGGGGGGGAACCTGCGCATGGGCGATGCTGCCCGCGACAAACAGCGCCAGCAGGAACTGACATACGCGCAACGCGATATGCTTGGGCTTCATAAACTCTGGCGACAAGGTGACGTTGCGTTTCATGCTATTCCCAATGGCACAATGCACTATGTATAAGACAGCGGATTATTCGGGCACCACATGCACGGTGCTCGCACTTATGGATGGCATCGCCTTTGCCTTTTTCCATCCGCCATGCAGATAATAAGCAATCGACAGGACGCAAGATGCAATCGCGGTCGCCACAAATGACCCCCAAATGGCATCTGCGCCAAAACGGTCATACAGGCCAAAGCCGACACTGAAACGCACCAACACGGCGCTGAATATCAGGATCAGGAGTGGCGCAACTACGGCGCCATTCGCGCGCACCGCAAAGGTCACGACAACCGACACGCCCATCAAAACAAAGGTCCACCCAATGACGTGGTTGATGTGAATCGCGATATCGATGGCGGGACTGCCGCCTGACAGGAACAGGCCAAGCAATGGCGCAGCAAACAGGGTCATGAGTAAGATCAACACACCGGCCAGCAGCAGGTTAATCCCAATGCCCGACCATATGATACGGCCAACGCGGTCCCATTTGTTGGCACCGATATTCTGGGCGACCATGGCGCTGACGGCGCTGCCCACGGCGACCGCGGGCATTTGCACATAGCTCCACAGCTGATTCATCACACCAAAGGCCGCAGTTGTATTCACGCCCTCACGATTGACGAGGCCAATCATCACGACGGCAGAACCCGACATGATGATCATCGACAAGCCCATAGGCAGGCCCATACGCGCAATCGGTTTCAAGAACCGCGCATCGGGCCGAAGCCATTTCAACTCATGCCCGCGCAGGCGGATGGTCAGGTCACGCGCATAGACCTTACGCAGCAATAAACCGAGGCTGATGACCCCAGCAAGGATGGTTGCAAGCGCCGATCCAGCGATACCCATTGCGGGTATGGGGCCCAAGCCTAAGATGAAAATCGGGTTCAAGATGATGTCGAGAACCACGTTCAACACTGTGTTCCAAAACGGCGTCACCGAATCCCCCACGCCGCGCAGCGAGGATGCAACAAGCACCATCACGAACGAGGTTGGCATGGATAGGAAAATGACGCGCAAATAGGCAAGCGCCAACGGATAGACCGATTCTGGCGTTGCCATCAGGCGCAGCATTTGGGGCGCAAATATCCAACCAGCCGCCGCCGTGACAAGGCCTGCGGTAAGGAAAACGCCGAATGCCGTCCCCATGACACGGCGGACAGATTCCACATCACGGCGGCCCATATTCTGACCAATCAGGATCGTAGTTGCCATGGTGAAGCCAAACAAAGTGGAGAACATCAAAAACATGATGAGCCCTGCATTGGCCGACGCTGCCAGCGCCTCTTCGCCCAAAAATTGACCAATCCACACCGAATTGACGGAATGGTTCAGCGACTGGAGAATGTTGACGCCAAGTGAGGGCAGCGCGAACAGGAACAAAGTCTTGGCCACTGGACCGACCGTCAGGTCGCGTTGATGGGCGGGGGTAGCTATGCTGAAAACCCTTTTTGGCGCGGCCCCAAATGTGTCATTCCCGCGAAAGCGGGCATCCATGGGGCTGCCGCTGCATGTGCACGCCATGAAGCGATTTCTGCATGCTCAGGCCATGGATTGACCTGACAGTCACTACGTTCCCCGCTTTCGCGGCAATGACACATATTGTTGGAGGTTCGGACGATAGTCACCCCAGCCGCTTTAGCGCCGCCGTCAATCGCTCGGCCTCCGCAGTCTTTTCGGCATGGTCCGCGCGCGCCTTTTCCACGGCATCGGGCTTGGCCTTTTCCACAAATGCCGCATTGGACAAACGCCCTGCGAGCGCATCACGCTCTTTGACGGCGGCCTCAATGGCTTTGCTGATCCGGCTGCGTTCGGCGTCGAGGTCGATGACGCCATCAAGTGCGAAAACGATGGTGTCGTCGCCGACAATGATTTGCGCCACATTATTGGTTTCAACGGGCGCATAGACAAAATCGTCAATGCGGCCGAGCCGTGACAAAGCCGCCCCTTGGCGCTCGATTATGGCAATCGTGGCGGTCTGCGGGCCAGCAATATTGGCGGTCAGGCGCGTGCCCGGCGCTATGTTCAACTCTGCCTTGAACGAACGGGTTTTGCTGATCGTGTCGATAACCCAATTGATTTCGGCAACTGCCTCTGCGTCAACTGTCGCATTCGGCTCGGGCCATTGGGCGTGGATGATATCATAGCCACGAGGATGATCAGCATCGGACAAAGCGTGCCATAATTCTTCGGTAATGAACGGCATGAAGGGGTGGAGCATCACCAAAATCTGGTCGAGCGCCCAGCCAGCGACGATTTTGGACTCTGCATCCATTTCGCCTTTTTCGCCGTCGATGAACGCTGGCTTGATCAGTTCGAGATACCAGTCGCAAAACTGGTCGAAAACCATGTGATACAACACATCGGCCATGCCGTCGAAACGGTATTCGGCGAAGGCCTTATTGAGCTTTTGGACGGTGCTGACAACTTCGCCAATGATCCAGCGGTTGACCGCCAATTCGGCCTTTGGCGCATGCACTGTGTGCGACCCGCTTATGCCGTTGGATTGCGCAAAGCGTGCGGCGTTCCACAGCTTGGTTGCAAAGTTACGATAGCCTGCAACGCGGCTTTCATCCATTTTGATATCGCGGCCTTGGCTTTCCATCGCCGCCATGAAGAAGCGCAAGGCATCTGCGCCATATTGGTCAATCAGGCCCAACGGATCGACCGTATTGCCCTTTGACTTGGACATTTTGCTACCATCCGCCGCACGGACAAGGCCGTGGAGATAGAGCGTTTTCCAAGGCACTTCTTTCATGAAATGCATGCCCTGCATCGCCATCCGCGCATCCCAGAAAAACAATATGTCAAAACCGGAAATCAGCACGTCATTGGGGTAATGGCGGTTGAGCATAGTTTGAGAATCAGCGCCCGCATCGTCCGGCCAACCCAAGGTTCCAAACGGCCAAAGCGCGGACGAGAACCAAGTGTCGAGAACATCGGGATCGCGCGTGAGCTCGACGCCCGCGCCCGCAAGCGCCCGTGCGCCCTCTTCGGTTTCGGCGACATAGCATGTGCCATCGGCGGCAAACCACGCCGGTATCTGATGCCCCCACCAGAGCTGCCGCGACACGCACCATGGCTGGATATTTTCCATCCAGTTGAAGTAAGTTTTTTCCCAAGACTTCGGCACGATGTCGAAACCGCCATTGGCCTTGCCTTTGCGGGCGGCTTCTATGGCTGGCTTGGCGAGCGTTTGCGCATCTACATACCATTGGTCGGTCAACCAAGGCTCAATCACTTGGCCTGAACGGTCGCCAAAGGGGGTTTGGATCACGCGGTCTTCGACCTTCTCCAGCAAACCCAAGGCTTCCATCGCCGCGACTACCATCTTGCGGGCGTTGGTGGGCTCGCCTTCGATGCCAAAGCGATATTGCCCGATATATTCTGCGGGAATAAGCCCATCGGCGGTTTGCACGACGCGGCCTTCGCCATCGAGCATGTTGAACATCTCGCTCGCCTTGAAACCGGCACGCTTGCCGACCTCAAAGTCGTTGAAATCATGTCCCGGTGTGATTTTTACAGCGCCGGAACCCAATTCGGGGTCGGCATGTTCGTCGGTGACAATCGGGATCAAACGGCCAGTGATCGGCAGACGGACATTTTTGCCCACCAGATGTGCATAGCGTTCATCCGACGGGTTCACCGCGACCGCCATGTCGGCCAGCATCGTTTCCGGGCGCGTGGTGGCTACGCTGATGAAACCGCTGCCGTCCTCCAACGGATATTTGAAATGCCAGAATTTGCCGTTGATCTCCCGCGTTTCGACCTCAAGATCCGAGATCGCGGTTTTCAGGCCCGGGTCCCAGTTGACGAGCCGCTTGTCGCGGTAGAGTAGCCCTTGGTTATAGAGATCCACAAACACCTTGATGACGGCCTTTGAAAAGCCTTCATCCATGGTGAAGCGTTCATTCTCCCAATCCATTGAGCAGCCAAGGCGGCGCAACTGGCCCGTAATTTCCCCGCCGCTTTCCGCCTTCCATTCCCACACCTTGGCGACAAATGCGTCGCGGGTGAAATCGGTGCGCTTCTGCCCTTGGGCATTGAGCTGTCGTTCGACGACCATCTGTGTCGCTATGCCCGCATGGTCCGTGCCGACGACCCATAAAGCGTCCTTGCCCTGCAAACGCGCATGGCGAATGAGGATATCCTGCAAGGTGTTGTCGAGCGCATGGCCGATGTGCAAGCTGCCCGTCACATTGGGCGGCGGGTTTACGATTGTATAAGGCTCGGCATGGGGACGATTGGGACGGAATGCGCCCGTGGTTTCCCAATGCGCATACCATTTCGCCTCAATCGCGGCGGGGTCGAAAGTCTTGTCGATAGTCATGGAAAGTGGCTTTGCCAGCGCGTGGGCAATTGGGCAAGGATTTCGCGGCGTGTGGGCGGCTTATCCTGTGGGTGTGAGAAGTTTTTTAGCACGCAAAGCCGCAAAGTCGCAAAGGAAGGAAGAAAGTGAGCCGCCTATCTGCTGCTTTATATCTTCGTCTTTGTGTCTTTGCGGCTTTGCGTGATAATATTCTTACCTACAGCGTTAGGTTACCCGCCGCCGAAAGATGAAAAACGCTGCCGCAAAGCCGCCCGCTACGAGTA
Organism: Sphingorhabdus sp.; assembly: GCF_044239665.1. Lineage (GTDB taxonomy): Bacteria > Pseudomonadota > Alphaproteobacteria > Sphingomonadales > Sphingomonadaceae > Sphingorhabdus_B. The sequence goes on from NZ_JBIIBA010000005.1 coordinate 46,992, forward strand.
AGCTCAGCCACAATTCCTTCGACGCGGAAGGATCAAGGCCTTTGGCGACCAAGATCACCAACATCGCTGCTATCGCGATATATGTGCCAAAGGGGTGGAACCACATTTTGATTTGCAGGCGGCTCGGGTCCTCCGCCTCATATTGGCGGCGCAGCTTTAGCTGTGCAGCGGATGTCATGAGGTACAAAAGAAGCATGGTCACGCCGCAGCTATTAATGAGGAAGCTGAATACCACATCGCGCGACACCGCGTCTGCGGCGAGCGCGAAATAGCTGAACAGGCTAGCGATCAGGATGGCGCGGGCGGGCACTTTGCGGTGGTTGACCTGCACCAACCACAAAGGCGCGTCCTTATGCTTGGCGAGGCCGAACAACGCACGCGAGGTAACATATAGGCCGGAGTTCAAGCAGGACAGCACGGCGACCAAAACCACCGCTTCCATTATCAGCTGACCCGCTGGTAAGCCCATATAGGCAAGCGTTGTGGCAAAGGGCGATACCTTGGGCACGATCTCGGTCCATGGCACGACCGACACGATGAGGAAGATCGACAGCACATAGAAGATAAGAATGCGCATAGTGACTGACACGGTCATGCGGCCAATAACCTTGGAAGGCTCTTCGGACTCAGCCGCCGCAATGGTAGCGATTTCCGCGCCAACAAGGCTGAATATGGTCGATGTTGCCGCCGCCAGCACGACGCCCCAACCATTGGGGACAAAGCCGTCATGCGCCGTCAAATTGCCAAAGGTCGAACCGCTGCCGGAGGTAAGGCCAAAGGCCCATGCGGCGCAGACCAGAATGAAAACGATGATCGCAGCGACCTTTATCGACGAGAACCAGAATTCAAATTCACCATATGCCCGCGCCGACATCAGGTTCACGGCGGTCAAAATCGCCATTAGGGCAATGCCAATGCCAAGTTCAGGCACGGCAGGAAACCAACCATGTAAGATTTGCGCGCCAGCAATCGCTTCAATCGCGACAACGACAACCCAAAAATACCAATAGAGCCAGCCGGACATGAATCCCGCCAAATGGCCAAGGCCTGCGCGGGCGAAATCCGGGAATGTCTGCACCCCATCAACCGCTATCGCCATTTCGGAGATCATGCGCATGACCAGCAAAATGATGAATCCGGCAATGGCAAAGGAGAAGACAGCGGCGGGTCCAGCCTGGCTGATTGTGGTTGAAGAACCAACGAACAGTCCGGCACCAATGATACCGCCAATCGCGATCATCGAGACATGGCGCGACTTCAAACTGCGCGACAATTCCGCCCCTTTATGGGTTTCGGCTGCCACATTATGCATTATGTCCGTCATATTCTTCCCCCAAATACTTCGTCTGTACTCTATAAATTTTGTCACCCCCGACTTGATCGGGGGTCCATAGCCTGAACCTTCCGCTTGCGCTGACCGATCAGACCATGGATTCCCGCTTTCGCGGGAATGACAAAATTGGACTTATTTACCCTTCAGATACTTACCTACCCAGTCAAACACCGTCCGGTGCCATTGGATCGAATTTTTCGGTTTTAACACCCAGTGATTTTCATCCGGAAATACCAGCAATTTCGATTCCACGCCCTGCTGCTGCAATGCGGTAAAGGCGGCCAGCGATTGCGAATAGGGGATGCGGTAATCCTTCTCGCCATGGATCACCAAAGTTGGCGTCTTCCATTTGGCGACATGGTTGACCGGGTTCCATTTTTCCGCATCACTGCGCGTGGTCCATGGGCCGCCATTGTCCCATTGGTCGAACCATAATTCTTCGGTCTCATAGGCCATAGCGCGCAGGTCAAAGATACCGGCATGGTTAACAAGGCATTTGAAACGGTCGGGCCAATTGCCGGAAATCCAGTTCATCATATAACCGCCATAGGATCCGCCCAGCGCGCAGGCATTGGCGGTATCAAGCTGGGTATCGATTTTGCCAACGGCATCCATGCCCTTTTGCAAATCTTCAAGCGGCCAGCCGCCCCAGTTTTGGTTGATGCTGTCGGTGAATTTTTGACCGTAACCCGTGCTCCCATGAAAATCGATGCTGACCACGGCATAGCCTTGCGCCGCCATGACCGCTGGGTTCCAGCGATAGGACCAACTATTGTTAAACGTGCCCTGCGGTCCGCCATGGACGAGTAACAGGACAGGCAGCTTACCCGCTGCGCCCTGCGGTTTGACGATCTGACCATAGACTCGGTCGCCATTGGCCCCAGAGAAATCAAACATTTGGTAATTGACCGGATTCAGCGTGGCGAACGTGTCGGCATTAACGTTGGTCAGGCGTGTCGTGGTACCTTTGGCATTCATATGAACAAGGTCGGACGGGCCAGTAATGCTGTTAATGGCATAAACAACGCCACCATTTTTCAGCGGCACGGCCTCAGCGATATTGCCGCGCGCCGTCAGGCGCGTAACTTTACCTTTCAGGTCCACTCGGAAAAGCGGGGTCTCCAAAACATCCTGCGCGGTGACGAGAAGGCTTTTGCTGTCGGCGGCCCATGCAAGCGAGCCCACCGAACGGTCCCATGCGTCGGTGAGCGCGATGACCTTGCCGCTCTTCAGATCCATCAGCTTGACGACCAGCCGGTCGGCCTCATAGGTCGCGCGCGCCATCGATGTCCATGCCAGATATTTGCCATCGGGGGATGCGGCGGGCGTGGTGTCCATGCCGGCGTTGTCGGCGGTCAGGTTGACTGGGTTGGCCGCGCGCAGTGCAGAGCGGTAAATATCAAGATTGGTCGATTTTGCCTCATGCGCATCGGCATGGCGTAAGGTGAACAGCACCGCGCTGCCGTCCGCGCTCCAACTTATCTCCTCGCCGCCGCCAAAGGGCTTCGTCGGCGCATCGCCGACAAGGGTGCCATCCATCGCTATGGCCGACGAACTAAGTTTGCCATCGGCTTCCAGCGCAACCGTAAAGACGCGGCTATAATATCCCGGCGTTTCCCATTGGTCCCAATGGCGGACCATTAAACGATCATATGCGCGGCCCGTGCCGGGGCCAGGTTTTGACGTGTCGCCATCGATGTCGCAGCCAAACTCCCTGCAATCGCGGGCAATGTCGCCCCATATGGCAAATGTTTGCCCATTGGGGGAGATTTTGAAACCGCTGACATCAGCCTTGAAATTGCTCGCTTGCATGGACGTGGCCGATGCAATGTCATAGCGCCAGATTTGGTCCGATCCGCTTTGGTTGCTTATATAATAAATGCTTTTGCCGTCAGGCGAAAAGGCGGGGTCATGCTCATTCTTGTCTGGCTTCGATGCAAACATCACGGGCTGCGGATCCGCGCTGCCAAGCTTGAGCATATACAGATCCGTCTTACCCTTGTTCGCCGCCAAATCTGTCTCGCGCAGCTGATAGGCGATCATATTGCCATCGGGCGACGCTGCAACCGCCGACACTCGTTTCATCATCACCAGGTCGGTTTCGGTGATCGGCCGTGCATTGGCGTCTGTCGAGAGGCTGCCAAGCGCGATGGCAGATGTGCCCAAAAGGGCGGTGAGCAAGAAGGCATTTTTCATGCATGGCACGCTAGTCAGCGCAAAGCTGGCACGCAAGGAGATTACATGGGCGATTGTTCCGACGCCCGACACGGCAAGTTGCATTTTACGCAACTCCATTGTCTACTAATTTAATTGAGTTTTATGAAGAGATGCTTAGTTGGTCACCATCAACGAAAACATAAAGGATGCTTTCACGGGACGACCCGGCCTTTTGGTTGTGCGGCAAGGTGAAGGAATGAAATATGCAGAAACTGGTTAGCTTTATTGGTGCAATTGCGTTTAGCAGCTTGCTTTTCTCAGTCACACTGACGTGATCTGAGCATGAAGAAAAATACGAATGGGCGGGGATTTCCTCGCCCTTTTGTTTTGCGCTACGCGCACGGCATTTAGCGGACGGTGTTGCCGCCTTTCATCACATGCGCAACATTTTCCAAAACACGGATATCCTTAAGAGGGTCACCGTTGACCGCAACCAGATCGGCAAAGCGCCCCGGTGCGATGCTGCCGAGCTCGCTGTCCTTGCCCAATAACTCTGCCGCGCGGATCGTTGCGCTTTGGATGGCCTGCATCGGGGTCATGCCGTAACGGACCATATAGGCAAATTGCTTGGCATTATGCCCATGCGGATAGACGCCGCTGTCTGTGCCATAAGCAATCGGCACGCCCATTTTGACGGCCTGCGTAAAACGGGCGCGTTGGATATCGGTGGTTTCACGATTTTTGCGGAGATATTCGGCAGGCCATTTCTCGCGCGTGCCGATGTCATCAATATAATCGCCATTATAAATATCCATCACCAGCCAAGTGCCGCTGGCTTTCGCCATTTTTAACGCTTCATCGTCGATCAGGCTGGCATGTTCGATGGAACGGACACCAGCGCGGATCGCGTTTTTAATGCCAACCGCGCCATGGGCATGTGCGGTGACGAATTTGCCCTTCGCTTTTGCCGTTTGAACGACCGCACGCATCTGCGCTTCGCTCAGCTCCGGCTCGCCCGGTTCCGTGCCGATGGCAAGCACCGCGCCCGTGGCGATGGTTTTGATAAAATCAGCGCCTTGTTCCATCAGGAATGTCGTCTTCGCTGCGGCTTCTTGCGGCGTGCTGGCAATCCCAAGCCGCATGTCGGCGGGCAATTCTTCATTGGGCACAACACCGTTCAATTCGCCGCCACCCTTGGGCAGGGTGATATACGCACCGGCCACGAACATGCGCGGCCCCGGAACATGCCCAGCGTTGATCGCATCACGCAACGCGATATCGGTAAGTCCCCGATAGGTGCCGACATCGCGGACCGCAGTGAAGCCAGCCTCTAACGTAAGCCGGGCATTATGCGCACCCATTAAGGCCGTGGCCGCTGGTGATGTTTTGATGGGCAGCGCAAGGTCCGCGCTTTGTCCTGCATCCGCCAAATGGGTGTGCAGGTCCATCAAGCCGGGAAGCACATGGAACGCGGTCCAATCCACCCGTTCTGCGCCTTGTGGTGTCTCGCCGCAGGGCGCAACGGCGGTTATCCTGTCGCCGCTGATGCTGATACATTGATTAGTGCGGACAGTGCCAGCTTGGACGTCAACCAGCCTGCCCGTCGCAATGTAGAGGTTCGAGGCAAAAACTGTTGCGGGCGTCAGGGTTAAAAGCCCCGCCAAAAATATAAGGGTGGGCCCTATAGCAAATGGGTGGTCACCCTGAACTTGGTTCAGGGTCTTACGGCTTTGCGCAGCGCCTAAACTAAGATGCTGAAACAAGTTTAGCATGACAGGGTTTGGGCGCGGCGCCCAGTTCGGCATTGCGGCTCCAAAGGCGCATGGCCGCCATCACCCTTTTTTGGTGATGCGCATGATTTCGCGCTCGACCAACGCTTCGACGATAGGCGGCAAATGGGTGTCAAGCCAAGCTTTCAGCATCGGGCGCAACAGGTCGCGCGTCATGCCTTCAAGAGACGTTTCGTCTGACCGCGTGATTTGGTGTGCTGCGCCTGGTTCGGCCAGGGTCTGCAGTGTTGAAAAGCTGTGCCGCAGGCTTTGCGCCTTATTGTCATCTAACAAAACTTCGCCGCCGCCCACATTGTCATCGGCGTCGGTTAGCTCAAGGACCTCATCTTCTTCGGCGTCCGGCGCGGCAGACTTCGCCGCCCGCTTTGTAACGGGGCGATTATTGTCATCATCAGCGATGATGCGTTTAATCGAGGACAAGATTTCATCCATCGAAGGTTCGTTCCGGCCGTCAGCCATATTTTCAGCCCTTGCGTAGATTACCGGATTTTACCGTCGGTAACAATTGGCTCTATCTCGGCTTTTTGGGCGGCCGTGTCAACGGTTCGGGTCGATTTTGCAACGGGATCGTGCTGTGAAGACCAGTCGCTCCATGCGCCATCAACCTTTTGATAGTCAGCGACGGGATCGTATAATGCGCCGCCTTCAAGGCCCAAATCGCGCGCTTCGGCTTTACCCATTGCGGCCAACAAAGTGAAACCGGCGACATAAGCGTTGCGGCGCGCGGCGACGAGTTGAACCTTGCTGTTCAGCAATTCTTGTTCCGCGTTCAATATGTCCAATATGGTGCGGTTACCAACGCCATTTTCGGCGCGCGTGCCTTCCAGCGATAACGCGTTTGCCGACACGGCCCGTTCGGAAGCGGCGATGACATCAAGTGCCGCACGCCAGCTTGCGTAGGAAGCGCGGGTCTGAGCAATCACTTCACGCTCCGCGGCGATTTCCAGTTCTTGCGCTTGGCCGAGACGAGCCTGCGCTTGACGAATTTGCGCGGCGGGCTGTCCACCTTGATATAAGGGTAAAGTCGCACGAACGCCTGCTTGTGCATTTAACGTGCTGTTATCCGGAACAAAGCCTGGAATATTCGATGAGATCGAATTTAAAGCATTGGAGTAAGATGGCGACGTAAAGACGCTTATGGTGGGCAAACGCGATGCATTCGCAGCGCGGCGATCAAAACCTGCGGCCTCGCGCGTTTCGCGCGCCGCAATCAAATCCGGGTTGTTTTCCAGCGCCACGGTCACTGCGCTATCTGGCGTTAATGGCAAATTGGGCAATGGCGGCGGCGCCTCCAACTGCCCGGGTTCGCGTCCGACCAACTGAATATAAATCTCTTTTGAACGGATAAGATTGGCGCGCGCCGTTTCCATATTGCTGGTTGCCAGCGCAAGCCGCGCTTCGGACTGCGCGACATCGGTGCGGGTCAGATCGCCTATTTCAAACCGGTCACGCGTTGCATCCAGATTAACGGTCAGAACGCCAACCTGCGCGCGGTTTAGATCGACAATCGATTCATCGCGGATGACATCCATATAGGCGCCGACCACCGCCGAAAATATGGCGCTTTCGGTGCCACGCAGATTGGCAAAGCCAGCCTCAACCCGGTTTTCCGACGCGCGCACCGCATTTTTAATGCCGCCGCCGGCATATAAGGGCGCTGAAATCGTACCGTTGATGCTGATGCCGCGGGCCTGAACCACGGATCCGCCGCTGTCCTGAAGGACATTTTCGAAAAAAGTTGGCTGTAATTTGATATCGGGACGGCCATTCGCCTTGGCCAAAGGAACCCCTTCGTTGGTTGCGCGCTGGCCCTGACGTGCAGCGGTCAGGTTGGGGTTGGTTTCATAAGCTGACACCAAGGCGTCACGCAAAGTGTCCGCATAAGCAGGCGCGACTATTACGGTAGACGCCAGCAAGGCGGCCGTGAACAGATGGCGCGCGCTCAAAATACGAACTCCGGCTTGCGGGCAAAGGCCGGCAGCGGGGCAATTTCGCTATCCTCAAATGATTTCAACGCAATTTTTCCTTTGTGGACAAAGCCCTTGGCCAGACGCGTTACTGCGCCGTCGATGATGCCCGTCACCAATCGCGCGCCGTCGGCGGCGAGATCCACCAACGCTGCGGGCAACTCTTCTACCGCGCCGTCAATGACAATCACCGAATAAGGTGCCGCCGATATTGCTGCCGAAAAATTCTCCGCCGTTACACACACAAGAGCGTTGACCCGCGTGCGCAAAATCGCGGCGACATAACCATCCTCTTTGCCAAGCAACAACACATGATCGTCCGCGCGCACATCCGCCGCCTGTAGCAGCAACGCGCAAGACATAGCAGGGTTGAGGACAGAACCATCGTCGAGCGTAATCGACCGGTCCATATAGGCTGTGGATCGGTGCGTCTGCGGCACGAAATCCTCACGCGGGATGTTGCCCATGGCAGCCAGCACCCATAAGTCGGTGACGCCACTTGTGCGCAGCTGGCTGTCCACCATGGACCGCCGCATCTCTTCAAAATTCACTGATTCCATCGGAATATTTCCATTAACTTGCTGGCCAACTGGCACAACTGTACTGCAATCACAATACAGCCCTTGAGTCTGGTTCTAGCCAGCCTTGTCCCTTCCGCCAAGCGGGATTCAGACAAATAGCCTATTTCGGTATGCAAATAGCAACTTTTTCCGCCGCTTGTGGCGGACGGGGCACAAGGCGTCAGATTGCCGGTTGCATTGAATTGGGCAAGCCGCTAAACGCCCGCCTTCACCACATAATGGCATGCTGTTTAGGCAAGTTATTGTTCAGAGGCCCGATGGCGGAGTGGTGACGCAGAGGACTGCAAATCCTTGCACGCCGGTTCGATTCCGGCTCGGGCCTCCAACACATTCTAACGAAAACCGAACGGACAATTTTAATCGAACCACTGCCATTGGCCGATTGAGCAACCGCAGGGGCAGAAACGCCAAGAGCCATGTTGCCCGAGAGCGCTACAAAAAGCTTGCTAGATATTTTCTTCATTTTCTAATCCTTTGAACGCGGCTTACCTGGACTGTGGTCTCCGCAGACCGCGCTCATCAGGGAATTTTGGGTGATTCCCAATGCCCATATGGGGTATAAAAAGAACGAAATGTTGTTTTTTGTGTCTTTTTGTTCATCTTGCGTGCGCAAAGGGTCCCGACCCTAAGGCATTTAAGTGTATAGACTTTCAGATTTTCTGTGCGACTATCTGTCTATGAGCTTTACTGAACATCCGCTGCGCCGATGGGCTGTTGACGAAATGCGGTTGCGCCGTTTTGCGCCAGTAAGCGCCAATTCTGAAATCTACCAAGTGGTCCGGTTAATCGAACCTGCCGAACGCAATAGTGAGGACCAGTGGCTGATACATAAGCGCCCCGATTTTGACGATTGGACGCTCGCGGCGCGGCACGGTTCCGGGCATACGGCCTCAGGCATATATTTCTTATGGGAACGACATACCGAAGCCAGCACGCTAACGCTGATTTTTCCGGCGGACATTCCCGATCCCGTCCGGCACAATTATATTCAATGGCTTGAAAACTGGCCGGGCGGCGTTGTTCGGGCGACGCAAATTCGGGTTGTCCCAGATAATGTAAATATCGAAGCGGATTTGTCGGCGATTGGCATTTCTACAGAGGAAATGGTGTGTTGCGACATCAATTCCGGCATTCGCCTCTGGTCAGATTTCAGCATTCATGGGGATGGCTACGGCCGATTGCTTATTACCGCTGGGGACTTGGGTGCAGGAGAGCGTGGCCGCATCATCCAGCGCGTCCAAGAACTGGGCAATTATCGGAACTTGGCCTTGCTTGGCTTTCCTGTGGTGCAGCAACACGGCCCGCAGCTTGACCAGCTGGAACATCGCCTGTCTGACCATGCCCGGCGCGTTGCCTTGGCGGATGAAGATGACGAGATTTTGTTGAATGACCTAGCGGGCATTTCGTCAGAGCTGGAACTTATTCGATCTGCCACCAGCTTCCGACTGAGCGCGACGGCGGCTTATGCAGAGGTTGCCGCAGACCGGTTGGCGGCACTGGATGTTCAACCGATAGCCAATTTTCAGAGCCTCACGGATTTCACGGAACGACGGCTAGTGCCTGCATCGCGCACCTGTTCCGTATTCCGTCAGCGGCTGAGGGATATTGCCGAACGGATATCGGGTGTCATGCACACGCTTGATGTGCGGATCGACAGCCGGATTAAAGCGCAGAACCTCGTGCTGATGCGGTCAATGGAGCGCTCCACGCAGCTTCAGTTTCGCCTTCAAACATTGGTCGAAGGACTCTCGGTCATTGCCGCTGCCTATTATCTGATAGGGTTGATAGCCTATATGACAAAGGGCATTGCTGCGATCAACAGCGACCATATAACTGACATCATCATGGGCGCGGTAACTTTGCCGGTCATGTTGTTAATCTATCTGTTTGTAAACCGCCTCCGGCACAAGGTGCTCAAGGAGACTGGCGCGGAAAATACCCCTGTTGAGTAGCGTGGATATAACGGCGCGCATTTTGATCTAAAGTGGCAGTGCCGGACATCCACATAGACTCGTTTCGATAAAGCATTTACCGACGCGTCATGGACACGCTTGATATCGCTTTTGCCGAAGCCCGTCGTTTTCTCAATTCGCTCGGAACGCGGCCCGTCGCCGCGCGCGGCACAGCAGACGAGATGCGTCTGCCTTTGCCCGCGCAATTTCCCGAGCGCGGAATGCCCGCAAATGATGTGGTGCGCGCGATTGCGGCGGCTGCTGAACCGGGGCTGACGGGCAATGCGGGTGGCCGCTTTTTTGCATGGGTGAAAGGCGGCGCACTCCCTTCTGCTTTGGCGGCGGATATTCTGTGCTCGGCATGGGACCAAAATGCGGTACTCGCCTCCACCAGCCCTGCTGGCGCGGTTCTCGAAGAGGTCGCCGGCCGGTTCCTGCTAGATGCTTTGCGTTTACCAACCGATGCCAGTTACGCCTTTGTCACTGGCTGCCAGATGGCGCATGCAACGGCGCTGGCGGCCGCGCGTCATGCTGTTCTGGAGCAAAAGGGGTGGGATGTTGAGGCAAAGGGCCTGCAAGGCGCGCCTGCGATCCGCGTGCTTGCCAATGCCCATCACCATTCTTCGGTGACCAGAGCATTGCGCCTTTTGGGTTTAGGTAGCGATTGTATCGTCCCATTAAGTGGGGACAGGCCCGGTTTGGTCGGGCCAGAAGTTCTACGCGCCGCGCTTGCCGAAGCGCCCGATGCACCGACGATCGTCATTCTCAACGCGGGTGATCTCAACATTGGCGCTTGCGACGATTTTTCGACATTGTGCCCGATTGCACAGGCGGCTGGCGCATGGGTGCATGTGGACGGCGCTTTTGGACTTTGGGCTAATGCCAGTCCACGTCTATCCGCTTTGGTTGCCGGGGTGGAGCGCGCCGACAGCTGGGCCACCGACGGGCATAAATGGCTGAACACGCCTTATGACTGTGGCATGGCTATCACCCGCCACGCCAGCGCCCATATTGCTGCAATGCGTATGACCGCTGCCTATCTGACCAATGGCGGGCCGGTGCGCGACCCCATGGACTTTACGCCAGAATGGTCGCGCCGCGCCCGAGCCATTCCAGCCTTGGCGGCTTTGATGGAGCTTGGCCGGGACGGCCTTGCGGCGATGATTGAACGGTGCTGCGATCATGCGGCGGCGATTTATGATGGTATCTGCAAGCTTGAGGGTGCCACAGGCATCGCGCGTCCGACCATGAATCAGGGCTTAGTGCGCTTCGATGCGAAAGACGGTGCCAACATCAGCGACGCAGTCATCGCGTCGATCAACGCCAGCGGGGAAGCCTTTCTAAGTGGCGGCAGTTGGAACGGCGAGCGGGTGATGCGGATCAGCGTTTGCGGTTGGAATACAAATGCGAACGATGTCGCGCGGACGGTGGCAGCCGCACGCCATGCGCTATCGGACATGCGGTAAAATCGCCAGCGCCGGAGTAATATTGCCGCGCGCCTCAGGCACAAGCTGGTGATGGAAAATGCCCATATAGAAAAGCATGGATAATGCTGCATAATGGCCTTTTCATGGGGGGCGTTGTTGATTAAAGTTGCAAGCGCATTGCGTAAGCAAGATATTGGCTATGTGGCCATTAAAGACGTGACAGGAGAATCTATGGTCAACACAAAAGCAATAGCTTGCCTCGTGGCTTTATCCGCAATGCTTGCGGCATGTTCGGGCGGTTCAGAAGGCGAGGCCGATGCATCCGTTCAGGCGGAAGCATCTGCTCCAGCTGCACCTGCGGGGCCCCTTGCTGCAACCGACATGAGCACGGTTGACGGCACCAGTGTTGCCAACTTCACCGGCAATGCCGCCAATGGCAAGATGCTATTCGCGCAATGCCGTACCTGCCATGTTACCGACGCTGGCGTGAACAAAATCGGCCCGTCCTTGCATAATATTATCGGGCGCACGGCTGGAACAGTTCCAGGATATACATATTCTGCGGCCAATGCGGGCGCGGGCTTTGTCTGGACCAAGGAAAAATTGTTCCAGTTTCTGGAAAAGCCACAGCGCGTCATTCCGCAGACGAAAATGATCTATGCGGGTCTGCCAGATGCACAAAAGCGTGCGGACCTGATCGCCTATTTCGAAACGCCAGGCTGATATTTTAACCTTATGGAACATAAAAAGGCCGGGTCATTCCCGGCCTTTTTATTGGCGCGCAAGTGGCGGTGGAATTTTCGCTACTGCGCCGGTTGAACCAAGCCGCGCTTCGGGCGTTACCTTTGTACCATGTACATAAGGAGACGTGTTATGAAGATAAACACACAAGACGCGCGGGCCGGAAAGACAGGCATGGGCGTGCGCTATGTTCTGGCAGTATCATTGGTTCTCGCGGTGGTCGCCATGGTCGCTGTCTATTGGGGAGCCATAAGATGATGCCTATGCAACATAGGGTCGACCCCGACCCCAAGCCCTACAGCCCGCCGAACGAAGTGCCGGGCACTAGCCCAGACGAAGTGTCTCCAGGTGATTTGGGCGATACCGATTATCCGGGGCGTATTCCCGATGAAACCCCATTGAAATCGCCCCCGTCGGAATCACGCTGCTGAATGAAAATCGGGCTGTCAGCAGTGATGCGGACAGCCCGTTTTTCTTTAGAGATTAACAATAATGCCACCATCGGAATGCGACATCATTCTGTCCTCCACTCAGGATACGGTCGCTGGCGTGAAAGATGGCGGGTCGCTGGCGGGGAAAGACGCATCCGACATGTCATCAACCTTGTTCCAATTCTTACCCGGATGATCGCGCATAGAGTCCGCGCCGGCGTGGCGGGTTTGGTCGAAATTCTCAGAATCGGTTTCATCATCGGCAAAGGCGGCGGAAAAATCTTCTTTCCATTTGTCGGCCTTTGGCATCCATTGATCACGCGTCGCGTAAAGTCCTGCGCCTATCGCAACGCCGACGCCAATGACAGAGGCCACCGCGCCAAGCCATGACGGTACGGCATATGCAGACGAGCGGCTGCCTTGCCCTTTACGCGCTTGCATGGGCCTTGGGCTCGACTTCCCAGCGGGCTTCGCGCTGGCCCTGGTTGATCCATTCGTGCTTTTTGCGCTCCCATTGGCCATATTTTTTTTGGGGCTTACTGACTGTGTCATGTCATCCTCACTTTCGTCATTTGTCGAAGTTTAATTCTGCATAGGTAACGACGAAAGGTGCGGCATGGTTCCTCTGAACAGCCGTCAAATTGCTCGGTTGAACGGGGATTAGGCTGTGGCCTAAGCAAAATCGGAACCAAATGGTTCGAGCGATGTTTTCCCTCGCACTCTGAAAGGGAGAAATAGCATGAACCTCATTATCATTCTTATTGTTGGTGGCATTTTGGGCTGGCTGGCCAGCATCGTCATGCGCACAGACGGACAGCAAGGCATTTTCTTAAATGTCATTATTGGCATCGTGGGTGCCTTTTTGGCCGGCTTTGTCATCACCCCCCTGATCGGCGGCGCGCCAATCACCAGTGGCAATTTCGATCTCCGCTCGTTGGTCGCGTCATTTTTAGGTGCAGTCGTTCTGTTGGCGATCGTCAATATGTTCCGTCGCGGCAGTGTCCGCTAAACATTAACTCAGGGAAAAATTTATGAAAAAGTCGATTTTAATTTTCGCCGCATCTGTGTCTTTGGCGACGCTTGGCGCCTGCGATTCCGGTGCAGAAAATGCACAAGAGCAGCAAGCCGATGCCGTCCGCGATAAGGCTGAAGTGCAAGCTGACATCATGGAGGTTGAGGCCGATGCCATGGACACCAAGACAGATGGCAAAGACACAGCGGCTGAAACCGCTGTCGAAAATGCAGCTGAAGTGGTCCGTGAAAAAGGCGATGCTAAGGCTGATGCCATGGAAGATAATGCAGACGCACAGGACAAAAAATAGTCCCATCGTTGCATCGCAATCAGGGCTCGTCGGGCAACCGGCGGGCCCTTTTTTGTGCCGGCACTAAGTCGCGACCTTGGGCAACGGGAATTTTAGTACAACCCGCGTTCCATGCCCTTTGCGGCTTGAGATCGATAGATCGCCGTCCACTTGGGTGGCAAAGCCATGCATCAATTCGGTACCCATTTGCGCGGCTGCGTCGCTGACAATATATCCTTGCCCATTGTCCGAAATGTCCAGAATGGCATTCTCGCCTTCCAGATTGAACCGCAGGATGACTGCCCCATGCCGTCCTTTGGGGAATGCATAGCGAAAGGCGTTGGTGACCGCTTCCACCACGAACAATGTCAAGGGTACGGCATATTCAATCGGCACCGGGAAACTCTCTGCCTGACAGGTCAACTGAACATGGGTCATGGACCGGCTTGCACCGCGCAACTGCGCGCATAGCTCTGCCATCAGGTTATGAATCGGTACCTCGCCGCGTTCATAGCCATTATCTTGTTCGTATAAGAGTCGGTGGATAAGCGCCAAAGCGTTTATCCGCGCACGGGTTTGTGCCAACACTTCCTTCGCTGGGCCTTCACGCACACGGTCCGACTGCAGCGTTAACAGGCTGTTGATGATCTGCAGGTTGTTTTTGACACGGTGGTGCACTTCACGGGTGAGCAGCGTTTTTGCCTCCAACGCGTGCGTCAGGTCCGTATTACGGCGGTCGATAGCATCGGCCATGCTGTGTAAATCTGCGCTAAAAGCAGCGATTTCTTCGGGCGCGCGGTCGAACTTGTGCCTGTCTCCGGTAAAGTCGCCTTGGGCGAAGCGCCCCGAAACGGCACGCAATTCGCGTAACCATATTAAGGCCAGGCGGTGCGTTCCGACCCAGATGGCAAGTGATGCAAGCAATATGGAAATCATAGGCAGCAAAATGCTGGTGCGCACTTGCGATATCGCTGCCGCCATTAACGTATCATGTGGTTCGGCATAGACGACAAACAGGTCAGAACTGTAGAGCTTGTGCAGCGTGTAAATCCATAATGTGCCTTTGCTATCGCGGATCTCGACGGGTTGGCTCTGGCGCGCTGTGACGTCAGGCGTAAAGGGCAAGGGCCGGTCGCCACTTGCCACCTTCGTGCCGTCGCGGGTCACAATGGCTAATGCGCCCGCGCTGCCGCGTGCGGCTTGGCGCAACCCGTCGCGCAGATATTTGACGTCAATGGCCGCGGTGATTGTGCCGTCCGATTGTCCATCGGCGGTGCGCAACGGTAAGATAAGGAACAACACGTCCCTTTGGGATATGGGCGCGAAAACCGGCGCTTTTGTGATGGTCATACCCTTTGCATTGACCCCGCGTCGCCACCAGCCTTCTTGCGCAACATTGACAGGCTTGGAAAGAGGAATGGCAGAGCAGCGCACCGTGCCATCTGCTGCTGTTCGGGCGATATTGGTAACGGGCGGATAATTGCTTAAAGATATGCGCAGCGCCGTATCGCAATCGGCGGTCATGCGGACGACATCCCTGTTCGTTGTGTGGGCCAGCAACAGATGCTGTGCAATTACGAAAGGGTCGCGTTGCCGTTCGGCCACTGCACTTGCCGTATCGCGCAACCGATCAAAGGCCAAATTTCGCGTATGTTTCAAAGTCGCGTTGCCTTGGATGAAGCTTACAATCGTCACAGGCAGCAAGGCGACGAGCACGACCAGAATAAGCCCGTTTCGCATGTTCATTGGTCGTAAAGAAACCATTTAGTCCGCGTACCGATAGGCATCATTTGTGAAATTCGAGTCCATTTTTGTGCCTCGAAAAAAATCTGCGGAAACCCGCGGCTCAATCCCCAGCGGCTGGGTCTGCGCCGTCACATGCTTGGCGTCGGGTTGGGGTGCTTGGGCAAACTGTTCCGAACTGGCTTTGATCTCACGGGCTTGTTCAACACAGCCTCATCGGGACCGTTAATCAACGCCGCCAATGCCACGCGGCCGCGCGCTAGCCTGCTCTTGACGGTACCGATGGCGCAGCCTGTAATAACCGCTGCCTCTTCGTAGCTGGCGCCGCCTGCGCCAACTAGCATCAGTATCTCGCGTTGTTCAGCAGGTAGCTTTCGCAACGCTTTTTCAACATCGGTCATGTGGATGTGATGTTGCTGCGGCGGTGCCTCCACCAGCAGCCGTTCGGCGGCCTCGGGGTCCCAACTCGTCATCCGCGAATTTTTGCGCATCGTGGTGTAAAATTGATTACGCAATATCATGAACATCCACGCTCGGAAATTGGTTCCCGGGGTGAAGCTTGCATGCGCGGCCCATGCCCGCATCATAGCCTCTTGCGCAAGATCGTCCGCAAGTTCCCGATTGCCGCATAGTCCGCGTGCAAAAGCGCGCAACGACGGGATAAGTGCAATCATCTGGGCTCTAAAATCATCCGATGCATCGCGCCGTTCAGAGATGGGGTGCGATTCCACCGGCAAGGCGCTCATGACAATTTCTTAGAGGCGGATATTTTGGCATCAATTTGGTCCAGAAGATCCAGAAAATCGTCGGGGACGGGTTCATTGGCGATGCTGTCATGCATCTGGCGTAGGGCCGCGGTGAGGGAATCAAATTCCGGGTCTATCGCCTCCCCTGCGTACTGTTTGCCTTTATTGCTACCCAATTGACCCCCTCCATCATTCCAGACGCCCGGCAAAGTGTCGGACCCGGACTGACCATATTCTGTCGTTATGCCCATGGCGCAATACCACAATTCAGGCAGGCGAAGATTTTTATCATAGGCGATTAAGCCCCTACACATGATATTGTTCCATCAGGCGGGAACAAAATCGCATTTCGAGCGTATTAGTTTCGCTAGCAAAGGGAGCAACTATGTCATTTAGACAGCAACTGGCATCACAATTGCCATATCTTAGGCGTTACGCACGGGCATTGACTGGGTCACAGTCAATGGGCGATGCAGCCGTGCGCGAAACATTGGAGGCGTTATTGGAAGCGCCTGAAGAATGGGATGAAAATGCTCCAGCCAAAACCGAGCTATTCAGAACATTTCACCGGATCTGGAAAAGCGAAATGATTGCGCCACTTGAATCGCGCGGTCGCAGCGGTGTGATCGCGCATTTTCCAGTCAAGCGCCGACAAAGTTTGCTGCTCGCCACGGTTGAAGGATTTGCGGTCGAAGATGTGGCCGTGATTTTGGGCATGGGCCAAGACGATGTGCGCGAACATGTTCAGGCGGCACGCAGCGCGATCGAAGATGCGCTGTCTGCGCGCGTGCTCATCATTGAAGATGAATCGATCATCGCATTGCACATTAAGCAAATTGTCGAAAGCCTCGGCCATGAAACAATAGCCATTGTCCGCACCCGGGCAGAAGCTGTGGCCAACGCGCGCGATGAAAAGCCAGATCTTATCCTGGCCGACATCAGTCTTGCCGACGGATCGAGCGGCATCGATGCTGTGAAGGATATATTGGCTGAACAAACGGTGCCCGTGATTTTCATCACAGCCTTTCCGGAACGCCTGCTTACCGGCGAACGTCCCGAACCGACCTATCTGATCACGAAGCCTTTTGAACCGGAAACCGTCATCGCGACCATTGGCCAAGCTTTGCTGATGCACCGGGAAGCCGACATAAATTCAAAAGCGGCATGATTTTTGGGAACAATATCTGGAAACTGCAGTTTGCTTTTCGAAACGATATTTACAGGTCAACAAATGGGTAAAAGCAAATGTTGACCCGCTGGTCCCCCTCCCCCTTCTAGACCAGCACCCTAGCACCCCGGCCTAACCGCCGGGGCGCTTTGTTTTTTGTCCGATCCGACGATCATGCGGCGTCAACCAGATGGCAATAACAGCTTTGGGTCAATACGCGCGGCATTCCATTTCATGCCCCAGTGTAAATGCGGCCCACTTGCCCTGCCTGTGGCACCAACGCGGCCGATGACTTGGCCTTGCCGCACAACGTCGCCTTTTTTGACCAGCAATTCGGACGCGTGCAAAAACGCACTGTTCAAACCCATGCCATGGTCAATCATCAGCAAATGCCCTTCCAAGGTGAAGGCGTCATTGGCGGCAAGGGTGACGACGCCGTCGGCGGGTGCAACGAAATCCTGGCCTCGGGCAGCGGCGATGTCCATGCCATTATGATAGCTGCCCGGCGTGCCATTATAGATGCGTTGTGCGCCAAATAGGCCGGATATGCGGCCTGATACGGGGCGGATGAAACTTTGCCGCCAGCCTTCACTATCGCTGCGGACTGCGCGTGCAGCCGTAATCTGTGCAAGTTCTGCGCTGCGCCGTGCCTGAAATTCGGCGGAACTTTTCGCGCCGCCGGTGATGTTCGCGGCAACATTTTCGATGCGCCAATTGCCCAAGGCGACGGTGATATTGCGCTCCATCTTGCTGCCATCGGCCAGCATAGCGGCCAACCGCGCCTGCATCGGTGCGTCACGGTCAAAACCGATCAGGAAGAAGCCGTCCGGACTAAGCTCTAACGCCACATCGTCTAAAAATACGCTGCCTGCCCCTTTGGGCGCGCGGCCGATGACCAAGCCGCCTTGCACAGCAGCGCCGGATATCCAGAACTCAGCTGGGTTGTTTTGGGACAGAAGCTGTGGCTGCGCGAAAACCGGCGGCGTCACAATGGCCAGACTGAGGAAAGCCGTGATGTTTGCGCGCAAAACCCGGCTGGTGCGCATCAAATGTTCAACCCTTGGCCAATGCCGCGCGGGTGGATGCCTCTGCACTCACATATGGCTCCTGCTTGACAACGCTCCAGTAACGCAGCTCCTCCAACGCGATTGCTTGGCCCGTCACCGCGCATATCACATGGTCGCCAGCGGTGAGTATACGGAAGTTATTGGCCATATAATGCAGGCGGGCAACTTTGTTTTTCGAAGACATCAGCATGACTGCATTATGGCGCATCGACGCGCAATGGGCAATGCATCGCGTCAGCCGTCGAACAGATTGCCTTGATTAACCGTCGGCTGCGCTGGTTTGGGTGTCGCAGATCGCGGCGGCGCAGAACCATTGATGACGCTGCCGACTGCACCATCGACGAACCGCAGGGTCACGTCGCCCGCCGTCACTGCTGCAGCCCGTGACATAATCGTTTTGCCGTCTGCATCTGTCACACGGGCAAAACCGCGCTTTAGCGGGGCCTCGGGATGCAGGCTGCCTGCAAGGCGGCTAAGCGCATCTAGCCGTTGCTGGCCTTGTTCGACACGGCGGGTCAAAAGGCGGGGGTGCAGCATCATTGCTGGCCCCGAATAAGCAATCTCCGCCTTACCGACGCGCGTGCGCAGGGACTGGCGCAGACGTTCGGCAAGGTCATCGGTGCGCTGCTGATGCGGTGCGGCAAGATCGGACAGACGTGGCATGAGACGCCGTTGCGCCTCAAGCCGTTCCGCCGCTAGGTCCACACGCTTGCGCACATTGTTTACCATGCGCAGACCCAATTGGCCGACGCGTTGCAACAGGTCGCTGCGCACCGGAACCGCGATTTCGGCAGCAGCGGTCGGCGTAGGCGCGCGCAGATCAGCCGCAAAGTCGCACAAGGTGGTGTCGGTTTCATGCCCGACTGCGGAGATAATCGGTATCGTGCAATTGGCGACGGCACGGACCACGGCTTCATCGTTAAAGGCCCAAAGGTCCTCAATCGACCCGCCACCGCGCGCGACAATCACAAGGTCGGGGCGCGTGGCCGGGCCATCTTGCGGCATCGCGGAAAATTCGTTGACGGCCCGCGCTATTTGGGCCGCCGATCCTTCGCCTTGCACCAATACCGGCCAGACGATGACATGCGTTGGGAAGCGGTCGGCCAATCGGTGCAAAATGTCGCGAATGACTGCGCCTGTGGGCGATGTAACCACGCCGATAGTGCGGGGGAGCGACGGCAGCTTCTTCTTACGTTCGGGCGCAAATAGCCCTTCTGCCGCAAGACGGGCTTTAAGCTTTTCAAACAAAAGCATCATCGCGCCTTCGCCGGCTACCTTCAGGTTATCGACGACGATTTGATAATTGGAACGCCCCGCATAAGTGGTGAGCTTGCCCGTGGCGACGACTTCAAGCCCATCCTCCGGCGCGAAGGGCAGGCGGGCCGCGCCGCCTTTCCACATCACGGCATCAAGCCGTGCATTATCATCTTTCAGGCAAAAATAGATGTGCCCCGACGCCGCGCGCTTAAAGCCGGAAATCTCCCCCCGCACGCGGACATGGCCGAACCTATCCTCAACCGTGCGTTTCAGGGCAAGCGACAGTTCCGACACGCTCATCGCCTGGGCATTGTCGCCGGGCCGCTCCTCGGCTAACAGGCGAGTGACTTGCGGGTCGGCAGTTTCAAAGGGGTCATTTGCGGACATGAATATCTTGCTCATCGGTTCGGGCGGTCGCGAACATGCGCTGGCGTGGAAGCTCGCGCAATCGCCAAATTGCGATACACTTTTTGCAACGCCGGGCAATCCCGGTATCGCGCAAGAGGCGGAGCTGGTGGATCTCAAATTCGCTGATCATGCGGCGGTCATCGCCTTTTGCGCGGGCCATGATATTGGACTGGTCGTGGTCGGACCCGAAGCACCATTGGTCGGCGGTTTGGGCGACAGCTTGCGCGATGCCGGCATTCCGGTCTTTGGCCCCAATCAAAAAGCCGCGCAGTTGGAAGGATCTAAGGGCTTTACCAAGGATATGTGCGCGGCGGCTGGCATCCCGACCGCTGGCTATGCCCGATATGACAGCAATGCATCGGCAATCACCGGCTTGGACGCGTTCGATGCGCCTTATGTTATCAAGGCGGATGGCTTGGCCGCTGGCAAAGGCGTCATCATTGCCGAAACACGGGCCGAAGCGGAGGCCGCAATCGATGATATGTTCGGCGGCGGTTTCGGGGATGCAGGCGCCTCTGTCGTCATCGAAGAATTTATGACCGGCGAAGAAGCGAGCTTCTTTGCATTGACCGATGGCTATGATGTTGTCGCCTTTGGCTCCGCGCAAGACCATAAGCGCGTGGGCGATGGCGATACAGGCCCCAATACCGGCGGGATGGGCGCTTATTCGCCTGCCTTTGTGTTGACCGATGCATTACAGACTGAAGTCATGGAGCGCATCATTAAGCCAACCGTGGCCTATATGGCGGCACATGACATGCCGTATTCCGGCGTCCTGTTTGCAGGGCTGATGCTCACGGACGAGGGGCCAAAGCTCATTGAATATAATGCCCGTTTTGGTGACCCCGAATGCCAAGTATTGATGACCCGTTTTGAAGGCGATCTGGCCGCTTTGATGTTGGCGGTTGCGACAGGAACGCTCGCACAAGCCGCCGCTCCAGAATTTTCGCGCCATGCGGCCTTAACAATTGTGATGGCCGCAAATGGCTATCCGGCTTTGCCGAAAACAGGGGGCGTTATTCATTTGGCAGATGTGACGCACGCCAAGATATTCCACGCAGGGACGGCTGAGGTCGGCGGCCAATTGGTCGCTAGCGGTGGGCGTGTGCTCAACGTCACCGCAACCGGCGATACGGTGACGCAGGCGCAGGCCGCTGCCTACGCGGCGGTGGACAGTATCGATTTTTCAGGTGGTTTCTGCCGCAGAGACATTGGCTGGCGCGAAGTGGCGCGCGAGGCGGCAACCGGCACGGATTAACCTGCAACTTTCACGGCTTAATGGTTTCATGCATCCATATTTTGCGCAATTGAACGACATATTTTTGGGGCTTTAGAGGAGAAACACATTGTCCAATAATTTAATCATCATCATCATTGCGGTCCTGATCGCTGCTAGCTTGTTGTGGTGGCTGCTGCCGATGGGCGGCGCGAAGAAGAAAACGGATAGCGCGGCTAAAGACATATTGTCGCCGCCTGCGGCTGTTCCTGCACCGCCCATTGCGCCGGTTGTTCAGGCCGCTGTGCCAGAGGTGACGACGGCCAAAGCGAAGACTGCCAAAGCTAAGGCTCCGGAGAAGACCGCTGCAACGAAAAAGGCAGCCGAGTCCAAAACCGCTGCGCCGAAAGCTGCGGCGAAGCCCGTTGCAGAAAAGGCAAAAGCGGAAAAAGCGCCCAAGGCCAAAGCCGAAAAAGCAAAAGCGCCAGCCGCGCCCAAGGCAAAGGCGGCAAAGCCTGCGCCAACGGCATCAATCCCTGACAATCTTGAGCTGATCAAAGGCTTGGGCCCCAAGGTCAACACTCTGCTCAAGGGGCTTGGCGTAACCAGCTTTGCCCAGGTCGCGAGATGGACCGATGCCGACGTATCTGAAATCGATGCCAAGCTGGGCGCTTTTGCTGGCCGGATCACGCGGGACAACTGGATCGACCAAGCCCAATTGCTTTCGGCAGGGGACATTGCAGGTTTTGAACAAAAATATGGCGCGCTGGGAAGTGGTGCCAAGGGTTGAATGTATAATCAGACGGAAAGCGGGCGCTGGGTAACTGGCGCCGCTTTCGCGTTATCCTTATCTGCCGACGCGCTGCAAACCAGTCCCGTGCATTTTGAGCCATTGGTCCGCCGCCTTTCGGTTGCCTTCGTACAGCGCGTCGAGCCATGCATAAAAATCGGCACTATGGTTCATATGGCGGATATGTGCGACCTCATGCGCGATGACGGAACGGCGCACATAGACAGGGGCCATGATCAACCGCCAGCTCAGCGAAATAGTGCCATGGCTTGAGCAACTGCCCCAGCGGCTCCGTGGATCGCCAAGCGACAGGCGCGGGACCGGGGCATTTGCTTTGGCGCAATAAAATGCGATTTCTTTGGTAAATGTGGCGCGCGCTTCGGCTTTCAACCAACGCAGGATGCGTGCTTCTACGGACGATGCTGGGCCACCAAGACGCAACCTGCCTTCACCACAACGGACGCTGCGTGGCCATTGCTCGCACCATTCAATGACATGGCCTTCGCCTTCGACCGCAATTTCGCTGCCTGGGGCGACGGGGGTGGCCTCCGCCACATTATTCAGCCGCGTGGCAATCCACGCCCGTTTCTTGTCGACAAAATCGAGCGCAACATTGGTGGGGGTGTAATGCGGCATCGTGATCCGGATTTCGCGCTTGATGGCATCGGCGCGCATGGAAATGCGTTTTGCGCGGCTGTTCCGGCGGATGCGCACGGGTAAGCGCTCGCCTTCGATAACCACAATGGGGTCAGAGAGGCTTTTCGACAATATGGTTTTCAAGCGGTCCAGCATGCAGTTCCGATATAGCCCTATTTTGCACAGACATGCCAGCATCATGTATCGTCTGGCGATCTCCGCTGACCAAATAATGCCATTCTGGTAAAGGCTTATCCGCCGCGCGGAGCACATAAGCGCATGTTGACGGCAGCCAGACATAATCATCAATTTTGTTGGGCGTAAGCCGGAGGCATTCCGGCACAATGGCCCTACGGCCGCGATAATCGGAACATTGACAGGTTTTTAGGTCAAGCAATTTGCAGGCGACATTGGTGGGGTAGATGCGGCCGGTATCTTCGTCCTCCACCTTGTTGAGGCAGCATTTGCCGCACCCGTCGCATAAGGCTTCCCACTGCGCGCGATCCAAGCTTGCAATCGGCGCCTCCCAAAAGGGGGTTTTGGTCACATTAACGGACCCATTTGGCCAATTCAGCCTCTACCAGATCAGGCGCGCCCTCATTGACGTCGGTGTTGGGGGCATCTGCGGGCATGATCGCCAATGGCTCACCCTTTGGCCCCATCAAATAGGGCGTCTGGCTGTGGCTTATCAGGTAGTTTTCCGGCGCGCTGCCGTCGACCCGGCTGGCGTATATCGCGAATTTTTTGGCGGCTTCGGCAATGTCCGCATCGGAACCAGTCAGACCAATAGCGCGCGGATGAAAGGCGCTGACAAATTGTTTCAGCACCGCACTGGTATCGCGCGCGGGATCAACGGTAATGAAAATCGGTTGGATCTTGGCCGCAAGCTCCGGGTTCTTGGTTTCAAACGCTTTCAAGCCAGCCATGAGGTTCTGCATATCGGGCGTGCAGATATCGGGGCAATAAGTATAGCCGAAATAGACGATGCGATATTTGCCATCGAATTCCTTAAAGCTACGCTTTTGCCCATCCTGATCTGTCAGCAGAAAATCACCACCGATTGTCGCCCCCGCCAACGGCGCGTCGCTGAGCGGCAGTTGCGCGGGACCAGAGTCACATGCAGATAGGAGCAAAAGGGCGGATGCGGCAAAAAGTGATGTTTTGTTCATAGCGAGGCCAGACATGGTCTGCTAAGACCGAGTATTCAAGGATAATGGACGTGAATATGGAACAGATTCTGTTGAAAAAGACATTTTTTCTCGTTGCAGCGGCTGGGCTCATCTTGCCAGTAGCCAGCGGCGTCGTTGCGCCTGCTGCCATGGCGCAGTTTTCGGACAGTTATAATTTCCTGAAAGCGGTGAAAGACCGCAAAGGCGAAGATGCCGAAAAGTTTCTGGCAGAACCTGGTTCCGTCATCATCAATACGCGCGATATCACCTCTGGTGAAACCGCTTTGCATATCGTGATCCAGCGCCGCGATTCGACATGGCTCGGCTATTTGCTGCAAAAAGGTGCTAATCCGAACCTGGCCGACAAAAAAGGTACGACCCCTTTAATGCTCGCCACGCAATTGGGCTATGTGGAGGGTATAGACGTGCTTACCCGCAGAAAAGCGCAGGTCGACCAAAGCAATCGCGCAGGTGAAACGGCGCTCATTCTGGCTGTCCAACTCCGCAATATAGACGCCGTGCGCGCCTTGTTAAAGGCAGGGGCCAACCCAGATAAGACCGACAGCCGCGCAGGATATTCAGCCCGCGAATATGCCCAACAGGACGGCCGGGCGTCGGAAATTGCCGCCATTATCGAAAATCATGGCAAGGCCGACGCCGCAAAAAAGCCTGCTGCACTGGACTTTTCGGGTATTGAAGGGCCTAAATAACCCGCATTGCAACCCTGTTCGACCGGATCAGCTGGGCACAAACTTCATGGCGGCACCGTTCATGCAATAGCGCTTACCGGTGGGCTTGGGCCCGTCATCAAAAACATGCCCCAGATGCCCGCCACATTGCGCGCAGTGCACTTCTGTCCGCGGCAAGCCGATCTTATAATCGGTTTTCGTCCCAATCCCGCCAGCCAATGGCGTGTAAAAGCTTGGCCAGCCTGTACCGCTTTCGAACTTTGTCGCCGAGGAAAACAGCCGTTTATTGCAGCCAGCACAGACATAAGTGCCCTTGCGTTTTTCGCCATTCAGCGCGCTGCTATAGGGCCGCTCGGTATCCTCTTGGCGCAAGATGCGATAGGCCGCCGGCGACAGCCGTTTCTTCCACTCGGTATCGCTGTAGGTGACGGCAAAACGCGTCTTGGCCGTCGCATCCCGGCCACAGCCCAAGACGAACGTGGCTGCACCTACACTCAAAAACGACAGAAATTGGCGTTTGCTTAATTGCATGACATGTTCCTTTGACAGCTCTGGCAGCAGTCATGCTGCGGTGGCCCAAAAAGTTTCATATCAATAACGCGACAGTTCCACATCCATCTTGCGATAGCCATGCACAAAGCAACCGGCAACGCGCTCTGGTTCTGCAACGACGTTAGGCCGCAGGCGGCGCACGGCCATCTCTTCAAGCAGGATGCGGATTTGCAGTTCGGCAAGCCGCGCACCCACGCAGCGATGGATGCCATAACCAAATGCCAGATGCCGACGCGCGTTTTCGCGGTCAACGATCAGCTTATCCGGATTTTCAAACACGCTTTCGTCGCGATTGGCAGACAGATACCACATGCCAATTTTATCGCCCGCCTTGATCGGCGCTCCGAACAGGTCATGGTCCTGCGTCGCAGTCCGCCGCATATGCGCCAACGGTGTCTGCCAGCGGATGATTTCGCTGACGGCGTTGGTAATGAACGCGGGGTTCTGTTCCAGCTTCTCACGTTCATCTTGGAAGCTATGTAAGCCATAAACATAGCCCGACATGGAATTGCGGGTCGTATCGTTACCGCCGACGATCAGCAAGATGAGGTTACCCATATATTCCAACGGGGCCATGTCCTTCATCGGCGAATGGATCATCCGGCTGATGAGGTCAGGGGCCTCACCTTTGTTTTTGCGTTCGTTCCAGAGATTCTGGAAATAGGCGCCCATTTCGAACATTTTGGCGAGCCGCGCTTTGCGGGTTTCTTCGGAGCGGACCAATTCAATGTCACCCGCCCAATCAGACCATTCGGTCAGTTTGCGGCGGTCCTCCCAAGGAAAATCAAACAGCAAGGCCAGCATTTGCGTGGTCAATTCAATCGAGACCAGATCAACCCAGTCAAATGTTTGGCCAATAGGAAGCGAATCTAGCAACTCCGCCGTACGGCGGCGGATGTCGCCAGACATGCGGTCCATTTCGCGCGGCGTAAATGCTGGCGCGATGACGCGGCGTTCCTCAGTATGCTTGGGCCGGTCCATGGCAATGAACATTGGCATGATGACCCTTTCGTCTTCCGGAATAGGTTCCGCGAGCGCGTTGTCGTCGATCAGCGTGATGCCGCCATGTTCGAATGAAGACGAATAAATATCTGGCAATGCCTCAACATGCTGGATCGCTTTCAGCGTGGTGACATTCCAATAGCTGCCGAAATCGGAGCCTTCGATTTTGTTAATCGGTGCCTTTTCCCGCATTTCCTTGAATATAGGATGCCAACGATCCTCAAGGTAAATATCCGCTTTGGTTACATCCCAGCGGTGCGGTGCCTGGTTCACTTCATAGGGCAGCGAATCGCTCTCAAATATCGGGGCAGTGGCCATTATTCTCGACTCCTCTCGCGGCCGAAATTGCCACTACTTACAAAAATGTCAATCCAGTTTCGAACCGCAACTTAATCGGGGCAGGAGCGTTATCGGGAAATTTTAACCAGTCCCCAAAGCTTGCGCTCGCCGCCATCCTCGACGCGGCCAGCGCTTCCAGACTTCATGACGTTTTTCTTGAACAGATATACGCCAAGGCGCAGCAGCAGCGCCGCGAACAGCAATTGGCCGATAATCGCTACGCCATGATGCCATAATGTCGGCTCAAGCGCAGCGCGCCCGATCATCGAAAAGGGCGAACTGAACGGAAAGACGACCGCAAATATTTCCATGGGTTCGCCAGTCTTGGTCAGCGCGTAGGCGGCGAAGAAAAAATTCACCATTTGCGCCATGGTTACTGGTGTCGAAATCGTCTGTACCTCGCGCACCGTAGACGCCATTGCGCCAATACCAAGGAATAAGGCGCCAAACATCAGATAAGCCATGATAAAATAGGTGAAGCATAGCCCCACAAAAATCGGCCATCCGACCGCTGGCGTCGGAATGCGCGGCAAATCAGGATCAATGGCCACAAAGCCGATCAAGCCAATAATGGACCACATTATTATGCCAACCAATGCCATGGCAAGCATGGCAACCAGCTTGCCCAGAAACACCGATTCCATTGGGATCGACGCAGCCAAAATTTCGATAATCTTGTTCGATTTTTCTTCGACCAGATTCGACAGCATCATGCCCGCCAGCAAAATCGTGAGGAAGAATATCAGCACTTGGCCAATTTGCGCGGTGATGGTTCGCAGTTGCTTGTCATTATTGGCGCTTTCGGCAACGACATCAGGCGTGGCTTTGGGCAGTTGTACACTGCCGCTGCTAGACGCGTAGCCGGCAAGAAGTTCAATGTCGGCGCGTTGCCCTGCGATGCTGCGTGCGGTTCCTGTTATGATGGGGTTCGCCAGCGTCCCTGTGACAACCACGCTAAAATTATCCGCTTTTTTGCGCAGATAATCTTGCGGCCGTATCTGCTCTGCCGCTGCGTCGCCGACGATTTTCATATCGGCAAAAAAACCATCGCCAAATGTTTTGGACAGCGCGCCGCGCGCCGCCAAAAGCTTTTCAGATTCAGCCGCATTAAGCGCGACAGCGACCGATGGCCGCGACGCGTCCCGCGCCATCTGCTCACCCAAATTGCCCGCCGCAAAGCCGACCAATACGGGCAATAAGGGACCAAGCAGAAAGAAGATGAACGCCTTGGAATAGACAATCGCGGTAAAATCGCGGCGGGTAATGACGAAGGCGGCGCGGAAAATCTCTCTCATTTTGCGTCTCCCATGGCGGCATCATCCATTTCGGCGGCCACATCTTCGCCTGCAATCGCGACGAAGGCATCGTGCAAGCCAGGCCGTTCAATGGATAGCGACCGGATACCCGCTTTGCCCTTGACCAAGGCGGTTAACAGGGGCTCGACACCTGTTTCGGGCAAGGTGAAGTGCCAATGATGCCCCTCTGCCTTTGTCTGCGCTGGCAAAGCCGAGCGCCATGGGCCATCGAGTGTTTCAGTTTCCAAATGCACTTGCGGACGCAAACGGTCCCGAGCCTCCGATACCAGCCCATCAAAGCTGATCTTGCCCTTGGCAATAATCGCGATTCGTTCGCACAAGCGTTCGGCATGGGCGATGACATGGGTGGAGAAAATAACGGTAACGCCTTTTGCGGCCTGCGCGCGGATCATCTTTTCGAGCTTCGCTTGATTTAGGGCATCTAGCCCAGAAAAAGGTTCATCGAGAACAATCAGCTTTGGGTCATGGACGATGGTACCCATCAACTGCACCGTCTGCGCCATACCTTTGGACAGCTGCCGGATTTGCCGGTCTGCGGCGTAACCAAGGCCAGCTTCTTCTAGCAAGGCACGGCCTTTTCTCACGCCTTCCTTTAGCGACAGGCCGCGCAGCGCACCCATGAAAGCAATAGTGTCAACGGCGCGCATCGATTGGTAAAGCCCGCGTTCTTCGGGCAAATAGCCCACGTTACGCGACTGCAAAATGGGACGGTCGGCGCCAAGCAAGGTCCGCGTCCCAGCGTCGGGATCAATGATACCAAGCAAGGTCCGCAGCATGGTTGTTTTGCCCGCGCCATTTGGGCCCAAAATGCCAAAAATGCTACCTTCGGGAATTTTCAAGTCCACACCATCAACCGCTCGAAAGCCGTCGAATTGCTTTAATAGTCCCTTTGCCTCTATTGCATACATTTTGATGTGCCCCGAAGTGTGTGAGGGTGTTGAATAAGGTAGACGCGTGGCGACAGGTGATAGAAATTTAGTTAACACTCTGCAATACCGTGCAAAAAGTGAGGGCTTTGTCGCATTTGGGATCGCGCCTGGTCGCCTTGCGCCGCTGGCGAACGAACGCCTTCAACAATGGTTGAAAGACGGCCTGCATGGCGACATGCTATGGATGGAAAGCCGCGCCGATGAACGCGCCAATCCCGACATTTTATGGCCTGAGGTCAAATCGGTCATCATGCTGGGGATGAGCTACGCCCCGCCGCAGGATCCCATGCTTCTTGCCGACCAAGACACGCGTGCACGCATCTCGGTTTATGCTCAAGGACGCGATTATCATGACGTCGTGAAGGGCGCGCTCAAGCGGCTGGCGGGATGGCTGGCCCATGAAGCAGGCGTCGGCGTCAAGGTTTTTGTAGATACAGCGCCAGTGATGGAGAAAGCCCTAGCGCAATCTGCCGGGCTTGGCTGGCAAGGCAAGCATAGCAATGTCGTGAGCCGCGAACATGGCAGTTGGCTTTTTCTGGGCGCGATATACACAACCGCCGAATTAACGCCTGCATTGCCCGCGGGTGACACTTGCGGGACATGCAGCGCATGTTTGGACATTTGTCCGACTAATGCCTTTCCCGCGCCCTATCGCCTAGATGCCCGCCGCTGTATCTCTTATCTGACAATCGAACATAAGGGGCCGATTGATCCCGAGCTTCGCCCGTTAATGGGTAATCATATTTATGGCTGCGATGACTGTCTTGCCGTGTGTCCGTGGAACAAATTTGCTGAAACTGCGGCAGCGCATAAGGCGTTTTTGCCGCGCGCAGAATTGGTTGCGCCGCAGATTGCGGATTTATTGACCTTGAACGACGATGCGTTCCGCAAGCTCTTTTCCGGATCGCCGATCAAACGGATTGGACGAGATCGGTTTATACGCAATGTCCTTATCGCGGCGGGCAATGGCCATGATGCGGGACTTGTTTCGCAGATTGAAATGCTGTTGCGTGACCCCGCGCCAGTGGTTCGCGGTGCCGCGATTTGGGCGTTAGGGCGTCTGTCGCCTGAGGCGTTGGCGCGGCGGCGTATGGAATATTTGCCTGCGGAGCAAGATCCGTCGGTCCGTGCCGAGTGGGACGCCGTAACCTAGGGTCACGAACGGTCGCGCGGCGAAGCGATTGTTGATGACTTAGCGGCGTTGCAGGGCCTCAATGCAAGCGGCGCGGTCTACGGCGGTTCCGTCGCTTCTGCGTGCGTCGACATAAGTTACGATTTCGCGCCCACCTTTGCGCTCAGGATAGAGAAACGCATCGAGGATGCATGGCGTGCCAACAAATTGCAGCTTGCGACCATAAACTTCGACAACGTCGAGCCTTGGTTCGCCGAATAAACGTTTTAAAGCATTGGCGTCTTTACCAACCACGCCTTCAAGCCCACGTAGGGCTGCGGGAGCTGGTCGCGGCGGGAAAGATGCGGCTGGGGTGGGTTGGCGTGTCGGCGGCCGCACCTCAGGCGCGGAAACGCAGCCTGCGAGCAACAACGCCATTGCGGTGAGTGGCAGTATATTTTTGATCACGCGCTATGTTCCGAATGCACCAAATGAACGGCCATCGCCGTCGCCAAAACAGGCACGAATAGGTTGACGAGTGGCACCATCATGCCCGCAGTGCCAAATAGTCCCAGCATGACGCGTGACAGCTTGTTCATCACTCCCTTGGCGCCATGGCGTGCGACGAGCATGTCCTCCAGATCTTTGCCCAAAAGCAGGGCGTTGATTAGCAGAAACGCAATCGCAGTTCCGGCGCCTGTGAACAACAAGAGCAGGTAAACCGGCAAGGCGAGCAGATTATAACCGACTACACGCGCTACAGACTTCATGGCCATTTGGAGACCTGCGCCCAGGCTTGGCCGTTTGCCGAATGCGGCGTGGCTTGGATAATGCCGACCCTCAACAGCATCGATGATGTCGTCGGCAAAAACCCATGTCATGGCAATGGCGACAACGCGGAACAGCAATATGCCCGACAAGGCAACAATCGCCGCCGACAGCAAGCCTGACCAAAAACCCGTGTCATTGACGTTCAGCCAGGCGAATAAAGCTTGCAGGGCAAACCACAGGCCAATGCCCGAAACAATAAGGGCAACAAGGGTCAGAACGACCACCTGGACCATCACCAGAGCGACGCGCCGGTCGGACAGGCTTTGGAACGAAAGCATCAACGCTTGGATCATATCGTCATTCTAAAGCGCTTGCCGGAAATGTCCAACCCAACTAGGGGCGCGTTAGCTTTATGTAGGATATTTTATGACTGACACCCGCTTCGACGTCCTCGCAATTGGTAATGCCATTGTTGATATCATTGCCGACACCGACGATGCGTTTATCGCTAGCGAGGGCCTGACGAAGGGCAGCATGCAGCTTATCGATGAGGAACGTGCACAGGCGCTCTACGGGCATATGGGACCTGCACGCGAAATTAGCGGTGGTTCGGCGGCAAACACCTTGGCAGGCCTTGCACGGCTTGGGCACAAGACGGCGTTTATCGGGCAAGTTGCAACCGATCAGCTGGGTGAAGTTTTCGCACATGACATTCGCGCAGGCGGTATCCATTTTGACGTTCCCGCCCGCGACGGCGCGCCATCGACGGCGCGTTGCTACATATTGGTTACGCCTGATGCGCAGCGCACTATGAATACCTTTTTGGGTGCGTCCCAATATCTACCTGCATCGGTAATCGACACATCGCTGATCGAAAGCGCCGCGATCTTGTATCTTGAAGGTTATTTGTGGGACCCTGAAGAACCACGTGCTGCGATGCGAACCGCCATTGATGTCGCGCGCGCGGCGGGCCGCAAGGTGGCTTTGACGTTATCAGATGCATTTGTAATTTCGCGGCACGGCCCTGACTTCCTTGCCGAAATGGACGCTGGTCGGATTGATATCTTATTCTCGAACGAAGTTGAAATCTGCGCGCTGAATAACAGCGATGATTTCGAAGCATCTGTTGCCGCTATCGCGGCCAAGGTTCCGTTGCTCGTCTGCACGCGCGGCGAACATGGCGCAATTGCCGTCGAAAATGGCGTACGGACGGAAGTGCGTGCTGAACCCGTGGCGCAGCTGGTCGATACCACAGGCGCCGGCGACCTGTTTGCGTCCGGCGTGTTTGCTGGCCTTGCGCAGGGGCGCCCAATGGCAGAATGCCTGACCATGGGCGCGGTGTGCGCAGCGGAAATCATCGCGCATTATGGCGCGCGTCCAGAAGCAGATATCGCTGATTTGGTTGCGAAGCGCTTAGGTTAATCGGGCTTCTTACCGAATAGCACTCGGTCTTCGGGGCCAAAGCCCCAGCGCCAGATGATCCAGCCATAAAGACCGAGAATGGCGGGAATACCAATTGTAAGTTCCACCCATTCAAAGCGGTCGGGCACCTGCACGATAGTGACCCCAAGCAGGGCGGCAGCCGCAACGGCAATGAGTAACGTCCAGCGCCAGACACGAATTGTCCGCCCAAGCAAATGCGACAGAAACCGGGATTTGATAATCGAGCCAATCCCAAGCGAAATCGTCAGACCGCACGCCACTGCTGCTGCTTGATATAAGCCGAGATGTTCTGGCTTAATGGGCAAATCGCCCACCAGTATGATGAGGCCTATACTCACCAATGCCTGTACCGCTAGCATGCCGATCGAGATCAAAAGATTTCGGTGGCGCGCCATGTAAACCAGGGCGGATTCGCTGACAACGGCGGTGGCGGCGGCAACTTCTGCTGCGAGTAAAAAGGTAAGCGCCATAGCGCCGCCAGCAAATTCAGGTCCCACAAGCCCCAGCACGGCTTCGCCCGGGATACCCAATGCCAAGGCAATCCCTGCCTGAGCGGCAATGATCCAGAAGCCGACTTGGCCCACTTGCTTGGCGATTTCCGGATAGTTTCGCGTCTGCAAATTGCGGGTAATGACCGGCCCCAAAATTGGGTCGAAACTGGTTTTCAACTTCTGGGGTAAGCTTGCGACTTGTTGCGCGACATAATAAATTCCGACCACGGCTGGCGAGGCGAACAAGCCCAATATGGCAAGGTCAAGCCGTCGGCTGCCCCATTCGGCTGCATCCGCAGCAGCGAGCGGTAGATTGCGCCGGGCAATGCTCAGCGAGCGCGTCGGGCTTGGCCGCCAGCCGCGCGGAAGGCCATAGCTGCGCCATAAGGGCCACAGCGCAAAAACCAATCCTGCCGCTAAAGATGTGACATAAGCTAGGATCAGGCCATCGCGGGCGGAATAGAAATAAAACACACCCGCAGCGATGCTGATCGTCCAAGGCTCGACAACGGCCCGTGCGCGAACGGTGGACAGGATGTCAAATTTATAGGCGAGCGCGGACAGCGCAATGTCCGTCGTCACAATCGCACAAATCGCCAATGGCAAAAATCGATCTAACCCGTTGATGCCGCTGTTGGGAAACAGGAATTGCGGCACTGCAATCAAAAATGCAGCGCCCAGCGCCGAAGCGACCAACGCAGCGAGCAAGCAATCCGCGATGATGTGGGCGTGCGGCTGGTCTTCCTTAGACAAGAGCTCCGCAAGCCCCCTGCGCAGGCCAAGCGATCCAAGCTGAGCTGCAAACTCAACGATCAAAATTGCATACGCAAAACGGCCAAGCGCCTCGGGACCATAAAGCCGCCCTGCGATGATCAAGAATGGGATACGTGCCGCCAGCCGCAGCACGAACCCCAAGACATTGGTGCGGCCGCCCTTGGCGAGCGCTTGGATGTCTTCTCCATCGGTTCTAGCTGTGGTCAAATGCGTTCCTTTGCGCGTCAACTAGGGGTTTCAGACTGCATTTACCAGCTTTCGGACTTGAGTGGACGGGCCAATAACTCGGTCACGATGTCCTCTACAGTAACTGCGCCAGCAAGTAACGCGCAAACAGCTGAAACAATTGGCATTTCGACGGACAGGGCGGTTGCCGACTTCAAAAGCACGGGTGCGGTAAAGGCACCCTCGGCAATGGTCTTGCGGTCGGCGAGCAGTTTTTCCGCCGTTTGTCCTTGCCCAAGACCTCGGCCCAAGGAGAAGTTTCGCGAGTTTTCCGAACTACACGTCAGCACCAAATCGCCCAGCCCCGATAACCCGGCCAGCGTTTCGGCTTTTGCACCGCGCGCCAAGCCGTAACGCTGCATTTCGGCAAAGCCGCGCGCGATTAACGCGGCGCGTGCATTCAGGCCAAGGCCAGCGCCGTCGACAACGCCGCAGGCAATCGCGAGCACATTTTTAACCGCGCCGCCAATTTCCGCGCCAACGACATCATCTGACCAATAGGGACGAAAAGAAGGGGTGGCGATACTGCGCATGAGTGTCGAACCAAGCGCCGGGCTTGTGGTCGCAAGGGTCACCGCGGTTGGCTTTCCAGCCGCTACCTCATGCGCAAATGTCGGACCTGAAAGCACCGCGAGCGGATTGTGCGGTCGCACATGCGCTGCGACGTCGGACACCAGCATTTGCGTGTCGGCCTCAATCCCCTTGGCACATAAGATCAGCGGCGCTTGCGTGTCGGGAAGTGCGGACAAAATCGCGCGCACATGCTGCGCCGGGGTAACAATCAATAATGCCTCGCATTCACCCATGCGCGCGAGGTCGGTGGTCGCTTCAATATTAAGCGACAGCGGCGTTCCGGCCAGAAACATGCTGTTTTCATGTTGGGTGTTCACGCTGCGCACGACATCTTCTTCGCGGGCCCATAGCAGCACATGGGGGTGAATGTGCGCCATGACTGCCGCAAGCGCCGTGCCCCACGCGCCGCCGCCAATGATGCCGATGGGATAGGCGTCTGCGCTCATGCTTTGACGCCTGCGCCGCGGGCGGGTGCGGCATGGGGATCCAACGGCCAACGGGGTCGTGCGACAAAGTCCAGCCCGTCCGTGAGGCCTATGCCAAAGCGCTCTGCACCGGCCCAAGCAATCATGGCGCCATTGTCGGTACACAACCACAAGGGAGGGGCGACAAAGCGCATCCCACGTTGCGCAGCTAGCTTTTCCAGCATCTCACGGATTGGCACATTGGCCGCGACACCCCCCGCCACCACCAAGGCAGCCGGCGCATCTATGCGATCCAGCGTGTAAGTGATGCGATCATAAAGGCAGTCGATGACCGCCAATTGGAACGACGCGGCAATGTCCTGTATCTTATACTGGCCCGTTTCATGCGCGCGCAGGACGGCGCTTTTCAAGCCAGCAAAGGAGAAATGCGGCTCATCTGCGCCTTTCAACGGCCTTGGCAAGGGCACGTTGTTAGCATTGCCGCTGGCGGCGGCTTGCTCGACCGCTGGCCCGCCGGGAAAGCCCAGACCCAAGATTTTAGCGGTCTTATCAAACGCCTCACCCACCGCATCATCAATCGTGGTCGCAAGACGGTTATAGTCGCCAACGCCGTTGACGCGCAGCAACTGACAATGCCCGCCCGACACAAGCAACAGCAAATAAGGAAATTCTAAGCTCGCATCGATGAGGCGCGGCGACAAGGCGTGCCCTTCAAGATGGTTGACCGCAATCAGCGGCTTGCCCGATGCCATCGCAAGCGCCTTTGCCGTGACTAGCCCGACCATGACGCCACCAATAAGGCCAGGGCCAGCGGTCGCGGCAATGGCATCAACGTCGTTTAGGGTCAGTCCGGCATCGGCCAACGCCGTTTCGACCAAGGGCGTCATCAATTCGGCATGTGCGCGCGCCGCGATTTCCGGAACGACGCCACCAAAGGCGCGATGATGATCCTCTTGCCCAGCTAGGGCATGGCTTAGGATTGCCCGGTCGGACCGTACGATTGCCGCTGCGGTTTCGTCGCAGCTTGATTCAAGACCCAAGATGATTGCCATTATGCTTTCCCATAGGTGGACGCGCCGCTATGAACAAGCCGCATGACATGTCCATTATTCACAGCCGAGCGACCCTTACGCATCGGAACCCGTCGTTCTCCGCTGGCTTTGGCCCAGGCCGAGATGACCAAGGTGGCTATGAAAGCGGCGCATAATCTGCCCGATGACGCTGTGATGCTCGTTCCAATGTTGGCAACCGGCGACAAGATTCAGGACCGACCATTGGCCGATATTGGCGGGAAAGCGCTTTGGACCAAGGAGCTGGAACGTGCGCTGATCGATGATCAGATTGATATCGCCGTCCATTCGATGAAAGACGTCGAAACATGGCGCGCCGACATTTTTGTCATTTCTGCGATGCTGCCGCGTGCCGACGTCCATGACCGGTTGATAGGCGCTACGTCGCTTGGTGATTTAAAACAAGGCGCGCGTGTCGGGACGTCAAGCCCACGGCGCGCGGCGCAGTTGCAACGGGCGCGGCCTGATTTACAGATTGTGCCGCTGCGGGGCAATGTCGCGACCCGGCTTGCGCATATTGAGGCACGTGACGCTGATGCCACTTTGCTCGCCGCTGCTGGACTTGACCGTTTGGGCATGGCCGATGTGGGGACTGAATTGTCGCTCGACGCGTTTTTGCCAGCGGCCTCGCAAGGCGCTGTCGGCATTGACCGATTGGCCAGCCGCGCCGACCTCATTCCCTTATTAGAGGCTATCAACGACGCTGATACATTTGTTGCCGTCAATGCTGAGCGCGCGTTTCTTGCCGCCGTGGGTGGCAATTGCCACTCCCCGGTTGCGGCGCTGGCGCGCGTTGAAAGGACGCAGATCAGGCTTCGCGCCGAGATTTTCACAGCCGACGGCAGCGAACTGCAGGCCGGTGAATGTCTTTATGCCATGGGTGGCGATGGCCCGGCGCAGCTTGCGCAAGAATTGCTGAGTAAAGCGAGCACAGAGTTGCGAGGCATTTTCGCATCGTGAAGTTGTTGATTATCCGTCCGCAACCTGGCGCTGATGCAACTGCGCATCGCCTGCGTGCGGCGGGGCATGAGGCCATTGTCATGCCGTTATTTTCCATCCAGCATCTGCCTGTGCAGCGCGTCTCGGCCGAGGGTTATGACGCGATATTGCTGACCAGTGGCAATGCTGCGCGCGCTGCGGTGCAATTTCTGACGCAGGACCATGGCAAGCCAATTTATGCCGTGGGCAGAGCCACCGCCAACGCGCTGCACACATTGTTGGTGGCCGTTGCAAAAACGGGATCTGAAGGCGTTGACGCGCTGGTGCGGGCTGCAATCGCCGACGGCCATCAACGGCTGTTATGGTTGGCAGGCGAAGATCATAGCGCCATTCCGCATATCGATGGTGCCCGTATCGACATTGAAATCGTTTACCGAAGCGCGATCGTCGGCACGCCGGACGACTTTTTGCGTCACGTAACCGAAAGCGATGTCGTAATCTTGCATTCGTCACGCGCCGCCCAACATTTTGCAGAGCTATGTGCGAGCATGGGCTTGCCGCGCGCCAACGTCACGCTTGCGACATTTTCAAATGCGATTGCCAAGGCAGCCGGGAAAAATTGGGGGGCGATGATCATCGCAGACGCACCCAATGACGCGGCATTGTTGAAAGCCATTCAAGGACAGTTTACACCCGCGCCTTGCCAAGACGAACGTGGCGCGGCTATTGAAGGACTAATATGAACGATTATCCAACAGCACAGACCGCTTCGGCTGGTGGGATGAAATTCAAGCATTTCATGCTGTTGCTTTTAGTCGCCTTCAGCGGCGGTGCAGCGGCGACATGGTGGCTGGCTGATAGCTTTGGTATTCTTGCGCCGTCGGCGCAAGAAGCGGCGGAAGCAGAAAACATCGCCGCGCCTTTGCCTTCAGCTAATGTCATGCCTGCAAGCGTGGCTGCCGCTGGCGCGACGGTACAGGTCGAAGGTCAAGCGGTTCCGGTTTATGTGGCGGGCTCCGCGATATCGGGTGACGCAGTTCGTGGAGAAGGCCTGCTGCTGACATTTGCCGTGCGCCGTGCGCTCGATAAAGGCGCACCCTTGGGATATCTGGCTGAACAACTCCGGCTTCGCTTTGGCGCAACGCAGCCGCAAGCGGTTGCAACTGTTATTTCTGCAGCGCAAGCGCCCGTTACCATCGATCAACTGCAGGCAGAACTCAGCGGGCTAGCGCCTATATTGCTCTCCAGTCATCGCGATAATAGCGTCTGGGAAACCGTAAAAGGCGAGTTTTCCCAGCTTTTCGTGTTGCGCCGCGATGATGGGTCGACGCGCACCCCGGAACAGCGCTTGATCCGCGCACAAGCTTTTGTGGAGGCTTGCAATCTGTCAGCGGCCCTGTCGGAGGTCACCGCGATGCCGGGTGCCCCTGCGGCCCAGCCTTGGATGATCCGCGCAAAACGCTATGCCGATGCCCGTAAGGCCCTTGATCGTTTGGAACAAATGGCTTTGATCCGCCCTGTAATCTTGCCAGTAACTATGCCGGAACCCACTCAAGCGCCTGCCGCCGAGGCTTCCGCAACGCCGTGACGCGCATCCGTTCCGCCTTTGCTTCGGCGGCCCATATCGGGGTTAAGGGCGGATTAAGCCACGCCCTCATTTAGCCTTGCGGCGGATGGGCACCGGAATATTGCAAATGTCCGCGCCGCCCGCTGGCACATTGAAAAACGGGTCGCGCCGATTTGCGCGCGCGTCGGCATAAGCGGCAAAACTTGGGCTGTCGGTGTTCAGATATTCGAACGCAGGCACGTCCTTCACGTCATTACCCAGCCGGACAGAGAGGATTGGCACGCGCTCCTCTGCTGTTTCGTAAAAACCAAGCGCTCCGTTACCGCGTGGCAGGCTCGACATATGTTCAATGCCTTCAATCACGCGGCCAACAAGCGCGATGTTACGGTCGAGGTGGCGCGGCGCGTGGCCGATGACAGTGTAAAGTTCAGCGCCCGTGCCCGTGTCGGGCGACAGGTTCCGGCCAACGCCGACCATGCCGTAGCAATGGATTGGCCAATTGCTTGCGGTATCGGGTGTGCCGACGCCAGCGACGGGAAATCCTTGATGAAAGCTGGTCCACCGAAAGATGTTATTTGGCGGAACAAAAATCGGATCAAGCGCACGTGAACGCGTAAGTGCCTCTGGAAAGACATAATCTGCCTCCGACACCACAGCTAACCCATTTGGCAAAGCCTTCTTCTCGCTCGCGTCGCCCCATTGCACGACATAATTGTCCTGCACGCGGTTGATGCTCGTGCCGTCCCAAAATTTGGCCGCCGCCAACTTGCGGATATTACCGACCCAGCCTTGGCTGAAGGGTGCAGGCATCAACTGAATGACCACGCGGCGCGGCTTGGCTTTCGAATCGGGCGCAAGGTCCATCATCAGAAGGTCCGACGGCGCGATTGCCACCCATTCGTCCGCCTTGGCCGCAGCGACAATTTCCGACGGCGCAGGGTATGTTTTGGCCTCCTGCGCCAAAAGCGGGAAGGCTACGCATAAAGCGGCGATGGCGGCCAAAGGCAGAATTCTTTTCATCTGATGCATTATGGCAAATCACTGTGCCTTGCGAAAGCGCAAAGGAGCGGCTAAGGGCGTGCGTCCCCAAGGGGAATGCGGAGACGTGGCCGAGTGGTCGAAGGCGCACGCCTGGAAAGTGTGTATAGGGGTGACTCTATCGTGGGTTCGAATCCCACCGTCTCCGCCAGTTTTTCAGCACTGGCGCGCAAGCGCGACAGGCGGGCTTGCGAAAATCAGACGAGGGGGCATTTCGGGGATGACGCATTGTCACCGGAATTCATCGTGAGTCGATGAGGACGTTATTGAAGCGGCGCAGCACCCGTCGCCCCAGCGTAGGCTGGGGCCTATCTCGCCCGTCGGCCTATCCGGACAAACGTGATGGGCACCAGCCTTCGCTGGTGCGACGGTTTTTCGGGCGATGACGCACCTGTCCTCGGAGCCCTAAGTTTACAAACTTATACGCAAAACGCGGTATTTCTGTAAACTTACCGCGACTTTGTGAAGTTGGTTTGCCGGGTACGAAAGCCGGACTGGGGTTGAACAGGTTTAAAGAGCCGGTCGCGCAAATATTGCGTGCGCAGCGCACAGAATCTCAAAACAAATCCTACATTACAAGCGAAAGCTATTTCGGGGATGAGGCGGACTTACTGTCCTGAGGGGATTAGGGTGATTTCGGTTTGGCGCCCGTCGATGAAGCGCACATTCGTTCCATTAAAAAATGCGTTCTCTTCCGTTCGGAAATCTACGCGCTGACCGCCCCATTCGGGCACTGCGGCGTAAGTTGTCAGTTCAATTGACCAAGCCGTATTAGCCGCAATCAAACCGCTGCCGCGTGGATCAGCATTCTGATTGTCCCAAAATCCGATGGAGGGGCCTGCGCCGTGACCGTGCAAACCAATCGGGTGCGTGTAAATCGATGGATCAAGCCCAGCCGCCAATGCTTCCGCCCGCGCAAGCGCCAGCACCTCATTGCCGCTGCGCCCAACCGCGAAATGACGGGTGAGCATATCCTGCACATGGTTGCTGTTCGCTAGTCCCTGCCTGAGGCCCGCAGGCGCCTTAGTCTCGCTCGGCTTCAACACATAAGCAAGATGCTGCGTATCGGTGTTAAGCCGAAGGTAAGTGATGCCAAAATCTGTCCATAACAGATCGCCAGGCAGGATCACTTCGTCGCCTTCAAGCATGCCCTTTGCGCCCTCTCGCTGGATCGCGACGGACGGGTGAAACCACGGATCAAGGCCGAGTTGAAGTAGCCGGTCGCGATACCACCATTGCACCTGCTCAGCGGTCGTCACGCCGGGGGTGATAACTGACCGCGAAAACGCTTCGTCAATCACCTTATGGGCCGTGCGCAATATTGTCGGGTAGATTTCCATTTCGGCAGGCGTGCGCGTTTCAAGCCAACGGATTGCGAGCGCTTCGCCGCTGACAATCCGCGCATGCAAAAGCGCAGGCAAAGCGGCAACGAACTTTTCATACTGACTAAGCGTCATGCCGTCGGCAAACTGATAGAGATCGGAGGTGTTGATCGCAATTTTTGCAGGATTACGCTTAGTGATAATGTCTGCGACCGCCTGCCACTGATCAGGCTGTTTAGCCGGATCCCAAGCAGGCGCGAACAACCCGCCAAGCCCGTAGCGGCTGACGGTAAGGCGCTCAATTGGTTTGCCGTCACCCGGGTCGTGGAAGATCAAAATTGTACGTCGGCGGGCGTGCATATTTTCGGCATCAAGCATCGATGCAACCACAGGCTCTTCAAAATATTCGCGGGCCACCAGCAGCCATAAATCGATGCCCTGTTCGCGCATGATCGCAGGGATGATGGTATCAAGCCGCTCGGCTAGTATGCGATTTTCGGTAATCGCCCTGTCGCGTGCGTTGCGTAACGGGGGCATTGCGGGCGACTGTTCGTGCGCTTCGCTCACCGGGGCGGGCGTTGGTGCAGCAGCGCCAGGTCGCGCAACAAGTGCCGCAAACAGCGCCGCTGCAAATATGGTTTTCCTTGGCATCATGCCCTCCCCCAAATTTTATATTGACGCTAGCCGGTCGTGGCGCAAGCATCAACTGCTGGCCTTAACAACTATCAGCCGTCGCTATAAACATCTGGTGTTTCAGGGTCAGGACCACTTAAATCCACCTTCGCGGTTTGAGGCTATTTGTGCGTCCCATTGTCGTAAAAAACAAAGGGATTATATCAAATATATACATAAATGCATGGGCTTGCGGATAGCATAGACAATAAAAACGGCGGATGGATGGGTCGCTTCGCCGCCCATTATTTCATCGTAAATTTCAGTCCAATCCAAACTATGCGCGGCGTTCCAAGGTCGATGGAACTGTCAACCTTGCGGGTGACGACGGCTTTGTCGAAAACATTCTCGACACGGGCCGTCAAGGCGGCCTGACGCGTTATGGGCACTTGCGCAAAACCATCAAATGTCAGTGCGGAGGGCAAGATGTTGCTTTCCAGATCATCTTCAAACTGCGCGCCGACATAACGGGCGGTTGCAGAGAATATTGCGCCTGCATTGGGCGTCCAACGCAATGTTGCGTTGGCGGCATGGCGCGGACTTTGCGCTGGTGACAGGCCGTTGAGTGCCGCCGCGCTGCCAGAGGCGCGCACTTTGCTATCGCTATATGCGTAAGAGCCTGAAAGCGCGACTGCGCCAAAAATGGCTTCACCCGTCAGTTCAAGCCCTTTGGCCACGACAGCATCCACATTGCCGCGTTGACGCAAATTGGGACCAATGGTGATATTGGCAATGGCATCGTTCAGGCGGTTGTAAAACAATGTCGCGCCAAAGGAGATGCCATTGGCCGGCCGCAGATCAACGCCCGCCTCAACACCGCGCAGCTGCTCGACTGCCAATGCGGCATTGGCGCGGGTGGCGACGGGGAATACGGTGAAGGGCCGGTAAAGTTCGTTCAGCGTGGGCAAGCGAAAGCCGGTATAGGCCGCCGCGCGCAAGGCAACGCCATCGCGCGGCGCGAAAAGCGCACCAACTCGGGCGCTTGTTTCCCAATTTGTCCGGTCGGCAAAATTGTCGTCGCGAATGACCGTGCCATTTGCGCTGCGTTCGGCAAAAAAGCCGTTGCTTATTGTCCAACGGTCTGCGCGCAGGCCACCGGTCAGCGTCAATGCGCCCAGATTCCAGTCATTTTCCGCAAATACACCAAAGGTCGCGGTGTTGCCGCCTGCGTTGCGGCGCGCGGTCACTAATCCCGTGACTTGGCTATAGGCATCTTCAAATAATTCGCCTTCGGCCAAGCGGACATCCGCGCCAATGCGCAAGGGGTGGTCGCTGCCAACGGGCGGGCGGACTTCGATTTTGCCGCCAAGGCCGGTCGAAGGCGTATTGCGTTGGTCCAGCGTCTTGCGCAAGGATGTGGCGCTGATCACGACGTTCGTGAAATTGCGTGCCTGCACATAAGCCAAGGCATCAATTTGCCAACGGCCCTGCGACACGATGCGGATGCTGGCGTCTTGCCCTTCGGAACTGCTGTCCGCGCCGGCAAAGCGCAAAGTCCGATTGTCTTGGAAGAGCAATCCGCGAAATTGCATCTCAACACCATCGGCTAAGGGTGCGACCGCGCGCAGGCCAGTGGACCAGCTATCATAAGCGGCGCGCACATCGGTGGATTGTCGCGTGGCGGCTGGCGCGGTGAAGAAGCCGTCGCCGCGGTCCCAGCGCCCCGAAAGACTGACAAAACCAGAGCCAAGATCGGTCGTGAGGCCTGCCGACAATTCGCTGGCATTGTCGCTGCCGTAAAAGGCCGAAAGGGAGGCGTTGGCCAAGTCGTCACGCCCAGCACTGTTCAGCTCAATCGTGCCAGCCACTGCGCCAGCACCAAAGGCGCCATTGCCGCCGCCGCGGGTTACGCGGACAGAGGACAAGCGTTCCGGCGCAATGGCGCTAAACGGGATATAGCCGAAAAACGGGTCAGCTTGCGGCACGCCGTCGAGCAATATGAGCGTTCGGCTGGACGCATTGCCGCCGAGCGCGCGTAGCGTTGCGCCTTGCGCAGACGGGTTGGCCGAACGGCTGTCCGAACGACGAAACTGCTGGAAACCCGCAACATCGGCAAGGATGTTTTCAATGCGTCCCGATGCCTCGCTGGTCAGGCGGATGCGGTCGATTTCAACCGAGCCATAAGCGGGATCACTTTTGGTTTGATCAAGGCCCTTACCTGTCACGAAAATGATGGGTTCGGCGACATCTTGCGCATAAGCGGCGGGTGCGCCAATGGCGATTGCCACAAATGAGGTCCGGACCAAAAGGCTAATCATGTGCGTTCCTATTATATAAAGCAGACGGATATGCGGCGTTGCCCTGTCCATATATGCACTGGCCGCTATTTTTGAACTGTAATACGCCATGGTTGCAAACATGTAATGATACGCGCATGGCACGCGGACGGAATCAGGAGAAGATATATGCGTCAAATCGATCATTTCATCAGCGGTGGTGCAGGCGCCAGCGCGTCGCGTTTTGGTGACATAATGGATCCCAATAATGGCGGCGTGCAAGCGCAGGTCGCCTTGGGTGACGCAAGCGTATTGGAGCGCGCAGTGCAGGCGGCATTGGCGGCGCAGCCTGCGTGGGCGATGACCAACCCGCAGCGCCGCGCGCGGGTGATGTTCGAATTCAAGCGTCTTGTTGAGGCCAATATGGACGATCTGGCGCATATGCTGAGTAGCGAGCATGGCAAGGTCATTGCCGACAGCAAGGGCGACATTCAGCGCGGGTTGGAAGTCATCGAATTTTGCTGCGGCATCCCGCATGTGATGAAGGGTGAATATAGCCAAGGCGCTGGCCCTGGTATTGATGTCTATTCGATGCGCCAGCCCATCGGCATTGGCGCAGGTATCACACCGTTTAACTTTCCCGGCATGATCCCCTTGTGGATGTGCGGTCCTGCCATAGCGACGGGCAATGCCTTTATCATCAAACCAAGCGAGCGTGACCCAAGCGTGCCGG
The DNA here is from genome assembly GCF_044239665.1 of Sphingorhabdus sp. Lineage (GTDB taxonomy): Bacteria > Pseudomonadota > Alphaproteobacteria > Sphingomonadales > Sphingomonadaceae > Sphingorhabdus_B. Next base: position 91,069 of record NZ_JBIIBA010000005.1, read on the forward strand.
TGCGCTTGGCCGAACTATTTATTGAGGCTGGCCTGCCTGAAGGCATCTGCCAAGTCGTGCATGGCGACAAAGAAATGGTCGACGCTATTTTGGACCATCCAGCCATTGGCGCTGTTAGCTTTGTCGGTTCCTCCGACATTGCGCATTATGTTTACAATCGCGGCGTTGCCAACGGCAAGCGCGTGCAAGCCATGGGCGGCGCGAAGAACCATGGCATCGTCATGCCCGATGCGGATTTGGACCAAGTGGTCAATGACTTGGCTGGCGCTGCTTTTGGTTCAGCAGGCGAACGCTGCATGGCGCTGCCTGTGGTCGTGCCCGTTGGCAATGACACAGCAGAGCGTTTGAAGGCTAAGCTCATTCCGGCCATCGAAGCCTTGCGCGTGGGCATCTCGACCGATGCCGAAGCGCATTATGGCCCAGTTGTCACCGCGCAGCATAAGGCAAAGGTTGAAGGCTGGATCCAGACGTGCGTTGACGAAGGCGGCGAGTTGATCATCGATGGCCGCGGGTTCAAGCTGCAGGGGCATGAAGAAGGCTATTTCATTGGCCCCACTTTGTTCGATCATGTCACCACCGACATGGAAAGCTATAAGGAAGAAATCTTCGGCCCCGTTCTACAAATGGTGCGCGCGGCCAATTTTGAAGAAGCCTTATCGCTGGCCAGCAACCACCAATATGGCAATGGCGTTGCGATCTTCACCCGCAACGGCCACGCAGCGCGTGAGTTCGCCGCGCGCGTCAATGTCGGCATGGTTGGCATTAACGTGCCCATCCCGGTCCCTGTTGCCTATCACAGCTTTGGTGGCTGGAAACGCTCTGCCTTTGGCGACACCAACCAGCATGGCATGGAAGGCGTCAAATTCTGGACCAAGGTCAAGACCATCACACAGCGTTGGCCCGATGGATCGCCCGACGGCGGCAACGCATTCGTCATTCCGACTATGGGGTAAGGCATATGAAAGTAGCATTTATTGGTCTTGGTAATATGGGTGGCGGCATGGCCGCGAACCTCGTTAAGGCAGGGCATGCGGTAAACGCCTTTGACCTGTCAGGCGATGCATTGGCACGTGCGCAGGATAATGGCTGCGCGGTTTTTACGTCTGTCCGTGCGGCTGTTGACGGCGTGGATGCCGTTGTGTCGATGTTGCCCAATGGCAAGATCGTCGCCAGCGTTTTTGAGAACGACATATTGGGTCACGCCCCTAAGGGCACGATACTGCTCGATTGTTCGACCATTGACGTTGGCACTGCGCGCAGTGTGACGGCGGCGGCGGTTGCAGCTGGCTATGACATGGTCGATGCGCCAGTGTCGGGCGGCATTGCCGCTGCCAATGGTGGAACCCTGACCTTCATGGTGGGCGGCACGGATACGGCCTTTGCGCGGGCAGAGCCGATATTGGCCGCTATGGGCAAGGCCGTCATTCATGCTGGCGCATCGGGCGCGGGGCAGGCGGCGAAAATCTGCAACAATATGCTGCTCGGCGCGTCAATGATCGCGACCTGCGAGACCTTTGCTATGGCCGAAAAGCTTGGGCTCGATCTCCAGACTTTTTACGACATCTCGTCGAAGGCCTCGGGCCAAAACTGGTCGATGACCAGCTATTGTCCAGTTCCGGGCGTTGGGCCAACGACGCCGGCTGACAATGATTATCAAGGCGGTTTTGCCACGGCATTGATGCTGAAGGACCTTAAGCTGGCGATGGAGGCTGCAAGCTTGGCGGGTGCAGATGTGCCGATGGGTGCCCGCGCGGCGGAATTATATACGCAATTTGACGAAGCTGGAAATGGTGCCCTCGATTTCTCGGCCATCATCCAAACCCTAAAAGCCCAAGCGTAAATTGTACGACGTCGGAAAGCTTTGAGGAGCAGGATTGCAAAGCCCGCAGAAAACATATTAGGACTGCCGCCCGTTCCTTCATCACTCGACAACCGGCAAGCGCGCCGAACCTTAAAAATCAGGAGTTGCCCGTGCAATCAGTAACCACACAGAAATTTGACGACGTCCTTGTGGTGCTTGTCGACAATCCCCCCGTCAACGCTTTGTCTTGGCATGTTCGTCAAGGGCTGAAAGACAGTTTTGAACAGGGACTGGCGGATGATGATGTAAAGGCCATTGTGCTGCGCTGTGCAGGATCGACCTTCATCGCCGGTGCCGACATCACCGAATTTGGCAAAGCCCCCCAAGGTCCGGATTTGAACATTGTGTTGACCATGGTTGAAGCGGCCGGCAAACCTGTTGTCGCTGCCATTCATGGCACGGCGCTTGGTGGAGGTCTGGAAACCGCCTTGGTGTGCCATTATCGCATTGCCGTGCCGTCCGCGCGACTTGGCGTGCCAGAGGTCAAGCTTGGCCTTCTACCGGGTGCTGGAGGGACGCAAAGGCTGCCGCGCGTTGTCGGCGTAGAAGCCGCCGCTACCATGTGTGCGCTTGGCGAACCTTTGTCGGCGACGAAGGCGGCGTCCATTGGCTTGGTTGACCGGTTGGCAGGCGCAGACAGCCTTGCCGACGACGCCATTGCTTATGCACGTGAATTGATCGCTATTGGCCCAAGGCCAACGCGCGATCGTCCGCTGGTTGGTGATGTTGGGATCATTGCACAATTGAAGGCAGCCAATGCCAAGAAGTGGAAAGGCTTTGACGCGCCTTATGCCAATCTTGCCTGTGTCGAGGCGGCAACGCGCTTGCCCTTTGACGAAGGTATGAAGTTCGAACGTGCGGAGTTTATGAAACTTATGGGCGGGTCGCAATCGGCGGCGCAACGCCACATGTTCTTTGCCGAACGCCAAGCCGCAAAGATTGACGGGCTGGCCAAAGATATTGCGTTGCGTGATATCAAGAAAGTCGGCGTGATTGGTGCGGGCACTATGGGCGGCGGGATTTCGATGAACTTCCTGTCAAAGGGCATTGCCGTGACCATCGTCGAAATGGTGCAGGAAAATCTGGACCGCGGCGTTGGCGTTATCCGCAAAAATTACGAAAACAGCGCAGCCAAGGGACGTTTCTCGCTGGAGCATGTCGAGGAAATGATGGCCTTGCTGACGCCATCATTGACGCTCGATGATCTCGCCGACTGCGACCTTGTGATCGAAGCCGTCTATGAAAGCATGGATGTCAAAAAAGAGGTGTTTGGAAAGCTGGACATCATCTGCAAGCCCGGCGCGATTCTCGCGTCGAACACATCCTATCTCGACATTGACGAAATCGCCGCCAGCACCGCGCGTCCGCAAGATGTCGTCGGCATGCATTTCTTCTCACCTGCGAATGTCATGAAATTGCTGGAGGTCGTGCGTGGCGACAAAACCGCGCCGGACGTGCTGGCCACGGCCATGGCGATTGGCAAGAAAATCGGCAAAGTCGCCGTAGTTGCAGGCGTCTGCCATGGCTTTATCGGCAATCGGATGCTGTCCACGCGGCAGCAGCCAGCGATGCAATTGCTGTTGGAAGGGGCGACGCCCGCACAGATTGACAAGGTGCATACCGATTTCGGCATGCCCATGGGACCGTTTCAGATGAGCGATCTGGCCGGGCTAGATATTGGTTGGCACCGTGACCCGTCAAAGGTCGAGACCATCCGCGACGCGCTGTGTGCCGCTGGCCGTTTTGGTCAGAAGAACGGCAAGGGCTTTTACGATTATGACGAAAAACGTGTCGGCACGCCAAGTGCCGAGGCGCTGGCGATTATCGAGGAATTCCGCGCCACTTCAAATCTGCCCAAGCGCGAGATTAGTGACCAGGAAATCGTTGAACGCACGCTCTACCCCATGGTCAATGAAGGCTATAAAATCCTTGAAGAAGGCAAAGCCCAGCGCGCGTCCGACATCGATGTGGTCTGGATCTATGGCTATGGCTGGCCGATTTATCGCGGCGGCCCCATGTTCTGGGGCGATTTGGAAGGCGCGGGCAAAATCGTGGAAGCGCTCGAGCGGCATGGCGTCACAGTCGCAGAGAGCTTGAAAGCCAAAGCCTGATATTTGCAGCAACACACTCGGCGCCGACGATGCGCCGGGTGGGGTTCTGGGGTTGCGAGGGGGCAGGCCTTGGACGACACGCAAAGCTGAGTCGGAGGGCCGCATAGCCCAAGTTCTGGAGACCGAATCGGTGCTGTGAGGAGCAGGCGAGGCAGCAAGGCCAAATCATTGCCGCAATAAAAAAGGGTGGGTCCCTTGCCGCCTGACCACTGGACATGAATTTTTATCCCGATTTGCGCGGATGATGGCCGTTACGCCATTGAAAAATATGGTGGGCGCTAACGGAAGAGCGTTGCAAGAACGGCGTTACGCACCTCGTGCCGCTCAGCACCATGGCCGTTGCAATTCTTGACCACCTTGCGGCTGTGACCGATCAGAAGAAACCTGGTTGGCCATCAAAAGGCTTAGTCTTTACCACCACAGGCAGAACGCCAATCAGCGGGTTTTCAAGGGCAAAGTCGCATCTGGACGCCGCCATGCTGAAGACGGCCAAGGCACAATCAGTAGAAGTCGGAAAAGAGCCTGAATAAATTGAGATTGCCGATTGGCGCATTCACGATCTTCGCAGGACCATGTCCACTGGGTTCCAGAAGCTTGGTGTCCGCTTCGAAGTAACCGAAGCCACCCTGAACCACATCTCTGGTATGAGCCGTGCTGGCGTTGCAGATGTCCGCCAGCAGCATGACTGGAAAGAGGAAAAGCGGGAAGCGCTTGAAAAATGGGCACGGCACTGCAAGACGTTGCGGTCTCTGTGACTTGAAGGCACCCTACTTTCTATGGAACACGCTCCTGAAATCTCACTTCGTCAAGCCGCTGCTGCATTTGGCCCTTGTGCTGGAGGTTCGGACAATGCTTGGCGCATTATAACTGACAGGCTAAAAGATGATGATCTGTTTTGGCGCCGGATTGTTTGCGATGCGATTTCATGGGACAGCGACTTCATCACAACGGATGTTCCGCCAACAGCCGATTGGTTCCGACAATTTTTTGAATTGACCATAAAGCAGCAGGGCAAGGCCCATCCTTTATTCGTGGACTTTCATAGTCAAATAACAAGCATCTTCCTCGATACCGACAACCTCGTTATGTTCTATGACGAAGTTAGGTCCATATGGATTCAAGACGACTACGCAGATGCCTATCGCCAAATTGAGGCAAAGACAGAGTGGAGCTTCATTCAGGCATTGGCATGGGTGGCAACGAGAGATCGTAACGTCGTTAGTGCCATGCTCCCTGCAAAAGCTCATTCCATAGGATGGCTCACATGCCTTGCCGCTGAACGCTGCCTGACATGTAAAAGCGGTGCCAGCGCCACTCCAAAGTGGCAGCACTGTCAGTGCATGGTCTCATCACTGAAAAACCTTCAGGCATTTGCTAAAAAGCACGGACACGAAATCGAGCCGGAATTGATCATTTCCATCGAAAATGGGACTGTCGAACTGGTTGGAGTGCCTACTGATCCAAGCATCATGCTCGACGTAGTGAAGCTCATGGTTATGTTCCCAGAAAAAGGGCCAGCTAAAACAAGCATCAAAAGGGGGCGCAAGAGGTTGGTTGATCTTGCTACCCCACTCATCGAGCAAAAAATGGCTGATGGAATCTTCTCTGACAATGCCAGCGAAGAGGCATGGAAGCTAGTAGATGAGCTTAAGGAAAGTCACGCTGGGACTGGCAAAAGAACTCCCGGTTTTGAAGCAATTCGTCAGGAAATCAGGCGTTTACAAAGACTAAATCTTAAGCCGGAATTAATACCAATTAATACCAATTCATTTTAATGTAGCCCATTTCACTTCATTGGACGGGCCTACTAGGGCGCCGTAGAAAGCTCCTTGTCGTTCCCAGATAGTCTGGGTGCGCAGTCATAAAGGAGTAAAAATATGGCACAAAATCTACTAACCCCGAAGCAGCTAGCTGTGATGCTTGCGGTCAATCCAAATACGCTTGCTAAATGGAGGCTGCAAGAAATCGGGCCAAAGTTCGTCAAAATCCAACGCCACGTTCGCTACGCTGCGAATGATGTCGATCGCTGGACGAACGAACGTACATTTGCATCTACCACAACTGCCGATGCATCATTGAATTTTGGGGGTGCTCTATGATTACCTCCAACACAGCAGCGAAAGCCGCAACAACTATCCAACACGCAATCCTACAAAACGAAGGAGATTCAAAAAACAAAAAGGAAATCAATATGCCCATTTACAATACAAACTATGTTTTATTCGATAAAACAAATTTATCAAATTTGCCCGAAGTTGTTCTGGATCATATTTCGTCAACGCTAACAAAAGAAGGCATAGGTCATATATCGTTCGGCTGGAAATGCCTCATATTGGAGCGTTCTCCAGAATTCATCGCCATAGAAGCGTGTGAATGCTGCGGGAATATAAAGATCAGTGCTAGTTTGGGCGTTGAGAACCCTTACGGTCACACACATGAATTTGTGGAACAAAATCTAGGCAAACTGATCAATGACGAATGGTGCAAAGCCTTATCTTTCTGTGATAAGGAAGGACATATCATTTCATTAGAGATGATTGTTCCTTGCAACGGCTCCAGCTTGCTAAACTTCTCCACGTCCATGGAAGAATTTGAGCAAAAACTGAAATCGTTTCTTGCAGTAGCTTCCAAGCTTGGCCTGGAAATCGTCATTGATGACGATGCCGCACTAACAACCCGCAGCAACTAAAACCAAAGCAGACATAGCAAGGCAAAGGCTCGACGTGCTCGTCGGGCAATGCCTTGCCATGCCTAAAATCCTGAAAAACTGAATAGCCCCTAGTTTTCTAGACGCCTTCTGTTTTCAAAATCTGCTGCCGTTCGAACTCGACGGGTGACAGCATTCCGTTCCTAGCGTGCCTGCGCACTGGATTGTAGAACATTTCGATGTAATCGAACACATCCTGCCTTGCTTCCTCCCGCGTTTTGTAGGTTCGACGCCGGATGCGCTCACGCTTGAGCAGGTTGAAGAAGCTCTCGGCTACTGCATTGTCGTGGCAGTTGCCCCGTCGGCTCATTGAATGTTCCAGATTGTGAGCCCTAACGAAGGCAGCCCAGTCCATACTGGTGAACTGCGAGCCTTGATCGGAATGGATCAGTACACGGCTTTTTGGCTTTCGTCGCCAAACCGCCATATGCAAAGCTTGCAACACCACATCGGTGGCCTGTCGGCTTTGCATAGACCAGCCCACCACGCGGCGGGAATAGAGGTCAAGCACGACAGCCAGATAGGCAAAGCCTTCCATTGTGCGAATGTAGGTGATGTCCGTCACCCAAGCTTTGTCAGGCATGCCGACATCGAACTGCCGAGCCAACGTGTTATCGACGGCAACCGATGGCTTGCCCCCATAGCTCCCAGGGCGCCTCTTGTAGCCAATTTGCGCCTTGATGCCGGCCATTTTTGTCAGTCGCGCCACGCGGTTCGGACAGCAGGTCTCACCCTGATCCATCAGATCATCATGCAGTTTGCGGTAGCCATATACTTTGTTGCTATCATTCCAAGCCTGCCTGATCAGCTTGGTCTGCCGTATATCTTCACGTGCCCGCTGGCTCAGCGGATCCTTCTGCCAGGCATAGTAGCCACTAGGCTGCACTGCCAAGCACCGGCACATCGCCCGAACCCTGAACTTATCGCGATGCTCTGCAATGAAAGCGTATCTCACTTTGCATCTCTGGCGGAACGAAGTGACCACAGGTCAAATACGCGGTGGCTTTTTTTAAAATGTCGCGCTCCTCGGTGACTCTGACAAGATCGCGCTTCAATCGCCGGATCTCGGCATCCTTATCATCGCCGCCAGAAGGCCGAGAGAACTTCTTCTTCCAAGCATACAGCGAGTGCTGGCTGACCCCCAGTCGCTGCGAAACCTCCGCGACCGGATAGCCGCGCTCCGTGATCTGAGCCACCGCATCCCGCTTGAACTCATCGCTGAAATTTACCTTACTCATCTTCGTCTCCTTACCTCAAATTTAGGGAAGAAGGCGTCCAGAAATCTAGGGGCTATTCAACCAGCGTCCTCAGCCAGAAGTTCAACCTCTTCCAGAAGCTGTAAAACCTGTCGCAGTCTTGGAATGGCATTGGCATCAGGTATGCCTACCATTGCCATCGCTTCTCCATGCTTTTGTTTGGCCAACGTCAGCATGGAACTAACGTGGTTGGCAGCAGCAATGGGTAGGTCAGAATGGGTGTTCATGATCACCCATCTTAGGGTGTATGCGCTTTAGGGAAAGCGGAGATGGCAATTGATACGAGAGAATTGTCACCTAGCTTCACCGCTAAATGGGGTGATTTGGCTTAGGCCATGATTGGGTTATGGAGAAAAATAGGAGAAACCTGAGTGAGAATCAGGAAGCCTTACTCCCTGAGGCTCCCGTAATTTGATTTACCGTGCTTCCATGGTGCTACCATGAGAATTAGTGCAGATAACAAAACTAGCCGGGAAGCCCTGTAAGCCATTGAGAAATATGGTGGGCGCTAACGGGCTCGAACCGCTGACCCTCTCGGTGAAAATAACGGGTCACTTCTCAACGACAATCAACATACTGGTAACGCGTTGCACTGAGAGCGCCTTAAACATTCCAAACGCCATGACAATTAGATAGGCGAGCATCGTCGGACAGCAACCAATCCAATCAGGCAGATTGCCGAGCAGGATTGGATCAATCGCAATGCCGATCAATTAAGTCGAAAAAATGAAACAGAGCGCCGCGCGGTCTATGCCCCAATCACTGACAATGCCGGGTGAGGTAGAAATTATGGCTGAGGCATCAAATCTGTCGAGGCAGTTTGGCTCCAAGGTTGCGGCAATCTGAAATCGCAACAAGTAGTGGGGCTCTATGGCATCCGCGCATACAGTGGCCATAACGCACCCTCCTGCTTGTGCTTTTTTAATCATGATGCGCCCGGCGAAGCCCATTCTTCCATAATTTTTTGGCCGAGCGTTTTTCTGAATCGGAAGGACGAACGGTCATTTTTGAGATCAATGTTCGGCGTGACCATATTGTCCATGCC